>NZ_QMEB01000081.1:0-15525 GCF_012912135.1 Brasilonema bromeliae SPC951 | reverse complement strand
TGTTGGCAAAGGTTCGGGTTCTGGTGGTGTCGTTTCAGGTGTAACTGTTCTTTGTCGCAGTTTGAGTGCAAGTGGTTTGGTGGTAGGTGCAACTGCTGTAGGTGATGGTAATGGTTCTGGTGGTATCGTCTCAGGTGTAACTGCTGTTGACTTTGGTTCAGGTACAAGTGGTTTGGTGACAGGAGCAATCGCTATTTTCTGAGGTTTGGGTTGCAGTTTTTGAGGAGGTGGATTTGATGATACTGTTTTTTGCTGTGTTCGTTGTGGGAGTAATACCTCAGAGGGTTCAGAAGCACTCTTAGTTTTGGGTGTAGTTGTGGATGCTGAGTTACCAGCAGAAATAGGTTTTTCAGGTTTTGCTTTTCCACCTGCAACAGAATTTTTGGCAGCCCGTTGTGAAGTTTCCGGGGGCGTCTTTGTCTCATTAGGAGGAACTTCAACGAACTCAATTGGTATTGTTTCGGAGAGTTCTTGCTTGGGTGCAAAAGCCCGAAGCCAATAATCACTTCCAAGAAACAGAACAGAGTGCAGCAGGATGGAAGTAATTAGATAGAAGATGAGATTTTGTGGGCGATTTTCTGGGCTATCGCCTTTTAAGGCGCGATGCTTTGCGCCATTACTTCTGTTGCGCTGTGATGCATGAGACTTAGCCATGTTATTCTGCTTTCTTCCTAACAACAGCCTCAACAAGTCTTATTTAACAATGTTGGTGTCGTGACTGGCAAATATCAGCACTTTGCACTTGTTTGGTGGCAATCTTTGACTTGAAAGATTTACCATCTACATTAATCGGCAGGATAGCGCGAATAGCGCGGTTATTCCCTGTGGAATCATAGCATCAAATTCAGTTCATTCCACCGCATTGTGAAAATTTAAAGCAGCAACGCTTTTATTAATAAGTATTATTGCTAAAAAATTAGCGGGAATGCTGAGTGTTAAACTAACCTCACCCAGGGTTTGACGGACGCCAAAACCGCTCCTCTCCTGAGTTTGGGGAGGGTTGTACAGCTAGGAGTCTTATATTGTTCCTCAAGACTTCTTGAAAAAACTGCATATCAATTCACCAGGATCGTTATGCTCAAATGGCAAAGCAGTCCCATCTTGCTGAACCTTAACTTTAGAACGACAATTGTAGACTTCGATAGGTGTTTTCACTCCATCTATGCTAACAGCTGCTCTGTATTCCCAATAATTTTTGGCACTTCGTTTGATATCAAGAATGCAGATTTGGTGACCATCCCAATTGCGGCACACCGATGCAAGAGCTGGAAATGCTACTGCGAAAGAGAGTATTAATAGTAACAAAAAGGTAACAGATTTCATCGCTTTGAACTTTTTCTTATTGAAAAAATCACAAGCAGGAGTTAAATAAAATGCGGTTGGTTAGAAAATGCTCAATTAATCTTTTGTGTATTACAGTGAGCGTAGTTCGGAGATAAAGCGGTTTAGCAGCGATCGGATACTTTTGTACTTTGAGGCTTGTTTGCCCACTTTTAGACTGGTAAGGATACGTTCGCGTGCAGTTTCAAGAAGGTGCTGCTGAATTGGTTGCCTGAGAGAGGAGTTCTCTTCCCTCAGGCGTTTAACTCCCCCAATTCTGTCTCTAAAACTGTTAGACGCTGCACAACCGTTTCTTGTAGAAGCTGGGTAAGTTGATTCATTTGTGACTTTAGCAGTGTTACAGCTTCACTTAAATCTTTTTGTTTCATACTCTGTTGTGCTGTCAAACTTGTTTGAGTAGATTGTTTGGCAACCACTAGCCCCATGTTTATCAACTCAACAATTGCAACAGAACGATTGCCTTTAGTATTTGCAGCCGCATAATTTAGAATCTGATCAAACACTTCATTCGGGATTCTAAGCGTTACTGACTCTGACTTGGTGGATGATGGTGTTTTCGCCATGTCTCACACTACCTAACATCAACTAACATATTGACATTACCACATTGTTTGCAGATGTTGTTTGATTTGGAAAACTCATCTCTGTTGAGTCGTGATAGGTTGAGCATGGGTGAAAAGTAAGACCATTGGGGATGTGGTCAGTTTCTTTGGGCATCAGAGATGAAAGGTTGACCGTGCCAAGCTTGATAGAAGTCAGGGTAAGCTGAATGTTGGGCACAATGCCAAATAACCTCATAGCAACAATCGTATCGTTCTTCAGAAGTTCCTTTTTGCAGGCAATCTCTCAAGCCTGAGACTACGACTAGACACATTTGTCCTCGAAGGATTTCTTTTAAACTCTGAGCAGCCTGCTTATATACAGATGGACTTTGCCCAGTACGCAGCAACTCAACTAGACTCAAGATAAGCTTGGGGTTTCCCGGGTCAAATTTTGCTAGCTTCTCAATGAACTGTAGGTGGAAATTCTCATCATGATTTGCTTTTTGATGCAAGTAAACTAAAGTGTTACAGGCATTTCTCAGAAGAAAAATAAATGATTGTCTCAACCCTAGAAATATCCCCCTAAATGTTCTATTTTGAAGTAAGTTCGCTTTTGTATTGCTGAAGTTTATATAAACGATTATCAAGATTTTTTTAGATAGTAAATTTAACAAGGAGTTAAAAGTCCTGTTTTTAGTGGGAGCGCTCGCTGCTAAGCTGTCGGTAGCATTCGGATTACCAACACCAATCTCAGCTAATATATTTTTAATTTCAAAATTATCAAATGGATGTCGAGGTCTGCCTAGTATTTCCTGCAAGATGCTGATTGCTTCAGAGTTTCCAGGCAAACCCCTGGCAGCTCGGTGATAAATCCAAGGACTTCGACTGTAGCGCAACATATTAAGGAGAGTATCAGTAGCATCCTGATTACCGGGGTCAACTTGCAATAACCACCTCGCAACTATCAAACGAACATCTTCCTGTTGGTGATTCTGCACCAATTCAGCCAAGGCGCGAATATCATCTGGGCTGCTAGTTGCAATTTCTACCAAAAAATAGATAGGTATTGGTTCAATTCCCTTCAGAGCATTGATAACCCGTGGATGGTCGGTTTCTTTTAGTGCTTCTTTCGCTTTGTCTGCAATGAGGCTCAAGCGTGCTGAGTATTCTGGTGAGTTGACCGATTGATGACGGAAGGCTTGTGTGACGAGCTGCTCCACAATCAAGTCTGCACGGCTACAGTCGGGATACTCAGCAATACCAGCAGCAGCTAGAGAAAATGCCCGATACCAATAAAAATTGTTACATCCATCTGTAAAAGTTACTAACGCCTTGATAAACTCTTCTTTTTCTTGCTTTAGTACCTCCTGTTCAGATTGCCCCAGCCACAGTATCATTGGCTCTTTCCATTGCGGTTGAAAAATCCGGTAAATACCCTGCATGGGAGCGGGTTGATGATTGTCATGCTGTAAAAAATCGTGCCAATTGCCAGTCGCTGATGCTGCAAAATATTCTTGGAAAGTGGGATGGAAAAATGCGTAGACTGGCTCTTCTGGGTTTTGGGCTGCAACACCCACCTGATTTAACCAGCCCAGTTGGAGTGCTAATTGAAATAGGGGAGCATCAAATTCCCCCAGTTCTTCAACAACCAAGTGATGCGGTAGCCGAAACCAGGATGCTTCTAAGTCAAGCGATCGCCTTGCCAATCGCCCCAAGGCTGCGTTTAATTCCTCCTCAGTCGCTTTAGTAGTAGGGAAGATTCCTTGTTTCCATTTGTAAACTGCTTCCGTAAATTGCCGATAAAGTTCCGCCCTAGTCTCGGGTAACTTACCTTGTTGCCATTGCCAAGTGCGACACAATAATGATAATCGCAGAGGATTTTTGACCAAATTCTTGATGCGTGAGCGTCCAGGTTCATCTAAGTGCGATCGCAACCGCCTACCACTCTCTGAATTAGCTATAAACCAACGACGGATGAATAGTCCTACTTGGTCTGAAGTTTGAGGGTTACCATAACTAAAGTCTAAAGTACGATATGTATCAAAAGTTTCCAGAGCGTTTTTATTTGCTTCCCAAAGATTTAACCGACAAGTCAGAACAACTCGTGCCCTTTGCACCCAGTCAGTGAGTTGGTTGACGAGTTCCAATATCGGGTTGACAGAGTTGGCTGTGTACTCATCCACTCCATCGAGCAACAGCCACACCCTTCCACTTTGGAACATTTGCACTAAAGTAGAGGAAGTTGCACCAGGGACACGTACAGTCTGCATTGCCAATTCTAGCCAGTTCTGGTGTAAGTAGCCCTCCAACCTTTGTCCCCTCTGTAAATCTGCCAGAGATATCCAAATTGGCACGTCCTCAATGGTGTTCTCTAACACCCAATCCCCAATCTTCTGCAACAGCGTGGTTTTACCAGCCCCAGGTTCGCCAATAATAACCAACCGTTTGCCCTGACTCTTAGGGCTTTGCCCTTGGTGAAGAACTTGTTCAAAAAACTCCTGCGGCTTAAAGGTTTTAGTGATTTCATACTCCGGTTCTTGCTGGTAAAACTGCGAACCCTGCTCTGGGGAAACATCCCCGATACGTCTGTCTTGTTTGCGTCGCTCCACCAATCCCAGAGGCACATAAATTTCCTCCAGTTCCAGCCCTAACTCATTCTTATCGGTTAGGGGATTGTTGAGCAACCGTTTATAGGTTGATAGTGCGAGCATTACTTGACAACAAGCCCGCCAGGTAGCCTCTGTTTGACTACCGCGCAACTTTTGCCAGGTTAAAGGTGCATCAGATGGATTTTGACAGATGACTGGTAGCCAAGAAGCGCAGGGAATATCTTCCTCTAGAGTTTGCAGTTTCTCCCTTGCTAACCGCACGGAGGTATATAAAGAATTATCACTGGAGTAAGCATCGAGAAAATGTTGTAAAAATTCTCGGGCAACTTTATCGTCCACCGATTCCCGGAAGACAATCAAATGTGGGATGTACAAATCTGCCAATTCCCTTGCTAAACCCAAGCCATCGCAGGAGTTAAAAATTGCCAGCTTTAAACCTAATCGGATAGCAAATCTCAGGGCATTTTTAAGTTCCCCAATCGATAAGCTATCATTTTCATTGATGGAAATTCGACCGCTATCGCCATTCGCCTCACTCTTACTATGCCCAGCGAAAAAGAAGATATCCAAGCCATGTGGGTTCCACAGTTTCTGGTATAAATCTCGGCGTTGAGGCTGTTGCGACCAGATAATTTCTGCATCAGGTATTTTCTCTAGTAACTCCCTATCTACCTTTGTATCTATTTTAGTACTATCACCAATAATCGCCAAGATTCTAACTTTAGCTCTAGGCTTAGGGGGTAATGGTCTTTCTACTCGTTTATTTTCTGTAAGACTCAAACCAACTTCACAGGAGTAACGTTGGAAAATCTCCCAGCGATGCAAAGGGAGTTTCCACAACCACGGTTGATTTGTTTGAATCAGCACCCGATTTTCTTCAGATGTTTTTTGGCTTTTTAGAATCTGCTCTAATTCCTGTTTGAAGGGATGAAACTGTTCTGAGTTAAGCCAATTATGAAATGTGTTTTCCAATTCATAAGCTGCTTTTTGGCAATCAATGAATGTTGTTTTTATAATTGCAATGCTTTGCTTTTCTACTTTTTTCATTCGGTCAATTTCTTTTTCTTTTAAGAAGCTTCTATAAGCTTCGATCCACTGATTTTGAATTTTTAAAAGATTATCTGCTGATGATAATGTACCTCTAATTTCTGTATCTCTAAGCTCACCATTTGATTCAATTACAAAATTTACTAGTAAATTTTGATTATCACTCTCATACCTGAATTTCAAAACGAGTAAATCACTCATAATATTTATTGAAAGCAATTAAAATGAAAAACTTTCTGTAATGCTATCTGAGCCAAGAGCGACTCTGACACTAAAAATTTCTCCCAAGTTACATATCAATTTGTATTTAATTTCGTCGTACTCTTCATCTTCATTGGGAACTTGGTCGAAAATTTTTCCAGATTCATCAAGCACAATCAGCTTGATACCTATTGGCAGAGTAGTTTGTTCACCAGCAGGATACAGTTTGATAAAAACACTCACTTCTTCATCGCTTATTTTGATTGCAGACACGGTTAGTTTAATCGGATGATTAGCTAATCGCAGTTCTTCTTTTTTCAGCCCGATTACATCAGTAAGACGATGGCGAGCATTTTTCGGTAAACTTTCAATAGCTCGCCAGCGAACTTCTTCCTCTTGAGTTGTACGTATTATTTCAAATAAAGTAGCGATCGCAGTAGAATTATCAGGGTTAGTTTCTAGCAATCTTTGAGCAGATTGTAGGCGAATATACTCATCTGATTCACCTGACGTGGAACTACGAGTTGAACGTCGTTGATATCCCAATACTAATTGTGGGGGTTCTAAAATATCTTGAATCACCTCAAAACCAGCAGCTATTGCTGTGACGAAGTTCTTTTGTAAACATTGACTTAAGTTGACTAAAGAAACTTCTGTTGGTGTTTTTTCTGAAGTTATGCTTATATTCAAAACATTGACATCAAGTAATTTACTCAGTTCTCCTGATTGGAATAGCGTTTGGAGATACTCAATTGCTTCTGATGAGCCTGACAATACCAGCTTCTGTCTCGTTTTATTTTTGTTCATTATCTTCATCTCCTTCTGACTCTATTTCTTCAATACTTAAAGAACCATTACCAAATTTTTGGTTAACCATTTTTATAAGTTCAATAATATTTTGTAAATTGTTTTCATCTTCAGATTCAATGACTATCCTTTTTAGGCTTGATGGTTTTTGACTAGATGCTGCCACTTTTTTGTAACCGTTTGCTTTCAACAAAAAAAATATTTTGAACCAAGATGGACGAGGGTTTTTATCAGATATACTATTATCAAATGTTGATATCAAACCGAGAATATATTGATTTATACTTTGGCTGAGATAATGACTAATATCATGTGCCCTATTCCTGAGCTTTTGCTCTACTAACTTATGTATTTTTTCTTCTGTTAAGCTAGGATTTTCACTTTTTTGCTCAACATACAAACGTTGGTAATTTTCTATTCTTGCTATGTCAATAGGCTCATTACCTAGAAATGATAGGCAGAGATAAAGCTTTTCCTGCTTTGTAAGCTCTTTTCCTCTTTTATATGTAGCTAAATCTTTAAGGAGACGTTTGATATCTATCTCTAAAACATTTTCTACTTCTGTACATTCTTGGCAGAGTTGATCAGATGAGCTGTTCATCTTGTGTGTTTTTTAGTAATATTTTATACGATAACTCTTCCAGATATTTTCTGGGGAAAGTAATGAAAGCTCGTTCAGTAAGTAGGCACAATTAAAGCCAACTATTAACCGACTTAATAACATTGTGCCATATTCTATCAAAAAAAAATTATCCTTGTCTCTTTATTACAAACTCTTAATGAACCTGTGGTGCATTGCTGAGTTAACGGGTGAGCACCAGTAACAGGCTTGATACAAATTGGCTTTTGAATAGATAACAACAAATCTTACATATAAAGCACTTCTTCTACTGCCAATACTCGTTGGTCTTTTTTTGGCAAACAGTAGTTGGTAGGAATTTCAAATTCCAGTTTTTATTATTTAGAAAACATCTCCCATATTGTTGCTGATTGAATCATTATGTTGAAAGAATTGGTTTTTTCCATAAGTAATTTACCCGATAAAACTACAGAAATCCCCAAGTTTGGAGATGATGATGATCCAATTGTTCCGCCTAATTAAAAAAAGTTAATTAATCTGCCACAGCCAAAATTTTACAACCTAAACAACTTCTGTAACTTACTCAAGGAGAACAAAAATGATGAATATAAATTCCAACAAACTGATGGGTAGCTTTTCCAAAAAAGATCGCAATTTCCTTGCACTGCTTCTTGCTGTAGGAATAGGAACTTGGCAAGCTTCGATTCCCGTTGGGCTGCTGCTTACAGCTTCTGCATTTGTTACTGCCGAGATTGCACATGCTGCCGAATCAATGCCCGTTACGCTCGTTCAAGCATTTGGTTGGGATCCATCGAATGCTGCATATAAGGTCTTGATTCAATCTAGAAACGGCAATCAATACTTTGTGTGGTATGACAATTTGATTGGGGCAAAGGTTGGTTCGGTGATTACACTCACATACGAAGGTTCTTACTCTTCCCTCTGGTTCTACAAATTAATCAACACTGGGAATGGAAAAGAATCAAACATCCGTCGATATTTAAGAGCTAATTAAGTACCCACAGCTATAACTGAACCAAACCCCTCTAGCTTCTAGCTATGGGTTCGGTTCAGTTTCCGAGATCTATTTCATCATCCAACACTCGACGCGCTTCTAATTGCCAAAAATTTAATTCCGGCAGTTTACAGTCTTGTCCTTTTAGTTGTTGGTTATCGTAGTCAGATTTCAGGCAGTCTTTCCATGATTCTAAGGCACTTTGCTTTTCTCCTTGAGCTTCTTGGACTTTTGCTAATAAACAGTGAGTTAGAGGGCGATCGCTATCCAATTTAAGTGACATGAGCAGATGTTTTTTCGCTTGCTTGTATAGCTTTTGCTCGAAGTACGCCCAACCAAGGTTCTTATGCAATGAAGCTTTCACCATGCTATCTTGAACCCGCGACAAAATTGGCTGAATCATCTCAACGGCTGCAGCACTATTTCCTTTGAGAATCGATAAACGAGCTAGATTATTGATTGCAGCATCAGCAGCCCGGTTGCTATATTTCATAGCAATTTCGTAGTGATGGTAAGCACTGGACAATTCCTCCAGTTTTTCGTAAGCTGCTCCCAGATTGTAGTGAGCTTCCGCAAAATCAGGGTTAAAAGTGATTGCCCATTTCAAATAACATACTGCACTTTTGAAATCCCCATTTAGGTAGTCGTGGTGACCAATTTTATTCAAAGATTTAGCGGTTTGAGTCTTTTCTTCATCGTCCGAGAGTTGCAACTGCTTTTCCAGGTATTCTTGAACAGGTATATTTGCTGAAAATAACTGTAACAAGAAATTTTCAGATAAATTTGTACTCGTAAAAGCACGTTGTTGAAGTAACTCTGGTTTGTATTTAGCAAATAAGGCAACTAAATCAGAGCGTTTGTAGCGACGCCCATCAGAATGTTCATTTTCTAACCCAAATTCCTGACAAATTCTTTCAATATACTTTCTGACCGTAGATTCTCCAATGCCCATAGCTTTTGCAATTACAGCATCTGTCTCACCTGCCAAAATTCTTCTTAACACTTCTTTACGTCGGGGTGACAGGTGCTCAAATATTTTTTCAAACTCTTGCTGGTTCATCCTTGACTTCAAATCGCTCCAATCTTAAGCCACATTTGTGACATTATATGAAATTTTAAAAAACGGGTCATCTTCTATGCTAGTAATTATTATAGTTGAGAACCATAAAAAAGTGTCACAAAAAGTGACACAATTAAGAGACTTAAGTCACTAATTACAATCAAAATGCATATGAACCACGAACAAGACAATGAACACAAGCCAGAAGTAGTAGATGAAACAGCTACTTCTTCTATTAAAACAACCCCGAAAAGTGAAAAGCCTGAATTAAAAACAAACTTAGAGAATGAACAAACGACAGAAGTAGTAAATGAAACAGCTACTACTTCTGTTGACATAAATTTAGAAAGCGGAAAACCTCCTTCAGTTTGGAGTAATTTTATCACGGCTTTAAGTCAATTTTTCACAGCTTATAGGCAGTTTTACAACCGAATTAAACCAGTGTTTATTCTGCTTTGGATAATCGTGATTATCACAATTTTCATGCCTCTTTTAGGTAAAGTAGTTACTGCATATTCATTTTCAAGGCGTATAGAAGCGCCAAAGCAACAATATCATTCCGAAAATTTTTTAAACCAACAACGAGATAAAAACTTAGTCTTATTAAGCCAAACAACGCAGAACAATAGTCAGATTAATCAAGCAATACTAGATACACTGAACATCTCCCATACAAAAGCAGAAAATTTTGCCTCTGAAAGACTAGACTTCTGGATAGAATTATTACAAAACAGAGTTGATAATGATTTCCTAAACTGGTATTTCAACTGGTTTAACAAAAAGTGGAGAGAAGACAGCGCTTTTATTCTGGGAATTTTTGGTCAAGATATAGCTAAACGAGATATTGAAAATTATACCAAAGAGTTTTCTCAACGTGTGCTTAGTCCGGCTGAATCACAAGCTAAGTTTAAAGAGTTAGCAGAAAAAACCGTCAATGTCTATGTTTCCGATCTAAACTACAGACTTTCTAAAGTGAGATTACAATATGATATTCCTCAAGTGAAGTGGGATAAGTACTTGAACAGCATTACTTTCAACATTCCAGGTGAAGAGTCAAATATAGCTTTGAAAGAGGTATTAGCTATAGGTGGTTATAAAATTCTTGCAAAACCTATCATTATTCCCGCAGCTAAAGTTGGTACTGTTGTAGTAATAGAAAGTGTAGAAAAAACCCTAGGAGTATTAGGTGTCAAAGCTGTGGGTAAGCTTGGTGCTACAGTTGTTGCAGAAACTGTAGCAAAAGTTCTAGATCCACTTGCAATCGTTGGGCTTGGGGCATGGGATTACTTCAGTTATCGGGGAGAAGTGGCAACTCAGAAACCAGCTTTGCGCGAGCAGATTTTAGAAAGTTTTCAAGAAATGAAAAATTCCCTTATATACGATTCTCAAACTGGCATTTTAACGGTTATCGATCAAGTGGAAAAAAATCTTCGTAATTCCATTTCTTCAAGTTCTATTAGTCAATTAAGTACCTGAAGCACTGATGTGATTTAGTAACAGGATGCCTAACCCAGAAAGTCACCCTCTAAGTTAGGTATCCAAGGTTTCCACTGAAACTATTTTATAATATTCTGTAACTACAAGACCGCAATATAGTATAGTAAGGAAAATAAAAATGGTTAATGAACGAGAACCATCCCCACAAGAGCAACTGTTAAATAAGAAAGCTTCTTATTCTGAAAAAACTCATCGAATTTTTGCACTGAGTCAGTTTCTTAAATCAATCAGTCCCATAATCTGGACACTGGTTATTTTGATTGTTGTGATTAGTCTATGGGGAAAAATCTCTATTGGCAGTATAGGAGGAAAATATATTTCTAAATCATCTGGTGATATATCAAATGGAAGGGTGGTAATTACCGTTCCATCAATTCCTCCTCAAATTAACAGCGATCTTGTTCTTGCTCTCAAGAATGCGCGTGCCAGTTCTGAAACGTATGCTTCTGAAAAACTAGACAAATGGATTGCTCAATTGAGAGAGCGTGTTGATAACGACTTCTTAAATTGGTACTTTAATTACTTTACTCAACTTGATATTGGATTTCGAGCTATAATCACAGATTTTTCATCCCTCATCACTCGTGGTTTCAATCCAAATCAGTCAACTCCAGAAGCACAAAAGGCTGAGAAGCTGACTGAGGAATTTCAAAGAGAATTCACAAGGCGTGTATTGAAACCAGAAATCGCACAAATTAAACTAGAACGCTTTACCAGGGAGACTATCAATGCCTATGTCTCTGAACTAAGCGAACAACTGGCAGGAATCCAAAGCGAATATAAAATTCCTCAAGCAGACTGGGAGCGATATCTCAGTGGAGTGTCAACAACCATCCTCGATAGTGCAGGTAATAACCAAGATCTGTCACTGAGAGTATTATCACGGGGAACAGAATATTTAGTTGCCTTACCCTTAAGCAAGGCTACAGTAAAACTGGGAAGCGGATTAGCCACGAAATTTGCGGAAAATGCGGCAGCAAAAGCAGCTGCAAAGACTACTGCAAAGATGACTACAAAAATATCAACGAAAGCAGCTGGTAAGGTTGCAAGTGAATTTTCGATTCCCACTCTTTCAACTATAGGATTAGAGTTAATAGACCCGTTAGCAGCTGTGGGTATCCTTGCTTGGGATGTATGGGACAATTACCATACGGCTCAAGTAGAAAGACCAAAAATGCGCGAAGCTATCTTGGAGTATTTAGATGAAATGAAGCAGGTTCTACTGTACAATCCTCATGACAGCATTATGTCAACAATTTATAGTTTTGAAGGTGGTCTAATTGACAAACTGGCAGAGAAGAAACTTAATCATAATGCTGTATTTGTTCAACCTTAATGCTGTGGTTTAACCACTAGCAAATTTTTCAGACGATTGGAATAAAAACGGATGGCAGGCTCGTTCTTTTTTAAGAAAGGGAGCAATAATAAGCGGGGTACAAGAATCATTGGAGCAGAAAACCGGGTTCAGCGATATTACATGAATTAAATTTTGTTGAGCGATATTACATGAATTAAATTTTGTTGGCGGTATTTTTTCTTATGAAAAAGTCTGACTCTCAATTCAAGAAAATAATTGATTTTTTAACGACAGCTAGTGTTTTCTTTGGTACTCTTAATGCTCTTGTTATTAATTTGACTGAATTTTTGAAAAATGGGCAGAACTTTTTAAGTATTATTAATCCTATAGCTTACTACATAGGGTTATCAGAAATTTGCGTACTCACGTCTTTTTTCATTTTGTGTTGTTTTCTTTTCGTTTTGTCTCCAGATACTTTCATCATACTCACTGAAGCTGATAGTTCAGTGCTCTCACAAATTTCTATATTCTTGACCTTTTTTGCAATTGTTATAGGTATTTTTCTCATAGTAGATGTGCCAAGTCATTTTGAGCTTTTAAGTAATTTTTTTCATCACTTGAATTTACCAACAAGAGATAACATAATTAAAGCTGTTAATCCTATTATTTTTGAGGTTTGCGGTGTAGCAACATTGTTAATTTTTGTCTACTTCGCATATCGTAGCTATCTAAATGAAACTGAATGAGAAACTATCTAAATCTCTATACTGAGATCTTGCACCATTCTCAATAACTGTAAGGTGGGCACTGCCCACAACGTAAAAATAGGAGTTTCAGCGAACGATAAACAGTGCCCACCCTACAAAAATTGCAATAAAGCAACTGGTGCAAGATTTGAGTATAGCAATCCGGAATCATTTCTGAGAAAATATTGATACTCAAAATATACAAGCAGTGACACATAATCCGTTAACAGTGACAGCAACGAGTGAAAAACGAGTGAAAATTGACATCAATCTGTCAACAGTCACACATAATTAGTTACTGAACACTTAAAGGCGACACCCGGATTTGAACCGGGGGATAAAGGTTTTGCAGACCTCTGCCTTACCACTTGGCTATGTCGCCGTTTGTGCGTTTAGTCGCACTTGACAAATTGCACTGCTTTATATATTGGCTTTTGAATAGCTATATGTATTGAGTGCTAATCCATTATAGTTTAACTCATGACCAATTACAAGCTTTGCTGTGAAAGTTAAAGTCACGCCTGAATTTGGCAGCAACAGGATACCAGAGGAGTGTTGAGTACTAAGTTCCAAGTGATTGGATGTGGTTCAAAACTCAACACTCAACACTCACCGTTCTTTAGAGTGCTTTTGCACTCACTCAAAACTTAGAACTCTACGACTCAGGAGTGAGTTTTACTTCATCTGCAAAATTAGCCCGGCGGACAAAGTAAAATGGTCCAGCGATCGACCCCCAAGCATGCTCATCAGTTTCTATATCACGTCCTCGGTCAAGGCTAATCAATTTTTCTTCATCGACTTCAAATTCATTGTCAAGATAAGTCTTTTTACCATCGCGAAACACGATACAACCTTTTCCTGGCTCTACCCTGCCTTTGAAGCTGTTACCCGTCCACTCGACAATCATATTGCAGCCTGACATTATTTCCACATCGTCGGCGCTGAGAGTTTTCAAGCGCTCAAGGTTACGGGATGCACCGTAGAACCGTTGTTCTTCTTTTACAGTGTAGTTTTCCAATATAATATGGTTCTGTGCGTTTCTCAAGTTCAACACCCGCAAACGATAAGGGTTATTGAGCATGTAGTCATAAGCTTGCTCAAGAAACAAACTCACGCCTGATGATAATCCCAAAGACACAGGACGCATACAAACACGGATGTGGGCATAAAAAGGCGGGTTTTCTATAGCTTGTTCTTGATTGCTGAAATCTGCTGCCATCCAACGGGCTAACGTGGCAATATCAGTAGAATGAGTCATTATACCAATCTTGAATTCTGGATTTTGGATTGGGTCAACCAGGCTACTTGGTATTCAAAGCTACCAATGTGTAGCTGGATAAACATAAATTGTATTAAAAAGTATTGTATAGCTTGTAGTTGACTGTTTTCTCAGGAGAATTTTTTGCTGACTATCGTCAAGTAGGGGGAGATTGCAAATTTTGAATTTTGAGATTGCGTCGCTTCGCGATCAACGCTACGCGATTTTGAATTGATTTATCTGCCTTGTCCCTTTGTGAACCGACGAAAAGGTAAAATATCCATGCTACGACGCTTAAGTGTTACCATTACTGCGACTGCTACATTCTGTCTGTTTTGCAATTCGCTAACATTGGCAGCGAGCAAAAAGCCTCAACAGCCAGATAAATTTCCCCCTAATCCGTTAGAGATTACCACGCCTGATCCACTACTACCACGTTCACCAAAAGATAAACAGCCGCTGACCCCGCAAGAGAGTCAAGATTTGCAGGCGGCGCTAGAGAAGCTCAATCAACAAGCTGCAGCTACACTACAAGCAGGAGACAAGATAACAGCATTCGAGATTTGGAACCGAGAGTTACGCTTGCGTCGCTTTTTAGGTTCATTAGCAGAGGTGCAAGCACTGTCGCGAGTGGGTGAAATTGCTTGGAGAGAAAACGATCGCATGGAAGTGCGCTACATCACACAGCGATTGCAACTGATCCAAAAACAGGCGAAATCCCAAAAGACGGTAGATTTACAACTGTTGCAAGCTTTAGGTCAAGCTTACCAACAAGTGCGATCGCCTAAAGTTGCCCTACCAATTTATGACCAAGTTTTGACAGTCGTGCGACAACAAGGAGATACTGCAGCAGAAGTAGACACCCTAAAGACAATTGGAGAATTACATCTGAGTTGGTTTGATTACGCATCAGCCGCAGCCACTTATGAGAAATTGCTCACTTTTGCTTCTTCTAAAAGCGAGTCTGTCAATGAAATAGCATATTTACAACAACTCGCTTACATTTACAAGCAATTAAAACAACCAGAGCAATCAATAAATATACGTAATAAGTTAGCAGAAGTCTACCAACGCGAAAACAACCTCATTCAGTTAGCAGCATTAAAGGAATCTATTGGCTCAGACTACGAATCTTTGGCACGAGAAAATCCCAGCTTTCTACAAGAAGCTTTCAAGAACTATAAAGAAGCTTATACCATAGCTTGGCAATTACAGCAATATGTTCGTGTTAGTGAAGCTTTGCAAAAGTTAATTGCGTTGTATCGTTCTCAAGGACAAGTGGAAGAAGCTTTGCAAGCCAGCCAAATTCTCTTGCAGGCACAAGAGCAAGCTGTCAATTTTTACGGTTTAATGAATGCTTATGACCAAATTGGGCAAATTCATTTGCAACGCAAAGACTATCCACAAGCATTAACCGCTTTTCAAAAAGGGCTGCAAGTAGCGCAAGAATTGAACTATGACCAAACGTACTTCAGCCAGCAAATTCAAAAAATATCTGGGCAAACTTCGCGGTAGGGAGGGGGAG
>NZ_QMEB01000080.1 GCF_012912135.1 Brasilonema bromeliae SPC951 | reverse complement strand
CTTATTCCCTTACCCCCGTGACCCCCCTAATTGTTGACTAATGACTAATGACTAATGACTAAATAATGGTTCCATCGGGAATGATGGCATTTTTTAGCACGACAACGATACCACTTTTGATATAGAATCCTTGATTCTCGCGCTCAGCTTCTTGGACATTATCTTTATTGATAATTTGCACATCACAACCTATGCGAGCATTTTTATCAATGATGGCACGACGAATTGTAGTGTTAGCACCAATGCCTAAAGAAACTCCCTTAGTTTCGCAGTCGGACTGGCGTTCAGCGAAAGGCTGATAGAAATCTGCTCCCATGATTAGGGAATCTTGGATGACGCAGCCAGCTTCAACGCGCGATCGCACTCCCAACACCGAATGTTCAATCCGGCAATTTTTCAGAATGCAACCTTCACTAATCATTGATTCTGTGATTTGGGAATCTAAGATCTTACTGGGAGGTAGGTAACGAGATCGAGTATAAATTGGCGCTTCTTCATCGTAGAAGCTAAACGACGGCTGAGGTTGTTTGGTCAGTGCTAAATTTGCATCATAAAATGCCTCGATTGTTCCGATATCTTCCCAGTATCCATCGTATAAGTAGGCTTGAACGTTGTAATTGTTTGCGGCATCGGGAATAATTTCTTTTCCAAAATCTGTCCGTTCTGAAGCTTCTTTCAACAGCTTAATCAAAACTTCTTTTTTAAACACATAAATCCCCATTGAGGCAATGTGGGGCTGTTCTTGAGCCTGTTCTGGAGTTAATCCCAGTACAGTTGTATCAACGCGCATCCCCTTTAAAGCATCACCTTTGGGTTTTTCGCTGAAATTGATTATCCTACCAGACTCATCAATTTTCACCAAGCCAAAGTCAGAGGCACGGCGTTCATCAATTGGTAGCACTGAGAGAGTTATATCAGCTTCAGTTTCCCTGTGACGGTGTACGAACTGACGGTAGTCCATGCGGTACAAGTGGTCACCAGAAAGAATAAGATATTCATCTACGTCCCACTCTTCTATCAACCACAAGTACTTGCGAACTGCATCAGCTGTACCTTGGAACCAGTTGAGGCTATCTGGGGTTTGCTGTGCAGCTAGAACTTCTACAAAACCCTCTGTGAAGCCAGCAAAGCTGTAGGTACGGGCGATGTGACGATTCAACGAAGCAGAGTTGAATTGAGTCAGAACATAGATTTTAAATATTTCTGAGTTTATACAGTTACTGACTGGAATATCGATCAAACGATATTTCCCAGCCACTGGTACGGCTGGTTTAGCGCGTAATTTGGTGAGTGGATAAAGGCGGGTACCTGCACCCCCTCCAAGGATTATTGCCAAAACTTTTTTCACAAGATTTCTCCCGACTGCCTTTCAACTCTCACCTACAGTTTAGGGCTAGCTGAGACCGCGAATAAAGGGGGGGAGGGAAGATTATGGTATTTATAAAAAATTTTCAAATGACCAACAATCTGGTAAGGGTAAGCAGATAGGTTTTCACAGCTTCAGCACAAATTGTTGTTTTTAACTTCACTAGTATTACTACGGTTTCCGGAATCAAAGCTTAAAAATACAAAACAACTTAAGGTACTGGCAATAATTTTAACTTTACATAATAAAAAAGACGGAGATGTGTTCCCCGTCAGTCGTGAGTTCAAAAGCGCGATGCTCCGGAGCAGTCGTCTTCGGCGCTCGTACTTACATTACTCTTAATGCTATTTAAAAAATTTCATACCGCCTTTAATTTTCTGATTTACCAAATGCAAATTTTGAGACAGCTTAATATATTGCACCCAAGGCTGCTCCGACAACTGAGAAATTGCATTTGGTGATAGGGTTGCGGTGAAAACATCCTTTTCAGGAGTCACATCAGCAACGCCTAAATTTTCTAATACGGCAGTTGTCTCCGTATAATTTGCGTCATTTTGAGTATGAATAAAAACTTTTAAACTAGGCTCTTGTGAGTTATTAACGTCATTGAGCGCTACTGCAAGGGCCGTATCTAGCTTTTGATAATTCATAAAAACCTTCCAGTAAGTCAACAAGGGCAAGCAAAATAGCTTACCCTATTATCAACCTATCAAATTATTAGGTTATCATTACCTATCCTTATACAGACTTAATGCACTTATCTGTACGTCCAACTACAGATTTTGTGCATCAATCAGTCCATAACCCCATTTGCTATCAAAGGTTCCAGGTGGTTTTTTTGGTATGGAACTATTTTTACGTAGCAGTTCTTTAATAGCAACTGGGTCAAGCTTGGGGTTACGCTGCAACAGCAGTGCGACTAAGCCACTGATGAAGGGTGCAGCCATACTCGTACCAGCTAACGCCATGAACTTGGAATTAATGATCATTGAGCGATCAGAATTGGCATTGGAGGAAAGAGTAGAAACAATCATCGCTCCTGGTGCTGCGACATCCGGTTTTTTAGCATCATTCCGCAGAGGTCCTTCACTGCTGAAATCAGAAATTGTATTCAAAGAGAAGCCCATTTCTTCGAGTTTATTGTCTATGTCAGTGTACTTCTCTTTGGTTGTATAAGCAGCAACTGTAATTGCACTGCTGGCACATCCAGGTGAACCAATTTTCACTGAGTCAGCGATACTTTGACCGGTGAATAAGCTTGACCCATCTAATGTCCACACATCCAACCGCACATCTTTGGCTGAAGTGTTTTTGAACCGCAACTGCCAAATTCCACCCTGGACAGGTGGAGTATAATTACCTTTCCCTTTACCGCGAATTTGTACTAAAACGTTATAATCGCCGTTGCCTGGATCGCGTTTTGGTGTTGCAACTTGCACCTGCGAATCTTGTAAGGTGTATTCTTTTATATAGTTGCCATCAGCAATGACTGGTTGGAACGGGGTAACGAAACCGTTGGGACTACGCAAAGACACTTCTAATTGACCTGCACTAGAGTACCAACTGTTTAACGTTGCTATGCTGGCTTGATTTAATGGTACGTTGAAGCGCATGGTATGAGTTTTACCAGGAGGAACAATTGCTTGAGCGTGAATGTTATCGTTGCCCTCGTTACCAGCAGCACAGCAAACTATGCGTCCGGGACCAGTTTCAGAGTCAATAACTTTTGATAGCGAGTCACTTCCATCATGAGGGTCAAAGTGTCCCCCCAAACTCATATTCACAACGGCTGGACGTCCCAATTCTCGGGCGACGCGGAAGATGTAGCGGACAGCATCGGCAATGTGACCTTCATCCAAGTCGCTTTTGACGATGAGCAATTCTGCCTCTGGTGCGACACCACCATAGGTAGCATCCATACCAGCAGCAATTCCAGCAACGTGAGTCCCGTGACCGTTTGTATCTTGGGAAACTGTCAGTAGCGAGCCAGTTAATTCCGCTCCATATTTACCTTCTATCACTCCAGAACCAGACAGTGTTTGGTCCCAGATGCGTAAAATGCGTCCTTTAAAGGCGGGGTGCTTCGGATCAATGCCGCTGTCGATAATACCGATAATCACTCCCTTGCCAGTAAGGTTACTATTTTTCTTTCTAAACTCCGGTATGTGTACTGTGCTTTTGGCAACGTCCATGTGCAATTTAAGTTTGCGCGATGGCTTGATGCGCTCAATAGCAGGGTCATCAGATAAGGCGTCTAAACTTTGTACAGGTAAGAACGCCGTCCGCACGTGTCCTCTATTTTGGTTGACTTCAATACCGTGTTGTGATAAATGACTCAAGTCTGCATTTTCATCACAGTAGATAAAAACGATGCTACGGATTGGCTTGAGATTGTTTTTCGGGGGAACTATACTCAGCATTCTGACCTGCGGAATTAAAGCTTCTTGTCCTTCCCGTTGATAGTCTTCAAATGCTAATAGCAGCCCAGGAGATAGTTTTTGATGTCTCATTTGACGTTTCTTGAATCTATTGAAGTTGAATATCTGCAACATTTTAGCAAGACAAACTGAAGAATTAGGAATTGTGAATAATTTTAGATTTCCCTGATGTTTGGATAATAATTATGGCAGTTATCACTTGGGTAAAATACACATTTTTTTCAGCAATAAGGTGTTACATCCAAATGTAAACTGCTAAAACACTAATGATTTTTCAGAAAATCCTACTTACAGGAATTACCTTATTTACCAAAATCAGGATTTTTCTTTGCAGAGCTTGCGAATCTAATTTATTCATTATTCATGATTGACAAATTCTTCAGCGACTTTAACTAAATACAATGGCAGCGTGAATCTTTACGGAAGAGCTTAAAAAGTTTTTGGAGATTTCATATCAAGTTGCATGATGTTGTAGTAGCTGGCAAAGAGATGGCGAAGAAAGCCGGAAGCCCCCTCGGGGTCTACGTTTCACTTGCAATTGACTTGTGCTATCTGGGAATTGCAACTTGGTCTCACACATGTAGAGACGTTGCATGTGAGGCAGGTGCTAACAGCGGGTTCCCCGACTTGTTCGCGCAGCGTCTCCGCAGGAGTTAGCAACTGCCGTAAGCGCAAGCGCACGCCCAGAGGGCGAACGCGCAGCGTCTCCGCAGGAGATACCCGAAGGGCAACGTCTCTAGCATTGGTTATCGTTATTACAAAGTCTCTTCTCAGTAACTGTATTGTCGTAAAAAGAACTTTATTTCAAATTTCTGCCAAATGCAGTGCGAGCCGGAAAGCTCGCAATATGTTCAGAAAATTGGGATCCTCCCAAGACATCGGGGATTTAGGGGAGTCCCGGATAAATTTTGGTACAAAACGATGCTTCCCAAACATCCTCTAACCTCAACAAAATCCAAATCAAATAACTTAACTCATGTTATTTGGCAAAAGTTAGAACCAGTCGCACAAAACCTTTTCTATTGTCATTAATTCTAGTGACAATAGAAAAAGTCAAAGGTATTGACAAATAAGGTTTTGGCGTATGCGAGCGCAATCGGTAGAAAATGGATTTTGTCGAGATCAGACATTCAACCTTGACTTTTTTTGAGAAAAATCGCACCAATCATGACTAAAGTTCCAGTATCCTATTTTAGTTTTATCGCTGCAAAAGAGTGCATCCCATTCCAAATCAAACATAGAAAATGGAACTATACCCTAGATGTAGGCTTGAGAAACCACCAAGCCACAAGGAAGATTGCAGCTGTAAATAGTTGCGTTAGATCCAAAGCAGACAGATAACCATCGGAAAACGAAGCAATACTGCGATCAGTTATACCAAATAGCCACGACGATATACCAAACACCCAAATTCCATTCTTTATATTTCCGACAAATTGCTTAGACTCTGATGAGTGCCGATTTTTCATGATTTTCGACCTTGGTGAAGAATCTGATGGTTAGAGGATGCACCAGCGGCGGATACCAGCCACTAGTAAATTTCAGGTGTTATTGTTCCCTCAGCTGAAAGTTTTTCTGACTCTGGCTGTTGAGCTTTATATTTCTTTCATATATTTAACAATCTTTAAGGTACTTGACATAACTGCCAAAAGGTACATATCCTCATGTTGTGAGGATAACATAATCTAGATGTACTTTTTGTCAATAGATTTTCCATCCTTCAATGTAAATATTGATTTATTTTTGGATAAATAACTTAATAATCATTAATTTTTCGCTATTAATCTTTGTGTAAACAGATATGCTCGATCAACCTTGTTTTATCGTCTCTACGAAAGAAGCTTTTGGATCCTGAGAAGATCGCAAGCAAGACAAGCGGAAAAAAGATTTTTGCACGTTTAAACTCAACTCTGTAACGGGTGACTTCTGCCTTTGGATACTCATCATTCCTGGGCAGAAATGAGTTAAATCAAGAAAGTGATAGCAATATGTCATATGTCAGCAGTGCGGGAGTCGAAATCCCCATCAGGGGTTGCAATTAACAATTCACCTGCACAGCAGTTGCAAAAAACTGCTGTTGTGCACTTAGGATTGGTTTGCATTACATTTTCCAAAGACGTGCGCTTCCGGACAATAACGCGTAAGCGCTACTTAGAACTCCCAGAGGAACAACGTGAAACTGCCTTAAAAGTCATTTATCGGGAGAACTTACAGCGCTTGGATTTGGCGTTAACTTTCTGTGTGCGCAATTCTATACGGCTTTATCGAATGTCCTCTGGTTTATTCCCGATGAGTGACTTAGAGGATCAAGTCGGCGCAACTGTTCTAGAGAAGATGAGCGCAGATTTAGCCAAAATCGGGCAAAGAGCGCTAAAATTAGGTATCCGAATGGTATTGCACCCAGATCAATACGTCGTCCTCAGTTCTGATTCACCGCAAGTGGTGGCATTAAGTATTAAAATTTTAGATCGACACGCCCGCACGCTAGATTTACTAGGTTTACCGCGTTCTTCTTGGTCGTTAATGAACATTCATGGTGGCAAATCTCAACGTCGGGATCAACTGGTGGATGTTATTTCTGAATTACCAGAAAACATCAAAAGCCGCTTGACTTTGGAAAATGACGAATACGCCTACAGTGCGAGTGAAATTTTAGAAGTTTGTCAACGGGCTGGCATACCATTGGTATTTGATGCTCATCACCATATCTGTCATGAAAGTTTAGACAGTTACGACGATCCAAGTGTTGCCCAAATGTTTTATGCTGCAAGAGAAACTTGGGCTAACCCAGACTGGCAGTTAGTCCACATTTCCAACGGTGAAGAAGCTTTTCGGGATAGAAAACATAGTGAGTTTATTAACGCAATGCCCAGTGTTTACCGAGAAGCGCCTTGGATAGAAGTCGAAGCGAAACACAAGGAAGAGGCGATCGCCCATTTACGCTCTTGGTGGCTGCAATAAATTCCGCTCCCTTGCAACACTAACGAGAGGTGGCAGCATAGCTGCTGCCTCAATATAATCATTGGGAGGCAGCAGCCCACTTTTAGGCATTCCCATGCAGAGCATAGGAACGAGAGAAGCCAGAGAAAAACTAATCGTGCCGACGCCACTACCGCCAAGGCTAGTGTGCTTATGGCAGAAGTCCCCTTGCGGAGGTTTGAGATGAGAAAATAATCTCATGCTTTGCTTCTTTGCGTGAGATGATTAAAAAATTATGGCAATAGCAATAGATTTTGGTACAAGCAACACTGTGATCGCTCGTTGGAATCCTGTTACCCAACAACCAGAAACGCTCAACATACCTGGTTTATCTGTTCAACAAAGTCTCAATCCGCCACTCATTCCTAGCTTGGTTTATGTTGAAGACGCCTCAAAGGGGCAAGTGTTATTGGGTCAACAGGTGCGCGATCGCGGTTTTGACCTCAAAAATGACCCGCGATTTTTCCGCAGCTTTAAACGCGGTATTGGTGCAGACATCCAAGGTTTCTTACCAGAGTTGGATGGACAAATTGTCACTTTTGAGCAGGTAGGACAATTGTTCCTCTCTCAAATCATAGAGCAATTGGCACCACTGCAAGGGGGAATAGATTCTCTGGTGTTAACTGTACCTGTAGATAGCTTTGAGGCTTATCGCCACTGGCTGGGACAAGTTTGCCAAACCCTCAACGTTGAACAGGTGCGGATGCTGGATGAACCAACAGCAGCAGCTTTGGGCTATGGCTTGGCAGACCAAGAAATTCTCTTGGTAATTGACTTTGGCGGCGGAACCTTAGATTTATCTTTGGTGCGGCTAGATCAAACCGTGCAAAGAACTCAAAAGCCCGTAGGGTTTCTTCTCAAGTGGGGTAATAAATCTTTAGCCGAAGACTCAAAACAAAAGGTAAAAACCGCTCGCGTGTTGGCGAAAGCTGGGCAGAATTTGGGTGGGACTGACATTGATAATTGGCTAGTTGATTACTTTGCCAAAACTCAAGGGTTGGTGGTGAGTCCTCTGACAACGCGACTCGCAGAAAGAGTAAAGATTCAACTTTCAACTCAAACCCAAGCAAGCGAAGTTTATTTCAACGATGAGACGTTTGAGAGTTATGAGTTAGATCTCAACCGCGATACTCTAAACACTATCCTTACAGAACACTCATTTTTTGAACGACTTGATGAGTCGATGACTTCTCTGTTGCAGCAAGCACGACGCCAAGGGATAGAAGTTTCAGATATTAACGCTGTTTTACTTGTCGGTGGAACTGTGCAACTTAGCGCAGTACAAACATGGGTTAAGCAGTATTTTGAACCTGAAAAAATTCGTTGTGAGCGTCCTTTTGAAGCTATTGCTCAAGGTGCTTTACAAGTTGCTCAAGGCGTGGAGGTGAAAGATTTTCTCTACCATAGCTATGGTATCCGTTACTGGGACCGTCGCAACAAATGCCATAGCTGGCATCCTATTATTAAAGTTGGTCAGCCTTACCCAATGACTCAGCCAGTAGAATTAGTTTTGGGCGCTTCTGTGGAGAGTCAGCCCAGCGTTGAATTAATTATGGGTGAGTTGGGTGCGGATACGGGCGGTACGGAAGTTTATTTTGATGGCGATCGCCTGATTACTCGCAGTGCAGCCAGCTGTCAAACAAACGTCAAATCCCTTAATGATAAAGATGGGGCAAGATCAATTGCCCAACTGACACCACCAGGGTTTCCGGGGAGCGATCGCATTAAAGTCGGCTTTCAAGTTGATGAACAACGCTTTTTACGAATCACAGTTGAGGACTTGTTGACAAGTGAAACGCTTTTGGAGAATCAAGTTGTGGCACAGTTGAGTTAAATCAGTGAACAGTGAAACTGATAACTGATAACTGATAACTGATAAACATGGCTTTTAGTAAACTTTTATACTAAAGTGTGCATCAGTGACCTCAACCTTATCCCCTCTCCTTAATAAGGAGAGGGGTGCCCGTGAGGGCGGGGTGAGGTATACGTACGAACAAAGGAGAGGGGTGCCCGTGAGGGCGGGGTGAGGTATCACTGCGCACGTATAACCCAGTTCCTACCTTTGCACTACCACAGGCGTTCCTATCGATGCCCAGTTAAACAGCAACTTAGCCTTTTTGGGAGCGACATTTATACAGCCGTGACTTATTGGTGTCCCAAATTTTTTATGCCAGTAAGCACCATGAATTCCATAACTTCCGCTGTAATACATAGTATATGGAACGTCGGGAATGTCATAGTCCTCACCTTGCATTCGGGCAGACTTGTGCTTGGATTGAATTTGAAAAACACCAGTAGGAGTTGGGGTGGATTTCTTACCTGTCGAAATAATAAATGTATAGACAGGTTTGTCACCCTCCCAAGCTGTTAAGCGTTGGCTTGAAAGATCAATTTGAATCCAACGCTGCTGAGATTGTTGTAGCACTACTACTTGTCCTTTAATCGTCTGGCTTTTTGATTGTGCCCAAACCTGATTTGAAGCACTCAAAAAAACGTTTAAAGTCAGTGCCATTCCAGTTATAAAGAGCTTCAAGGGACGCATCGATATAGGAGAAGTTAGACTGTTCATCATAGATACACTCAAATAACAGCCGTTTGGGGAAAGTTTTCGCTTTCTCCTATAATTCCTATTTTATTGCATCAAAATACTGCTGTTTTGTTTAATTTTAGACAAATTGATGCATCAGCTACAATATCCGCCAAAGTTTAGATAAGGAGGCATACTTGAAGTCAGCCCTTTGCAAGGACATAACACGACTAACTCATTTTTTGCATCAAGCTTGCTGCTTTTTGGGCGATCGCCTGCCAGTTTTGTGTATCTACAAACTCTTTGGGAAACAATTGACTACTCAAACCGACTGCGATCGCCCCTGCTTGTAAAAATTCCTTGGCATTTTCTAAAGTCACACCCCCTGTCGGAATCAAGGGAATGTGACCCAAAGGTCCTCGCAAACTTCTGATATAACTGACTCCTCCCACCGCTTCTACAGGAAACACCTTGACACAGCTTGCCCCACAAGACCAAGCAGTCACTATTTCCGTTGGGGAGAGTGCTCCTGGTATAATCGGTACGCCTATATCGACTGCTGCTTGAATCATCACTGGATCAACGTGGGGAGTGAAGAGAAATTGCGCCCCCGCTGCAATTGCTTCCTGCATTTGTTGTAAATTTAGCAGCGTACCAGTTCCAATAGTACAATTAGGTAATTCTACTCTTAGTTGTGTAATAAGTTCAGTCGCACCAGCACTATTCCAGGTAATTTCAATTAATTGTATTCCCCCAGATGCCACAGCCAAAGCCATTTGGCGTGTCAAGGAAACTTCTGGGGCGCGGACAACTGCAATTACCTTATGTTGTTTGAGCTGCGATAGCCAAGCTTGACCAGACATTTTTTTCAAGTTTTATATTTTAGATTAGTAGTTTTCATCACAATAGATTGTAGCTCTCTATCTTTTGAATCTCTAAAGTTATGTCTTAATGATTAGAACATAACTTTTGTATCTTACCATAGACATATTTAGTTTTAATCATAACGAGTTACATTTCGATTATCAGCCTATCTTTGGGAATATATATACAGCTATTTACCCTTTCATCAATAGTCTACTAATTAATGAGTGATGACTAATGACTGATTATTAATTAGATAAATTAAGCCGCCAGCAAGATGACAAAGATTCAATTTGTTCTTAGTTTAAAAAAGGATACACACTTTTCTTAATGTGGTAACAAAATTATGCCTCTCTATAAACTTGCAGACTTTGATCCAAATTATCGAGAAACTTTTGGTGGCGACGATATCAAAGCTTTAGACTTATATACAGAAGGTGGAGTCAGAGTTGGCTCAGTTGCCGATGCGCTAGTTGATGCAGATGGTCGTTTTCGTTATTTAGTTATAGATACTCAATACAATTCTTCTCATAAAAGAATATTGCTACCAATTGGTCTATCCCAGATTGATTATAATCAGCGGCGCGTTTATGTCGATGGGCTGAGCAAAGAGCAAGTGCAAAGTTTGCCTGTGTACAAAGACGACATAACTGTTGATTACGATTATGAAGAGCAGCTACGTAAGACTTATCGTCCAAGCTCTAGTGGTTTGACTTATGATCGCGATACCTACAACTACCAACAGGATCCATCCCTGTACAACTTGAATGACCAGAACCATCAAACTTTCAAACTATACGAAGAGCGGCTGATTGCCAATAAAAGCCGTATCAAGACAGGAGAAGTAACAGTTGGTAAACACATTGAAACAGAAACAGCAAGTGTTTCAGTACCAATTGAAAGAGAACGAGTTGTGATTGAGCGAGTTAATCCTACAAATGCAGGGACAGTAGTAAATCCCAGTGAACTTAAGTTTCAAGAAGGGGAAGTAGCGCGTATAGAAATCTACGAAGAAACCCCTGAGATTCGTAAAGAGGCGTTTGTACGTGAAGAAGTCCGCATCAAAAAAGTAGTTGAGACAGAGACGGTTGAAGCACAAGAAACAATTCGTCGGGAAGAGTTAGATGTTCGGACCCAAGGAGATTTACCCATAGCTCAAACTGATGTAACTCCAAATAACCTTGTTTAAATTGCTTTTTCCAAAACTTTTTGAATAGAGCTGTACTAGAAAATCAGACAGGCAAGAGGAAGAGGAGGAAGACTCATCTTTTGCCTGTCTTTGTTATTTGAAAGTCTTGTTTTAAAAAAAAAGTATAAAAATTAAAAAAAAGCAAGTCAATTCATTACAAAAAAACTATCACTTTGGAATACTAGTAACATCAACTGATTCAGTCGTTAGGGAGATGGAGCACATTAGATAACCTTTTAACATCATAGATAAGAAAGTAAAAAATAGGTTGAGAGGAAATTAACATGGGTTTATATAAAATTGCAGACTTCGACCCAGACTACAAAGATACTTTTCAAGGTAATGACATCAAAGGAATGGGCGTTTACGCAGAAGGAAGCGATGAAAAGGTCGGCACTGTCGGTGATGTTTTAGTTGATGAAGATGGCCATTTCCGCTATTTAGTTGTTGACTTAGGTTTCTGGATTTTTGGCAAGAAAGTCTTATTACCAGTTGGTCGTTCTCGCATCGACTATAACGTTGATCGCGTCTATGCAATTGGAATCACCAGAGAACAAGCCGAAAGATTACCTGAGTACAATGAGCACGACGTTCTTGATTACGACTATGAAGAGCGGGTACGCGGTACATATCGGACTCCTGTAGATACAGCAACTCCTCTGGAATCATCTGCTGCTTTAATAGACCCAACATATTCAGCTGCGACAGCAGGATATCAGCCAACACCTGCAGCGGTCAATCCCACTTACGACCGTAATACATACAAATACGAGCAAGACGCTCCGTTGTTCAATCTGAACGAGCAGGATCATCAAACCCTCAGATTGTATGAAGAACGGCTAGTTGCTAACAAGAGACGCCAGAAAGCTGGGGAAGTAACAGTTGGTAAACACATTGAAACTGAAACTGCACGAGTTGCGGTTCCAGTAGAAAAAGATCGAGTTGTTGTTGAGCGAGTTACTCCAGCAGATGCTGGTAGAGCAGTTGCTCCTGGTGAAGCAACCTTCCGTGAAGGAGAAGTTGCTCGCGTGGAAATTTACGAAGAAACAGCTGAGGTTCGCAAAGAAGCTTTTGTACGTGAAGAAGTCAGAGTCAGGAAAGTGGTAGACCAAGACACGGTTGAGGCTCAAGATACAATTCGTCGTGAAGAACTGGATATAAACGCTCCTGGTCTTCCCGTTGATGAGCGCTAAATCAAATTTTTTACATAAGTGATAGAAGTAGAGACGCGGAATTCCGGGTCTCTACTCATCATTAGTAAAGTCAATGTAATCAAGATTTTTTTTACAGTTATCAGTTATCAGTTTCACTGTTCACCCTTCGGGTATGCGCAAAGCGCACGCCCTCCGGGCTAACGCCAGTCGCCTCTGTCGGGAAAGCCGTCATTCGCGCTGGTCTCACTACGTTGCGCTCGCAATGACAATTTATTATCTGGGTTTGATAAGCTGTTGTGCATTAAAAATGCACAACAGCAAGGCAGAAGGCAGACGGCAGAAGGCAGAAGGGAAGAGGGTTTCAATGATTGACTAAACCAAAATAATATGCAAGTTAAAAGCGTAACAGCTTATAACTTACACATTTGGGATGCTCGCAGGAGAAATAGATCAGCTGTTGCGCGTATATAGCAATCCGCGCAGGAGTTGTAAAAACACCGGGTCGTACATAAACATTTTTGGAAAATCGAGTCTTTGATAGTGAGTCACGAGTTCAAACAATCTTTTGATATAGTTATGACAGATCATTTGTCAAGAGTAAAAAGTCAATAATTGCTTAGGACTTTTGATTCTTGCCGGCTCTCACAAATCAGTATTAACGTTAAGGCGTTACAGCTTGTTTTTGTTTCTTTGAGAATTATTTGAAGCAAAAAGCAAAAACACAAAAGTAGAGTTTATCCAAATAAAAATTTGCAGTCTTTGAACCAGTAGATAGAAAGTGTCATCTGTATAGACAGAGCTTGTTTTCATTTGACTTTTGACTTGTTTTGCTCACTCGTCGTCTTCCTTGTCTTTCTTCGTCACCAAGACGGGGAATCTCTGTTATATATAGAGTTTAACCACCTTTTTGCTATTTAAGCCTGTCGTATTTTCCTTTCAGACGAGATGAGATAGCTGACCTATAGATAGAGTCAATAAAATTTAAAAATAGTTAGAATCAACTTAAGAAAATTTGCATTATTCTAACATAAAAAACAATAGTTCTCGCAAAACTGTAGAAAGTACAGGAGGTGTTTATCTTTAGTAGTCATTTTTATTTAGAGTATTAAATTTAAGAAAATCATTAGAAAATCAAACGACTAGGCTAACCCAAAACAGCCTGATAGGAGCGTGCATAGATGATTAAGTAAGGAAATCAGCAGCGGAAAGTAGCACACAAATTCACACACAGCGAAAGGTAGAAAAATAGAGACTGTTTTTTGAGACAGCCAACATCTAAAAAAATGCAACTCTTAAGAAAGAAGATTTTAATTACTTCTGTACTAAGCATAGGACTACTGACAGCAGGTTGCGGTTCGCTTCCAAATGAATCAGCAGAAGCTGAATCACAGCGTCCTGGAGGTAAGCAACAGGGAGGCGGTGCGGTTCCTGTCGATGCATCGATTGCCCGTACTGGTGTGTTGCGACAAGATCCAGAATATACAGGGACTACCACACCATTCCGTACAGTGTCATTGCGATCGCGCGTAGAAGGAAGCCTTTTGGCATTAAATGTCGATGTAGGTGATGCTGTCAAGCAAGGACAAATCATCGCACAGATAGATGATGCCCTCTTAAGAACTGCTCAAAATCAAGCAGAAGCAGAACTGGCAGCACTCAAGTCAGAAGTCGCACGGGAAAGAGCCAGAGTTAGCAATGCCCGTGCGGAGGTAGAAAAAGCGCGAGCACAACTGGTACAAGCACAAGCAGACTCACAAAGGCAGCAGAAACTTGTGAAAGAGGGGGCGATCGCACAACAAACAGCCGAACAAGCACGCACCGAAGCCCGAACAGCTGCCCAAGCACTTCGTGCTGCACAAGAGCAAGTTCGCACACAACAGCAAGCCCTCGCCGCAGCCCAAGGTAGAGTCGTTGCTCAACAAGCTGTGGTTGCAGAAGCGAAAGAACGCCGTTCTTATGCAAAGCTCACATCCCCGATTACTGGGGCAGTTTTAGAAAAGATGACAGAACCAGGAAATCTTCTCCAACCGGGGAATGAAGCCTTGAGAATAGGTGATTTCAGCCGCGTCAAAGTCGTGGTTCAAGTTTCGGAATTAGAACTGGGGAAAATTCGCTTAGGGCAATCTGTAAAAGTGCAGTTAGATGCTTTCCCTAACCAAACATACACTGGGCAAGTGACACGCATTTCCCCAGCCGCCGATACAACAGCTCGTTTGATACCAGTTGAAGTCGTCATTCCCAACAGGGACGGTAAGATTGGTAGTGGTTTGTTGGCAAGAGTTAATTTTGAAACCCAGACACAAGCGCGAGTCATCATACCTGAGGTAGCACTTCAGGGGACTTCAGGAGACAAGGGGACAAGAGGACAAGGAGACAAGGGGCAATCTGCTTCCTCATCTTCCTCATCTTCTCAATCCCCAGTCTCTAAGCGTCAAGGGACGGTATTTGTTGTGACACAAGCAGGTGATAAAGTAACGGTGACAGCAAGAGCCGTAACGCTTGGAGAAAGGGCTGATGCCAACGTAGAAGTTTTATCTGGCTTGCAACCAGGAGAAAGATTTGTGACTCGTAGTGGCAGACCATTGAAAGATGGCAGTATTGTACGTCTTTCTATTCTTTCTGAGCAAGCATCGTAGAGCAGTATTCAATAGACATCTCCAGAAATTAATTATGCGTTACGTGAAACTCTTGTAGAGAACGCCACATCGCTCAACGCGGGAAAACCGCGCACGCGAGTGGCTCCGTTACATGTAACGTCTCTACATTGTTTTCCAACAGAGGTCTAATATACCGAGACAACAATACTCAGTACTCAGCATTTAGTATCATGCAGCAGGTAAACCAGACTAGCGGATTTAGTATTAGTGCCATTTCAATTCGCCAGCATATAGGCACACTTATGCTCACCGTGGCGGTGATTGTTGTTGGGATATTTTTTCTGACAACGATCCAAGTAGATTTATTACCATCAATTACTTATCCGCGAATTGGTGTGCGGCTGGAAGCACCTGGTATATCACCTGAAGTGGCGGTAGATGAAATCACTAGACCTTTGGAAGAAGCTTTATCAGCTACAGAGAATGTAGTGCAAGTTTTTTCCCGCACTCGTGAGGGACAGGTTAGCCTCGATTTATTTTTCCAGCCAGGAGGCGATATCGATCAAGCTTTAAATGATGCTACTGCTGCTTTTAACCGAGGCAGAGGACAACTGCCAGATACTATTGAAGAACCGCGTATATTTAAATTTGACCCTTCCCAACAACCAATCTACGAATTGGCGCTGACATCTCCTTCTTTACAAGGTAAAGATTTGCGGGTATTTGCAGATGAGGAACTGTCTCGCGAACTCAGTGTTGTCCAAGGAGTTGCTTCTGTTGATATCTCTGGTGCTGCTGAAGAAGAAGTACGGGTGCTTGTTGACTTAAGGCGCTTGCAAGCGTTGGGTGTTGGGTTAACTGATGTACTCAATCAACTCACAGCCCGCAACCAAGATATATCTGGTGGTAGGATTTTAGGGAAAAATTCTGAACCATTAACCCGCACGGTGGGACGCTTCAAAAACGCAGATGAAATCAGCAACCTCTCTTTTCAAGTCTCCTCATCTCCCTCATCCTCCTCATCCCCATCCACCTCATCCACCTCATCTCCTCCTCGCCGCGTTTATCTACGAGACTTCGCTGAAGTCAGTGATGGTACAGAAGAACAGCGAATCTTCGTTTATTTAAACCGTCAGCCAGCGGTGAAAGTTTCAATTCAAAAGCAGCCTGATGCCAATACAATCAACGTTGTAGATGGCGTGAAGAAACGGATTGAGCAATTGCGAGGTTCTGGCTTGATTCGATCTGATATGGTTTTGACCCCTACAACAGATGAATCTCGCTTCATCCGCAATTCGTTGAATGATGTAATTACATCAGCAGTTTCTGGGGCGTTGTTAGCAGCAGCAGCAGTGCTGTTATTTTTGGGATCAATACGGCAAACATTTATTATTAGTTTGGCAATTCCGCTGTGTACTTTGGCGGCGATCGCCTTAATGAAACTATTCGGCTTGACTTTGAATGTGTTCAGTTTAGCAGGTCTTACTTTGGGCATCGGTCAAGCAATTGACACATCAGTCGTCATTTTGGAGAACGTTGCTGAAAAAACAGGCATGACTCCCAATCAGAAGCAGACGGAGAAATTGGCAGATAAGGAAATGGGGAAAAAACCCAATTCAAAATTCTTTATCGAGACTACAATTGCATCTTCCCAAGAAGTCGAATCTGCATTAGTCGCTGCGACTGCTGCCAACTTAGTTTCTGTAGTCCCATTCTTGCTCATTGGCGGCTTTATCTCACTGCTATTTAATGAGATGATTCTGACGATTGGCTTTGCAGTCGCTGCTTCTTTGGTTGTCGCTGTCACAGTCGTACCGATGCTGTGTTCTCGACTTCTGGCAATTCCTTGGTCTAGTCGTATCAGAGAGTTTTGGCTACTGCGCCAGTTTAATCGCCGCTTTGAAGATGCAACAATTTTATACGCTAAGTTGTTAAAGAACGTTATACGTTATCGGATAATAGCCGTCACTATCGTTTTTCTCATTTTAGGCGGTGGCAGTTTGTTTATGGCAGGTCAAATTTCTCAAGAAATCTTACCGCGCATCAATACAGGACAAGCCAATTTAAGAGTGCAGTTTCCTCCAGGTACTCCTTTGGCAACTTCTCAGAAAGTCATGCAGGTTGTGGATGATATCTTGATGAAGCAACCAGAAACTGACTATGTTTTCTCAACCGTAGGTGGTTTTCTCTTTGGTAGCAACACAACAGAAAATCCTTTGCGCGCCAGCAGTACTATCAATCTCAAACCAGATAAAGATGTTGAGAAGTTTGTCCAAAAGGTTAATCAGGAATTTAATAAACTCAATTTAGCAGGAATTTTGCTGCGCTTGAGTCCTGGTCAGGTACGGGGTTTAATCTTGAGTAATACCCCAGCTCAAGGTTCAGAAGTTGATGTTATTCTGCAAGGTAACGATGAACAAAACTTACAGCAAGCAGGTAGACAACTCCTGCAAGCTTTAGAAGAAAAGGCTACACTCGCTAGATTTCGACCAGATGCTGATCCGCGTCAACCAGAAGTACAAATTCGTCCTGACTGGGAAAGAGTTGCAGCTTTGGGACTGACAGCCCAACAAATTGGTGAAACAATTCAAACTGCTATTGAAGGTTCAGTTCCCACGCAAATTCAACGCGGTAACCGCCTAGTTGATGTACGCGTAGAGTTAAATCAAGAAGCAATTGAGCGTCCTTCCCAGTTAGAAGGATTACCGTTATTTACACAAAACAACCAACAAGTCCGCCTTTTAGATGTTGCCCGTATTGAGGAGGGTCAAGCACCAGGAGAGGTTCAGCGAATTAACCAACGTCAAGTTTTCGTGATTGCAGGTAACCTTAGCGAGGGAGCTAGTCTAGGTGACGCTATAGCACAAGTGAATGAAATAGTCAAGGAAATTCAGTTACCTGATGGCGTTACGATTATACCAAGTTCCGCACAGGAAACGAATCAGCAGTTGCAAAACTCATTGAAAACTATGGGTGCGCTAGCGACGTTCTTAATTTTCGTCGTCATGGCTGTGCAATACAACTCGCTGATTGACCCTTTAATCATTATGTTGACTGTACCACTAGCTTTAGCTGGGGGGATTTTTGGACTTTACGTCACTAAAACAGCTATTGGCGCAACGGTGATAGTTGGTGCGGTGCTGCTGGTGGGTATTGTGGTAAACGCGGGAATTCTCATGGTAGAACTGGCTAATCAAATTCGAGAAGAGGAAGGTTGCGATCGCCGCACAGCCATCCTCAAAGCTGCCCCTCAACGTTTGCGTCCGATTATGATGACTACAGTCACGACTATTTTGGGACTGTTTCCGTTAGCTTTGGGTATTGGCGAAGGTTCAGAGTTTTTGCAGCCATTGGGGATTGTCGTGTTTTTTGGGATGGCGATCGCCACACTCTTGACGCTGTTTCTCATCCCCTGTTTTTACATTCTGCTGCACGATCTGCTGGGTGGGAAATGGGCAAAGCCCGTGTTCGGTAGGCTGGGTAAGTTGAGGAAATGGTGAGCCACTCCGTTGCAGTAACCAGCCTTTTGTACAGTCAAATTCCTGCTACAGTAACTCTACCAGCTTCAACACGACACGTGCTTGGTTTTCAGCCGCTACTGCAAAGAAAGTCTGCAGTTGTGCTGCTGCTGACTGCTCACCACCGCCCGCAAGATCCGAGACACTCCGTACTGCAATAAAGGGTACGCGATTGGAAAAAGCTACCATTGCCGAAGCTGTGGTTTCCATATCCGCAACCAGCACCTCAGTATTGTTGTTCTTGTTACCGCGTTCATCGAAGTTTAAATTTGTCGCGACGTATTTGCGATAGGCAGCATTATCGACAAAAGTAGGACCAGTAAGTCCGTTTCCACCCACAATCAGACGAGGAGCGGGATCGAGCGGCGTACTGTTACACTTACCGCTCGTATCGACTGGTGCACAGTTCAGGAGTTCAACATTAATTTGGCGAGCCTTGGCAAACATTTGTGGATCGACGGTAAACCAGAATTTGAGATTCTGATCTGTGTTTGGATTGGTGGGTACACCTGGAAACGGCACTGAGCGGAGTTGCTGTACATTATTTGCATCTAAGAAATACTGGGGTATGTCATCGGAACTGACATTGGTGTTACGTAAAAAGGCATTTTTCGCATCCGGTGCAAAGACTGTCTCGGTATTAGCGAACCCTAGCGATTGTGCGGTTCCGGATATAAAGTTACAGGTTTGAGCTTCCTGTGATGGCTCTTGTAGCGTATAGTTGAGTTGCAATCCGACTGATAAAGCACAGGGAACTGTATCTCGGGTATTGTTGAAATACATTTCTTGATGAAAGCCCCAGCGTTCCGGAATGGTAACCGATCCGATTGGAGTCTCGTTGGGCGTATCTGGATTGTCGTCATTTGCTCCGATACCGCCAATTCCTCCGGCGACTCCACTGAAGATAACATTTGTGATGCGAAATTTATCTAAGGTCAACTGGGTAACCATAGAGGCATTCACAACACTAATATTTGTTAGCAGCACCACCACATTTTTGCCACGCAGCTTCCCTTTGCTGAAGCGATGACCATTGATCACCGTACAGCCGTCGAATCGGTTGGCTCCATTATTCAGTTGCATTTCGCTAACGAGGCGATCCGCTTCCCCAGAAAATGCTGAAATCAGGGCGATTCGTGGTACTTTATCTGCCTGGGCGCTACAAGAACCCTCGATAGCCGCCTGCGTCCTACCGCCCGGTTTCATCACGCTTCCTACACATATACACGACGTAAGCAACAACCTCAGCAAAGTCCTGTATTTTTGCATGATTTTTATCTTTATGTAGTAATTAAAATTACATTTTTCAAGCTTCTCTCAATAAAGAAGAATATACTAAAACAGCAAAGATTTATAATCTATTTTTTTACGTTCTAATTTGAGTCTTGAGGCTCTTGAGGCAGGAGAAGAAAAATCAGTTCTTTTCTCCACCCCTGCTTCTGTTGTCCCTCTTCCTCGGTGCTTGCAAGGGGATAGATACCGACACTACCGAACCGTATTGCCTGACTACCTGCTTGGTTTGACGAATTACTAAACCTTTGTGCGGTCAGTTAAGATTTCGTATCCATTGTCAGTCACAAGCAATGTATGCTCAAACTGAGCAGCTAAAGATTTGTCTAATGTGACTACAGTCCAACGGTCTGATAGCGTACGGGTCTGTTTAGAACCAGCAGTCACAATCGGTTCGATTGTTAATGTCATTCCAGCCCGGAGTTTCACATTTGGCATTTCACGAGTACGAAAGTTGAACACTGAAGGTTCTTCGTGCATGTTGCGACCAATCCCGTGCCCAGTGTAGTTTTCAAGAACACTGAAGCCGTGTGCTTCTACACAGTCTTGAACAGCACCCGCAATATCCATCAGATATGCTCCTGCTTTGACTTGCTCAATTCCCTTGTAGAGTGCCTCTTCCGCAACTTGAATTAACTTTTCTGCTTTTGGGGACACCTTACCCACAGCAATAGTGATACAAGAATCACCGTGAAAGTTCTGATAACAAGCCGCTGTATCAACCTTCAAAACATCTCCAGGTCGAATCACCCGCTTACAACTAGGGATGCCATGCACAGCTTCATGATTAATCGAAGCGCAGATAGAGCCGGGAAATCCGTGGTATCCCTTGAAACTTGGTGTTGCACCCATTTCCCGGATGCGTTTCTCTGCGTAAGCATCTAAGTCACCAGTCGTCATCCCAGGTTGCACTATTTGAGAAATCTCTTTTAGCACAGTTGCAACAATCGAAGCTGCTTGACGCATAATTTCAATTTCACGTTGGGACTTGAGGCTAATACCACGACTTTGCCGTTGAGTAACGGGCTGGGTGAAGAGGTTATCAAGGATATTCATGGTGAGATGTCAACTGAAGGTATGCTGTTGTAGCATAGCATAGCATATGATATAATTATAAAAGCTACAGTAAAATGCTATGGTAAGTACTATCTACGCAATACATAAATTTTGAAATGGGCGGCAAAACTCTATTGTCTGGTGTAACAACGTACATTTCCCCGGAACTGAAAGCAGAGTTGGAGGCATGGGCACAAGAGGAAGAACGCTCTATCTCCTGGCTTCTTGCCAAACTCATCGAAAATAAACTTCAGGAACGACGGCAAAAAGTATCACAAGCGTTGAGTGCGGGCAACCAGGATTAGCTGCGCCAAGCAGGATGCCTCTGTTTGGGAGCATCGCAAATTTGCACAACAAATACTTGACCCGACACACTATTCATGTGCGGCTATGTAAACAAAGGCTGTCTCCGCTGCAAATTTCCAGGTGCAAAATATGTGAGCAAAGCGATCGCCTCCACAGTGTTATGACATTTGATTTTAGGGATAACCGCATTCAATCTGTTTTCATTGTTGTCAATCCAGACAAACTCAAGCAATTGACTGACTTAAATATCAAATATTAATTCAACCCTCTCCGAAATCGCGGAGAGGGTGCCGGAGGCGGGTGAGGTTCTTCGTTTTTATAAGTGTTTATCCAGAAAAAATATCATATCGTTTCCTGTTATATTTGAATGATAAAAAACCGTGGGCTTTGCGCAATTGCCCAACTGAAAAACGGCTCAAGACGGGATAAAAAGTCGATAGCTTTCACTTTTCATCAGAATAGAGAATCCCAGCCAGATTAAGACAAGTGGGAAGACTTTTCGACCATAACGAGCCAGAAGAGGAGCCATCAGAGGATTACGAGTCATGAAGTAAGACAGACAGCACCACACCCCAACTGTGAAATAGCAAACACAAAGTATTACCCCCAAACTTGGGAGATTGCTACTAGCAAATAATGGCACGTAGATGCCAATGTTGTTTCCTCCATTGGCAATAGTCACTGAAGAAACACGGTAAGTTTGGGGATCGCGTAAAGTTTCCAACAGTGATTTCTTATGGGGTCTAGATTTGGCAGGAGAGGGTAAGTCAACTGAGACTGTCTGCAATACAACCTCTTGTTGGTCTTCTCGACTCATGAGATGACTGATACCAATAGCAATCGGAAGCAAGCCCAGCAATCCAATCCATGCTTCTGGAATGACTAAACCACCAAAGAAACCAGGCAAACTTGCAAACACTAATGCAGTGAATCCAAGAAATTCACCCAGAACAATATGCTTAGGACGAAAAGTGCGATTGACTTTTCCGAAGAAAGCTGTCAGGTATAAATTGTCATCAAAAGTGGTTGCAAAAGCCGCAGAGATTCCAATAACTAATGTACTAATTAGCCAAGTCATCATCGTTGTTTACTATTATTCAATACTGTTTTTCCTTGTCCTTCTCTGCTTCTCGAAGTGAGGGCAGTTCAGGAGATTGCTCAATCGTCAATGATATTGGTGATTTTTTTTCTCCGGAAGGTACTTACCTTGACCGCGTATGGCTTCAATATTAAGGGTTTCAACTAAATGAAAGCAAATCTTCTTTTTTTTCAAAACGATAAATAAAAGTGATGAATAACTTAACGATAAAGTGACGACATTTGAAGAGTTGGGTTTTAGTTATTGGCTAGAAGTGAGCTTTATTGAATTCAGAATGCACACTGCTGACTTCAAACAAGCAAATTCGTTTCTATAGCTTACTTCTATTATGCTGAAAGTTGATTGAAAATATTGTATATACTCATTCAACAATGGTATACTGATTATTATGTGAAACTTTTAGCGAGGAAATGTAGGAATAAAACAGTATTTGCGCTTTGAGTGTTTTGCTATTGCATATTGCTGCAACCGTTCGTGTAAGCTTAGAGGAAATCAATCAAAGGCAATACTCCTGCATAGAGTTGTGCAAAGCGTTATGCAACGCCAGCGCTAGCTCTGTTGAGCGGCAATCATTTCGATCCAGGACTTACGCAACTGTCACAGGCGATCGCCACCTATAACTAGACTAATGACAT
>NZ_QMEB01000432.1 GCF_012912135.1 Brasilonema bromeliae SPC951 | reverse complement strand
GGTCGAGAGATTCGATGCGTGATGTGCTGAAAAATCTCATAGATGGTCTATCGGAGGCATGGGTTAAAGTTGGTAAATATTGGCGAGTGCCGTGTAAATCAGCCATCACACAAGCTAGGCAGCGATTGGGAGCAAAAGTGATGAGCCAATTGTTTCATCAGTTGGTACGACCAATGGCAACCGATGAAACATTGGGGGCATTTCTAAATGGACTACGAATTGTAGTCATTGATGGTACGTGTTTTGATGTTCCAGACAGCGATGAAAATGCAAGAGTTTTTGGTCGTCCTAGTAGTCGTCCTAAGACACAAGCAGCATTTCCTAAAGTACGATTGGTAATTTTGGTTGAGGCTGGGACACACTTAATCTTCGATGCATTGATGTGTCCATATCGTATTGGAGAACGAGTACGGGCACTAAGATTATTACGCTCGGTAACATCAGGGATGCTGTTGATGTGGGACAGAGGCTTACATTCCTATGCAATGGTCAACGCCACTGTTACTAAAGGGTGCGATTATTTAGGGAGAATACCCGCTAACGTTAAATTCCTTGCAGAAAAACCGTTGGCAGACGGCTCATATTTATCATGGATTTACCCATCGCTTAAGCTACGAAAAAAAGGTTGCGAGCCAAGAGTTGTACGAGTGATTGAGTATACAATTGAGCATCCTGAAAACCCAGAAGAACAAGTTAGATACCGCTTGATTACAAGCTTACTAGATATTGAAAAATTTCCTGCGGAGTTATTAGCGACACAATATCATCAGCGATGGGAAGTAGAAAATACGATTGATGAGTTGAAGATACACCTTTTAGGACGAAAAACCCATGTCCGTTCTCAAAAACCACGCGAGGTGGTGCAAGAGGTATACGGTTGGCTATTAGGACATTGGGTAGTCAGAGTATTGATGTTTCAAGCTGCAACCACTGCTGGAGTTCCACCTTTACGTCTGAGTTTTACTGGAACATTACGAGTTATCCGTCGTGCTGTACCTAAATTTCAACGTCTTAAAAGCGAAGAATTCCCCCTTTTTTCGATTGGTTAATTATAGAGATTCTGGACACATTGTTGCCCGAACGGGTTCAGCGAAATAATCCCAGAGTTGTGAAAAAACCTGTATCAAAGTTTCGTTCTAAAAAACCAAAACACCGAGGTACTGGAGTACGAGTTGAAGCTCCTTCTTTTCGTGTCCTCAATAACGTTTTCAGCCTTAACTGAACCGTATTG
>NZ_QMEB01000079.1:11229-23187 GCF_012912135.1 Brasilonema bromeliae SPC951 | reverse complement strand
TACGAGTAGACATTGTTGTCGGGTTGTCCATCCAAGGCTCATGAAAAATGAAGCGCTATGCATTTACCCGATTTTCACGGACGCAAACTGACGTTAGCTGTTTTTTGTAATACCTCTGTCGTCAATCATCCTTATGGAATGGTCAATGATTTATTGCGTGTTCTTGAAGCTGCATAGCAAAAGAGTGGAGGAAATACCCTCCACTCTACCTACTAACTCCTCGCTTAAACTTCACCAGATAAACGGAATCAAACGGGCGCTAGATTGCTTGTAATCAGGATATTCTGAGTATTTTTGAGACATTGACTGTTCTTTGTTAGACATCAACCGGAGGTAAAAAACTAAGATATATGCAGGCAGCAAATAAGCCCAGAGTGAACCAGCGACGACACTAAAACTCAGATAACGTAGCAGATCCCCAAAGTAATTGACATTGCGGGAGAAACGCCAGATGTTGTCATTAACTAGCCCTGCCCCATACTGCTTGGCGGTAAGCTTTTGGATATCGGCGGTAGCATTGATCAGAGTGCCGAAAATGTAAAGTGATAATGCCACAGCAGCTGTGGTCATTGATAGGGGAACGGGATTAGTAAATGCTAGGTATCCTGGAAGTGCGTAAAAAACCCCGACAGATAATAGTATGAAAACAAATAAACCAACGCCCACAGGGTCATTAAACATCTGTCGCCGCTGGGGATAAAACCATTGCTCAATTAACCACCAAAGACAATAACTGATGTGCAGGCACATATAAATGACTTGTCGCCAGTCTTGAATGCCGAAGACGACAGCAAAAGCAACCAAGCAGCTTATTGTGAGAACTTTTGCGATGTTAATCGTCGTGAGAACTGTAACTCCAGTTTTTTCAGCGTTGGCAGTGTTTTGCATAAAGCCATACCAAATTTATCTTGTTATTGCCTAATTTTAACTTCGCCTATTCACCAGAGTAGCGCTAGCCTGATCAACTGGCATAAGTACAACTTCGTTAATATTGACATGGCTTGGTCGCGTAACGCAGAAAAATATCACATCGGCGACATCATCTGGAGTCAGAGGCTTGACTCCTTGGTAAACTTTGTTGGCGCGATCGCTATCGCCATGAAAGCGTACATCGCTAAATTCTGTTTCTACCATACCAGGGTCAACAGAACTGACGCGGATAGGGGTTCCTAGCAGGTCTTGTTTCAAACCTTCGGAAATAGCTCTGACAGCGGCTTTAGTGCCACAATAGACGTTACCACTGGGATATGTCTGATGTCCGGCGATGGAACCAATGTTGACGACATAACCGCGATCGCGTTTCACCATTCCAGGGACAACATAGCGCGTCAGGTACAGCAAACCCTTGATGTTGGTATCAATCATTTCTTCCCAGTCTTGGATGTCGCCTTCGTGGAGTTTGTCTAAACCACGACTCAGACCAGCGTTGTTGATGAGGATGTCAATTTCAGACCAGGAGGGGGGTAGGGTTGAGATGGCAGATTCTACAGCAGTGCGATCGCGCACATCCAGTTCTACCAAGTGAATGTCAGTCGCAGAGTTTTTGCTCACCTCATCTGCTAACTCCTGCAAGCGCTCTAACCGTCGTGCGGCTAAAATGAGTTTTGCACCTGCATTTGCGAATACTTTGGCACAAGCCGCACCGATACCGCTGCTTGCACCAGTAATCAAAACAATTTGATTTTGAATAGAAAGCATTTTAGTTATTAGTGATGAGTCATTAAGTAGGTCAACATTGAAAAGCGTAAAATAGAGTCTTTGCGATTACTTCGCTCCACTGTGTTCCGCTCGTAATGACATTTTACGTTTAATTAGGTTGAGCTACTTAGTCATTAATCATTAGTCATTAGTAAATGACCAATGACTAAATAATTAGTTTTTCACAACCTGTATGCGCTGAGTGATCATGACCATACCGTCTCCGCGCATGATCACAGCAGAAACCCATTGACTACCAGGGACAGCTGGTGCGCGTCCAACTTTAAAAATTCCGCCAGATGAGAGTAATTCTAAATCCACAGGTGTGGCAGTCAGCAATTTCTCTGGTTTAATAGGTTCTTCCAACGCTGTTCCTAAGAGATAGTCATCACCAAGAGGTTCTTGGACAATCGCGTCAAGATTAAACTGCTGACCAACTTTTACTTGCTGTGGTAACTTGAACTCTACTTTAGGTGGCTTGGCACCGGAAGTCAATTCAGTGCGTTCAGACAAAATGTCTTGGCGGATAATTTTACCTGCAGCAATGCGCTGGCGCGACCTAATTGTCGCATTGAAAGTCGAGTTCTCACTGTTCGTAGAGGGCACACCAGTTATATTGGTGAGTGTTTCGGCGACAATGGCATTACCTTCAGATTGCCAAGATTGTACCTGGGTAGTGTATTTCAATCGAGGGTATCGTTGCCAAAATGCAGTTAAAGCTTTTTCCATATTCTGACGGGTTAAGCCATCTCCGTGAACGAAATTGGGACTATAGAACTGCATGACGCCTTTGATATTCCCCTGACTTGCTGCTGCATCAATTTGCGCCAATAAGTTTTTTACTTGAGAGGGTGCATTTTGAGAGGCGCTACTGGGTTGGAGGGGTTCCCCGGCTTGTACTAAGTGCTGTGGTGTACTGGCTTGAGCAGTTTTCCAACTCGTTAATAAACTTAGTGTAAGCAGAGAATAAACTAGTAAGCGAGTAGGTTGCAACATTGTTTGACGTTTGTGTAAAAAGGAAGCAAAATTTGGCATGAGTAAAATTAGGCAACTTGACGACACAAGGGGTGGAAGTTGTTTTATTTTAGGTTAAGCTAAGCGCTAACAGGGTGGAGGGTGATGGTAGAAACTCCTATACGGTTGTTAATAGCTGCTAGTGGAACAGGCGGACACGTGTTTCCGGCGATCGCACTAGCTGAACACTTGAGGGATTATCAAATCGAATGGCTTGGTGTCCCCAATCGATTAGAAACTCAGCTTGTTCCCAAACAGTATCGATTGAATACTATTGCAGTTGAAGGTTTTCAGCAAGGTTTTGGAATTTCTTCACTTCGCGTTTTGGGAAAACTGATTGGTTCAATTTTAGAGGTCAGGAAACTTTTACGACAAGGAAACTTTCAGGGAGTGTTCACGACAGGAGGTTACATTGCTGGACCGGCTGTTATTGCAGCACGTTCTTTGGGTTTACCTGTTATTCTCCACGAAGCCAACGCCTTACCAGGTAAAGTGACTCGCTTTTTAGGACCTTGGTGTAGTGCTGTGGCGGTGGGTTTTGAAGCCGCTTCTCAATACTTGCCTCGCGTTAAAACAATTTACACCAGTACTCCGGTGCGTTCTCAATTTTTAGAAGAAGAAATTGAAGCATCCTTGGATCTCCCGATTCCTAAAGACGTTCCTGTGATCGTTGTCTTTGGTGGTAGCCAAGGAGCAGTTGCTATCAATAAGCTGGTGCGACAGTCTGCCAATGCTTGGTTTGATGCTGGTGCTTGGGTTGTGCATTTGACAGGCGATAATGATCCTGAGGCTGGCACTTTCAAACATCATCAGTATATTTCATTACCATTTTATAATAATATGGCTGCGTTGCTACAACGGGCGAATTTAGCAATTACTCGTTCGGGAGCAGGTAGTTTAACGGAGATGGCTGTGTGCGGAACACCAGCAATTTTGATTCCGTACCCATTCGCAGCAGAAGACCATCAGACTTATAATGCAAAAGTTTTTACCTCAGTTGGTGCGGCGAGTCTGTTTAAACAATCAGAATTGACGGCTGAGGTTTTGCAAAGTCAGGTTTTGGACTTGTTGAAGCATCCGGAAGAATTGCGAAAGATGAGGGAGGCGGCGAAGGCGATCGCAGTTCCTGATAGCGCAGAAAAATTAGCACAGTTGGTGCGTGAGGTGGTAGAAAAGTAAAAAAACTACATATACGCCAAAGACCCAACAGATCAGTTACCTAACTCAGAATGAACTACGTAGATAAAATCAATCATGTACTCAAACCTGCATTTTCCCGTAGTCCACTGGTGGTAGACTTATTCGCTGGCTGCGGTGGTTTATCTGTTGGGTTTGAAGCACAGGGTTTTGCAACTCACGGGTTTGAAATGGATGCTGATTCTTGTGTTACGTATAGAAAAAACTTAAAGGGAAACTGTACTCAGGTTATCCTCACACCTGAGACAGAATTACCATCTGCCAAAGTACTTATAGGTGGACCTCCTTGTCAACCTTTCAGTGTGGGAGGAAAACAAAAAGGTTTACAAGATTCACGAGACGGATTTCCAATTTTTATTAGTGCAGTCAAGAGGCTTTGTCCAGAAATTTGGTTGTTTGAAAATGTTCGTGGGCTTCTCTATAAAAACAAGTGGTACTTAGACGAAATTGTTCAAACATTCCAGGATTTAGGGTTCATAGTAGAATGGAGATTATTAAATGCAGTTGACTTTGGTGTTCCTCAAAATCGAGAACGTCTTATAGTAGTAGGACACAAAGGAAACTTCAAATTTCCGAAACTATTCGAGAAAAAAGTTAGTGCTGGCGAAGCTTTAGGAGAACTTGCATTTATGACTCCAGAAGAATCGAAGTTTCTGACACCCAGCATGGATGAATATGTCGCAAAATATGAAAAAGCATCCTCTTGCAAACATCCCCGCGACCTTCATTTAGATAAACCAGCAAGAACTTTGACCTGTAGAAACTTAGCTGCTGCAACAGGTGATATGCACAGAATTAAATTACCATGTGGTAGGCGGCGACGTTTATTTCTAAGAGAAGCTGCTAGATTACAGAGTTTTCCAGATTGGTTTGAATTTGTAGGAACACAAACAAGTTGTTTTAATCAAGTGGGTAATGCAGTACCACCATTATTTGCATTTTATTTAGCTGGAAGTGTTAGAGATTATTTACATATTGTAGGCGTTGATTCACCGTAAATAAATAAATTCTTTATCAACCTCCATACTGAAATAGTTGGTCTGCATGCATAGCTCTAATTATTCCCTCTTCCAACCAAAATCGTTCATTCACTTTGCTAATTCTTCCAATGCATTTCTGTACTTAGTGCTTACTTTATTGTATGCTTCCATAGCTTTATCAAAATCAGGATTAGAAGTAGTAAGGTAAACTCCATCAGCAGTTTCAGTCACAAATATGGTGTCACCTTCATCAACTCTTAGCTTTTGCAGAATTTCTTCAGGTAGAGTAGTTCCTAAAGAATTTCCAATTCTACAAACTTTTAACGTATACATAGTCATTTGTTGTTAATGGTAATACTATTGTAATAACACCATTCAACTACTATTACATTGAAATGCCGCTTTTTAGTCATTAGTTTTCTTCAATCGTCTGCTGTAACTGCTTCCACTCCATAATTCTGACATACGATCACTTGTGTGTAGATTAAGCATTGCTCCTTTGCACCCATCACATTGCTAGTTCTGCTTGCTTAAGTTGCGTAATTTAGTAATAGTTAAAGAAATAATTATAAACTAGCTGTCAAACAAATGTCTGAACAAAAGCCCCTCAGTCCTTGGAAATACAAACCGTGGTGGTGTCAGCCTTGGTCTATTCTTCTCACAGGTGTGACGCTGATAAGTGGTAGCTGGGTACTATTTAGGACAGTTTGGTTAACTATTCTTGTCTGTGTACCAGTACTGACATGGATGGGTTTCTTTTTGATAATTTGGCCTCAGCTTATGATCCGTAGTGGAATTTTGGAATCATATGAGGATCAGGTTTGAATATAAAACTTGGTCACGCGAGCTTAGTAGGTGTAGCCACAACTTCTAAGCTGTGCTCAGATCTTGCACCATAATTTTCGTCCACCAAGAAATAAATTTCTTGGCTCAAAATTTAAGTCCGTTAAAACGGACTGGGTAAGTATTTAAGTCCGTTTTAACGGACTTGAGGTATTAGCCTTGTAGACGCCCACAAGATACGGCGAACCGTAGGGTACTTCAGTTCAAGGCATACTCAGGTGGAGGTGCAAGATCTGAGTGTGGCTATTTGCAAGTATTTTAATTCACAACTTGAGCGCCATGACTGCGGGGATCTTCTTGAGTATCTATTGGTGCGACTGGTGCATTAAATTGCGAAACTCTGCCGTTTGCTTGAGCATAAGGCAAAGGGGAAGCAGTAAGCAAAGCTTCTAGATTACTAGACAAAATGGTACGAGGTTGATCACCAATAGCTTCTGCGATCGCCTCCCCTTTCTGATTCAGATACACAAAATGAGGAATACCATCCACCCGATATTGCAACATCTCTGGTAGCCACTTGGTATTATCCACATTCAGCATGACAAAATTCACTTTGTCAGCATACTGCTGTTTCAGTTGGGCGACATCTGGTACCATTTTTTGGCAGACAGTACACCAATCAGCATAAAACTCTACAAACGATGGCTTACCGTTGGTTAAAGCAACTTCAAAAGGTGTAGACTGCTTATCTAACTGAGTCAGAGTTGCAGAGGTTGTCTCGGTTCTCAGCCCCAAAATTAGGGCAACGCTGAGGGCGATCGCCACGATTGCGATTAAAAAATTTCTCAAGCGCGTCCCAACCTTGGATTCTGATGTTTCTGAAGAATTAACAGGTGTATCGTTACTCATAACAATTTATTAAAACTTATTAAGTACTACTTTCTTCAGTTTAACCTCCTCGTGATCTCTGTTAGCATTCCTGACGATTGATCAAACCACGGATTTTAAACAGTGAACAGTGAACAGTGAACAGTGAACAGTGAACAGTGAACAGTGAACAAGGGGTAGACGAGTCCGTTTCCTACTGCGCTTCCTTGATAACTGCGGCTGGTACTTGATAACTGCGGCTGGTACTTGATAACTGATAACTGATAACTGTTAACTGGTAAAATACGCTTGGGATACCCCCAAAATGAAACTGTGAAAAAACGAGTCACACTGACTTTCCCCAAACGTGTCATTCAAATGCCAGTCACTTACCGATTGGCAAGAGATTTTAACGTTGCTGCAAATATTATTCGTGCTCAGGTTGCACCAAATCAAATTGGTAAACTGGTGGTGGAACTCTCGGGAGATATTGATGAATTGGATGCAGCGATTGAATGGATGCGATCGCAAAACATCACCGTCTCCCAAGCTTTAGGAGAAATCGTCATTGATGAAGACATATGCGTCCACTGTGGCTTGTGTACAGGAGTTTGCCCAACACAAGCCCTCAATCTCGATCCCCAGAGTTATAAGTTGACGTTTACGCGATCGCGCTGCATTGTCTGTGAACAGTGTATTCCCACCTGTCCCGTACAGGCAATTTCAACCAATCTATGAAGAAGACACAGGGCAGAAAAGGTTTTTTCGAGTCTGATTAGTATTCACCAGCCCCGCAATGTTATTTGACAGCGCGGGGTTTTTCTGATTACTCCATTTATAAAGTTTTGTAAATATTTAGTAAAATTTGCATAAAACTTGTGTCAGAGCTGAGAAGTCAGTAGATATTACTTTGACGAAGGGAAAATGTGGTTTACTCAAAAAAGAGTGCAACTGCAAAGCAGTGCTGGGGGGTGTCGCTTGTTAAGGATGAATGCTCTTGTGTGCAGGTTCTTCTTGAAGTTAGGGATTGCTCCTTGGTGTGCGCTTAGCGCAGCCGTGTTGCTCCCACTCGCATTTTCTGCAGATTCTACTCTTGCTCAAGAACTCAAGCCCGTAGCTGATAAGACTCTGGGAGCAGAAAGTTCTGTGGTGACACCAACAAGCCCACAAGCTGACAGAATTGATGGTGGAGCGATTCGCGGCGCTAATCTGTTTCACAGTTTTTCACAATTTAATATCGGTGAAGGACGAGAAGCGTATTTTGCAAATCCAAATGGGATTGAGAATATTCTGAGTCGGGTAACAGGGAGTGACGCATCTAGGATTTTTGGGAAGCTTGGTGTTTTGGGTAATGCTAATCTGTTTTTGATTAATCCGAATGGGATTATTTTTGGGAAAAATGCCAGTTTGGATCTTAGGGGTTCGTTTGTAGCGAGTACGGCGAGTAGTTTGAAGTTTGCGGATGGCACAGAGTTTAGTGCAAAGGGTGCCCAAAGCAAACCTCTGCTGACTGTGAGTGTTCCCCTTGGCTTGCAATTTGGCACGGATTCAGGAAAGATTTTGGTGCAAGGATCAGGTAACTCCCTGAGCCAAGATCCACAAATAAATGCAAGTGGAATTGTAATAGGTACGACATTGAATAGGAGTACTAGACCAGTTGGTTTACAAGTGCCGCCGGATAAAACTTTAGCGCTTGTAGGTGGTGATGTAATGCTAGAGGGTGGTAATCTGACGGCTACATCGGGACGGATTGAATTGGGGAGTATAGCTGGTACTAATTTTGTAAGTTTGAACCCAATAGACAAGGGCTGGGCATTGGGATATCAAGGGGTGCAAAACTTTGGGAATATCCAACTGTCCCAAGCGGCTTCCGTAGATGTTAGTGGTACGGGCGGCGGTGATATTCAAGTACGAGGCAGACGCATTACACTTACTGATGGTTCGGTGATTGCGGCTTCTACATTGGGAGCAAAACCGGGTGGGACTTTAACTGTAGCTGCTGACGATGCTATGGAATTAACGGGAACTGATTCAAATTATCAAATTTCAAGCAGCTTGTTGACTGAGACTTTAAACTCCGGTTCGGCAGGAGATATAACGATTTCTACCGACAAGTTGATTGTCCGGGATGGAGCACAGGTAGCATCTACTAGCATTAGCTCCGGTGCAGCGGGAAAGTTGAACGTGAGCGCACCAAAGTCCGTAGAACTTGTGGGAACAGGAAATGTGGTAATCAATGCTGTAGGTTCTTTGGAGATTCCTAGCACATTGGCATCTACACCAACAGGAACTGGGAGGGGTGGAAATGTAACTATTGCAACAAATAAACTAAGCGCCATCAGTGGGGCACAGATAGGAAGTGTGACGTTTGGCACAGGAGATGCGGGCAACTTGGTAGTGAACGCGAAGGAGTCAGTGGAACTGATTGGCATCTCAGCTGATGGTCAATTTCCCAGCGCCTTAGGAACTTCAGTCCAGCTAGGAGCCACAGGCGCTGGCGGCAGTTTAACTTTGGAAACGGGGCGGTTAAGCGTCCGGGATGGGGCACAGATACAAACTACGACATTTGGCATAGGAGATGCGGGCAACTCGGTGGTGAACGCAAAGCAGTCAGTGGAACTGATTGGCATCTCAGTTAATGGTCAGGGTTTCAGCGCCTTGTCTACTTCAACCCAGCCAGGAGCCACGGGCGCTAGCGGCAATTTAACTTTGGAAACGGGACGGTTAAGCGTCCGGGATGGGGCAGTGATACAAACTACGACATTTGGCACAGGAGATGCGGGCAACTTGCAGGTGAACGCGAAGGAGTCAGTGGAACTGATTGGCAGGACACCCAATGGTCGATTTTCCAGTAGCTTAGCGACTTCAACCGAACGAGGAGCCACGGGATCTGGCGGCAATTTAACCTTGGAGACGGGGCGCTTAAGCGTCCGGGATGGGGCAGTGATACAAGCTGCGACGTTTGGCACAGGAGCTGCGGGCAACTTGGTGGTGAACGCGAAAGAGTCAGTGGAACTGATTGGCACTTCAGCTAATGGTCAAACTTCCAGCGGCTTGTTTACTTCAGTCCAGCCAGGAGCCACGGGATCTGGCGGCAATTTAACTTTGGAAACGGGGCGCTTAAGCATCCGCGATGGGGCACAGATAGGATCTAGTACGTTGGGTTCGGGTTCGGCAGGTATTTTAATAGTAAACGCAAAGGAGTTAGTAGAACTGATTGGCATCTCAGCTAATGGTCAGCGCCCCAGCCTCTTGACGGCTCGAACCACCAGTTCTGGTAATGCCAGTAACATAAACATTGAAACTGGAAAGTTGACTGTCCGGGATGGGGCTAGAGTATCTGTGAGCAGTGAAGGTTCAGGATCGGCAGGCAACCTATCAGTCCAAGCTCGCTCCATCCAGTTGGACAACAAAGGAGCCATCATAGCCACAACTAGGTCAGGAAATGGCGGCGATATTACACTGCAAACACAGGATTTGTTGCTGCTGCGCCGCGACAGTCAGATATCTACCACAGCAGGCACTGAAGGAGCAGGTGGAAACGGCGGTAACATCACCATCAACACCCCTAACGGCTTCATCCTCGCCGTCCCAAGAGAAAACAGCGATATCACCGCCAATGCTTTCACTGGCACTGGTGGTAGAGTAGACATTAACTCCTTTGGCATCTATGGCATTCAACCCCGTCAAAAACCAACTTCTCTAAGTGACATCACCGCCAGTTCAGAATTTGGCGTAAACGGCACTGTTCAGCTAAACACACCCGACATCGACCTCAACAGCGCCTTAATCAACCTACCCTCAGTCCCCGTTGACACCAAACTTGCCCAAGGCTGCAACTCTCCCAACTACGCGAAAAGCAGTTTCATTATCACCGGACGCGGCGGCTTACCTCCCAACCCCAAAGACATTCTCACACCTGACGCCGTGCAGGTAGATTGGGTAACACTTAACCCTAATCTAGAAAAAAATTCAAGTACAAATATTTCCACCAATCCAAATCCTACCACACCAGCCCCAATAGTAGAAGCAACTGGCTGGGTATTCGGTCCCAAGGGCGAAGTCATATTTACAGCACAAGCCCCAACACAACACCAAAGTTCTTGGCAAACACCACCAAAGTGCCATGAAAAGTAAATTTCCAGACAACCTTACAACCTACTGTTTATATATAAATATAGTTGCATTGCTGAGCTTCCCTCATTCACGCCTACACGCACAAGTTGTGACTCCAGCACAACTACCAAACGGCAATTCTTTCCAAAGCCAACAACTCCCTTCACCGCAGGATGTGCAACCACCTCCACCTTCTCCATTTCCCTCACCTAAACCACCACAACCACTTCCTCCACCACAAGACTTACTTCCCCCTTCTCGCCCAACTCCCAACAAGAGTGAACCAATTCCTGGTAAGTTTCCTGAAACTATCATTGTTAAACGATTTGAAGTTATTGGCAGTACCGTATTTAGCCCCGCAGAGTTAGCCAAAGAACTCGCTCCCTTTACTAACAAACCTATCTCACTGACCCAAGTGTATCAGGCTCGTACCGTTATCACAGAATTATACATCAAAAAAGGTTACATCACTTCTGGAGCATATCTCCCTGCTCAAACAATGGAGTCCGGTGTTGTCAAAATCCAGGTAATCGAGGGTAAATTAGAAGACATCCAAGTCACAGGTACCAGGCGACTCAGACGCAATTATGTACGCAGCCGTCTAGCAAGAGCAACATCACCACCTCTCAATAGAGAACGCTTGCTTGAAGCCTTGCAACTGCTGCAACTTAACCCTTTGATTCAAAACCTGTCTGCTGAACTCACCGCTGGAACACGTCCCGGTACAACTATATTACAAGTCGAGATACAAGAAGCAAAAACTTTCAGTAGCCAAATTGTTTTGGATAATAGGCGATCGCCCAGTGTTGGTAGTTTCCGCCGCCGATTACAACTTAACTCAGCTAACTTACTCGGATTTGGAGACGGTCTAAGTTTAGCATACACCAACACCGATGGCAGCAACGCCTTTGATGGTAGCTACACGTTTCCCGTCAATCCCCAAAATGGCACTCTCTCTTTTTACTACGGTACGACATCCAGCGACATCATTGAACGTCCTTTCAACGAACTAGATATACAATCAGCTTCCCGTTACTACGAACTCACATTCCGTCAGCCAGTCATCCAAACTCCCACGCAAGAATTTGCTCTTGGCTTTACCGCCTCAAGACGAGAAAGTGAAATTTCTTCCCGGCTGTTTCAACAAGAGGGAGTTCCCCCTAACTTACTTTCGCCTGGCGCTGATTCTGAGGGACGCACTCGCGTATCAGCATTGCGATTTTTCCAAGAATGGACGAGTCGTAACAGCCGTGAAGTTATCGCCGCTCGCTCTCAATTTAACATTGGACTGGGTGCATTAGAT
>NZ_QMEB01000079.1:9315-11219 GCF_012912135.1 Brasilonema bromeliae SPC951 | reverse complement strand
AATTAATAGTAACCCTCCCGATAGCCGCTTTTTCTCATGGCAAGGACAAGCTCAGTGGGTGCGTCTTTTGGCTCCTGACACCGTACTATTACTTCGTGCAGATATGCAACTGGCATCAAGAGCACTCCTACCTTTAGAGCAGATTGGCTTAGGCGGTTTGGATAATGTTCGCGGCTACCGTCAAGATTTCTTACTTACAGATAATGGCGCTTTTGCTTCTGCTGAAGTTCAAGTCCCAATTTTCCGGGTACGCGAGATAAATGGCGTTTTACAAATCATCCCTTTTGTTGATTTCGGTGTTGGTTGGAACAGTTCAAATAGAGACAATCCAAACCCTAACACTTTAGCATCCGTCGGTCTTGGTTTACGCTGGTCACAGGGAGAGCGTTTTACTGCTCGTCTTGACTGGGGTATTCCTTTAATATCTGTTGATTCAAGGGAAAGAACATGGCAAGAAAATGGTCTGTATTTTTCCATACAATTCAACCCTTGATGATGTCTGGGCGAGTGCGTAGAAAGTGGCTGACTCAGGCTGGATTGGCACTGCTGACTGCGTTGATGTGCACAGTACTTTCACCATTAATGACAGCCGTATTGGCTGTTAATTCTACTACCCAGACTCCACCAAGTCAGACGGCTCAAAGTGAAAATTCTGTGCAACAGGGTAAAGCACTGTATGATGCTGGAAGATTTGCTGAAGCAGTTAAAGTTTTGGAACAAGCAGCTGCTGCCTTTAAAGCCAGTGGCGATAAACTCAACCAAGCGATGACTTTGAGCAATCTTTCCCTAGTTTATCAGCAACTGGGACAGTGGACTCAAGCTGAAAGTGCAATTACCCAAAGTTTGAATCTCTTAAAAAATGGCGACAACTCAAAACAGGCTTCTGTAATCTTCGCCCAAGCTCTAGATGTCCAAGGGCGGTTACAATTGGCAAGAGGACAAACTCAAGCTGCACTTTCTACATGGCAAGAAGCCGCAAAAATTTACAAGCAAATAGGCGATGAAGCGACATTAACTCGTAACCGCATTAATACAGCTCAAGCGATGCAAGCTTTGGGACTTTACCGTCAGGCGAGCAAGACTTTAACTGAGGTTCAGCAATCTCTCACCAAGCTTCCAGACTCTCCTCTCAAAGCGACAGGATTGCGTAGTCTCGGCAATATCTTGCGAGTTGTCGGTGATTTAAACACCTCTAGGGAAGTCTTGAAGGAAAGTTTAGCAGTAGCGCAGCGAGTGCAATCATCAACAGCTACTGGTGAGACTTTGCTCAGTCTAGGTAACACAGCTCTTGCCCAGGGGAAAACTCAACTCACTCTGGGAAATACAACCCAAGCCGAGAAAGAAACTCAAGCTGCATTAAAATACTATCAACAAGCTGCCCTTGTCGCACAACCCACCACGCGCATCCAAGCACAACTCAATCAACTTAGTCTACTTCTGGAAAATCAGCAATTTTCTGCGGCTTTGGCTTTGGCGTCTCAAATTCAACCTCAAATAACCAAGTTGCCCGCCAGCCGAACGTCAATATATGCCCAGATTAACTATGTCCAAAGCATAACACAATTAAGACAGAAAACGAATGCAGATAATCCTTCATGGCTGGATATTGCTCAGATGTTGTCCAATGCTGTTGAGCAAGCACGAAACTTAAAAGACCAGCGAGCAGAATCTTATGCACTTGGGACTCTTGGCGGGTTGTACGAAAAAACAGGGCAGTTATCTGAGGCACAAAACCTAACGCAACAAGCCCTATTTATAGCTCAAACTCTTGAGCCGCCCGACATTGCTTATCAATGGCAATGGCAGTTAGGACGTTTGCTGAAAGCCAAAGGAGATATAAAAGGAGCAACTGCAGCATACGATTCAGCATTCAAAACCCTTGAGTCTCTGCGTCGGGATTTAGT
>NZ_QMEB01000079.1:0-9305 GCF_012912135.1 Brasilonema bromeliae SPC951 | reverse complement strand
TGGTGGATTTGCAGTTGCAAAACATAGGTAACGCTGAAACTATGCAATACAATCTTACGCAAGCCCGGAATGTGATTGAATCGCTTCAGCAGGCGGAACTGAACAACTTCTTCCGCTCACCCTGTGTGGAACCTAGGGTAACAATTGACACTGCGCTTGGGCAGGACAAAAAAGCGGCGATTATTTATCCAATTATTTTACCAGACCGTATTGAGGTTATTCTCACGTTGCCTGGACAAAAAGAACTTCGCAAATATACAACGGCTATAACTCAGGAGAAAGTAGAAAGGACTGTCGCTTCGGTGCGGAAAGACTTATTGCAAGTCGAACAAACTGTTCAGGTTCAGGAGCAGTCTCAGGAAATATATGATTGGTTAATTCGACCAATGGAACCAGAGTTAACCAAGAATGAAATTAAAACTTTAGTGTTTGTACTCGATAGTGAATTGCAGAATATCCCGATGGGGGTTCTTTATGATAAACAGCAGCAGAAATATCTGATAGAAAAATATGCTTTAGCTCTCACGCCTGGTTTGCAACTTTTTGACCCGAAACCTTTACAAAAAGTACAGTTAAATGCTTTAACTGCTGGAGTGGGCGAACAACGCTTTGGGTTTCCTGCATTGCAAAATGTGCCACGGGAGTTAGAAGAAATCAAGTCTGAGGTACCCAGGAGTGAAGAACTGTTGAATCAGAAGTTTACTGAAATCAACTTGCAAAACGAGCTAAAATCAGATCCTTTCTCGGTAGTCCACTTGGCGACTCATGGCGAGTTTAGTTCTGATCCAGAAAAAACATTTATTCTTGCTTGGGATAAACTACTTAAGGTGAAGGAATTTGATAGCTTACTGCGAGTGAGTGAATCTAGCAGGTCTAGCAATATTGAATTACTCGTCCTGAGTGCTTGTAAAACAGCAGCAGGAGACAAGCGTGCAGCATTGGGATTAGCGGGAGTGGCTGTGCGGGCGGGTGCACGCAGTACACTGGCTTCTTTATGGTCGGTGGATGACCAGTCTACCGCAGATTTGATGAGTGAGTTTTACCGACAGTTAAATAATGGGGTGAGTAAAGCTGAAGCACTTCAGCGTGCTCAACTTGTGGTTTTTAAAAAGGAGAATAGTCCTTATTTTTGGGCACCTTATGTGCTGTTGGGAAATTGGTTATGACGAAACAATTCGTAATTGAAGGAATTAAAATAATATTCATTACTTAATTTTTTTCCAATCAAATTGAATGACTCGATTTATTTATGACCAATTTTCCAAAGACTATCTTGAAGAATTGCTAAAACCTTATGGGGAAGTACAAGCACCCAAGCGCGTGGCGGGAGAAGTAAGAGAAATTGATGTCTTTTTTGCTCCTTCATCACAACAGAATTCTAATTTAGAAACACTGGGATTGTTGGGGAGATTTGCGGCTACACCTGCTATCTTTGAACCGTTTCGCAATGCTGCATCCAAAGACGAAATGTGTGATTGTCTTCTGAAACTATTAGAAATTAGGGGTGAATTACAACGAGAAGCCAATAGAAACAAAACATCCATTGCAGAATCAGCCATCCCAAAATTATGGATTCTCACACCCACAGCATCCACAACATTGTTATCTGGATTTGGCGCAACACAACGAGTAGATTGGGTGTCTGGAGTACACTTTATGGCAGAGTATTTGCGAACAGCCATAGTTGCCATTCACCAGTTACCAAGAACTCCAGAAACACTGTGGTTGAGAGTTCTTGGTCGAGGAACGGTACAAAACCAGGCAATTGATGAATTCGTTGCGCTACCAGCAAATCATCCATTCCGGAAAGCAGCGTTAGAATTGTTGTACAACTTGCAGAAAAACCTATTAGTAGCTCAAAATCCAGAAGAAGATGATAGGGAATTAGTTATGAGATTAGCACCACTTTATCAGCAAGACAGAGAACAAGCAATACAGGAAGGAGAACAACGTCTAATCATACGTCAACTAAATCGCCGTTTTGGTGAGATTGATTCATCATTAATTGAGCGAGTTCGAGAATTATCCATTGAGCAATTGGAGGCGTTAGGAGAGGCGTTGTTAGATTTTTCCGCCTTAACTGATTTAGAAGCCTGGTTAACGCAACAAGAAGGATAAAAGAACCAGTAATATTAAGGATTTGGTTTAGATCTTCCGCAGTCAGTGGGCGTTTGCCAAGAACTGCGAGGCGTAGTGGTGGGTGCCGAGGCTGTGAAGACTACCTCGCCTTTGGCGTTGAACACCCACCCAGTCGCTTCAACTATGGGTTCTGGCGTGGGGTTTGTTGATGTGGAAACAGATGGACTGTTGTGGCTGTCAATATTTGGGTTGAGAGTGACCCAATCTACTTGCACGGCATCAGGTGTGAGAATATCTTTTGGGTTAGGCGGTAAGCCGCCGCGTCCAGTGTAAATGAAACTGCTTTTCGCGTAATTGGGAGAGTTACAGCCTTGGGCGAGTTTGGTGTCAATTGGTACTGATGGTAAGTTTACTAAGTCACTGTTGAGGTCTACATCGGGTGTGTTGATTTCTATAGTGCCATTAAACTGAGGTCCTGCTTGAGAACTGGCGTTGATGTCACTAAATTCTGTTAGCGTTGGGCGGGACTCAAGCCCATAGATGCCAGAGGTGGTAATATTAATGTTACCTCCCCTCCCTTGGTTGGCGTTGGCAATAATGTCACTGTTTTCACCAGGGACGGCGACGATGAAGCCATCCTTGGCATTGATGGTGATATTGCCGCCCTTGGCATTGTTACGAGCTTCGGCAGATATCTGACTTTGGCGGCGCATCGAGATTAAATCTCGCACCTGCAAATTTATATTGCCACCCTCACCGAAGTTGGTAAAACCTAGTAGTTTTCCTGAGTTGTCCAGTTTGATAGAGCCAGAAATAATTTCTAAGTTGCCTGCATTGCCTTTTCCTGCACTGCTCACAGTTACTTGAGCGCCATCTTGAAGATTTAATTCTCCAGTCTTAAGTGTGATGCTTCCCGCCTGTCCAGTAGACTCTTGAGCAGTGGAAGCAGAAATCCGTGCCCCATCCTGAACAATTAACTGCCCAGTTTCTATTTCTAAGTTTCCGGCATCTCCAGTTGCTGTAGTCCTAACAAATAAGCCACTTTCAATGCCGTCTATTGATGTTCCAATTAGTTGGGTAGATTCTTTTGCGGTCACGGACAAAGTTCCTCCTCGTCCTTGGCTACGAGTGGAAGCTGAGACTTGTGCCCCATCTTGAACAATCAACCGCCCAGTTTCTATCCTTAAGTTTCCAGCATCTTCTCCAGTACCTTCGGTTCCAGTCAGCAGGCGGCTTCCTCCCAGAAGTTCAACTGACTCTGATGCGGTCACCGCCAATGTTCCTGCTGGTTGGGCTCCAAAAGTATTAATAATTCTAATCTCTGAATTATCGGTGAGCGTAACGCGCCTGCCTTGCACTTGGATACTACCTGCGCTATCAGGAGCATTTACTGTAGCTTGATTAGAAAGAGATACATCTGCTCGTTGGACTCCCACTGGGAAACTTAGGCGGAGATTGTTGTTATCAACGTTTAACCCTACTGTTCCCACTCCTGCCAATCCTCCTAATTCGATTCGACCACTTGTAGCCCGTAGTCGCCCCCGATCCAACTTCACATCGCCGCCCACTAGCAATAAACTCTGACTATCTTTAACTGATAGACGTGCTTCATTAACTTGAATTGAGCTAATAGGTTCAGATGCAATTTGATTGAATAGAAATGCAGAAGGATTCACCGTCAGCAAGGGGTTTTGCGGATTAACAGGTGAAGTCATAGAGAATTCTCCACCGCCAGGAAACTGGATCAGGTTCGCTGTTGTTGCTAGAAATGAACCGCCAATATCTAATCGGGCATTTTCTCCAAATATGATGCCCTTGGGATTTATGAGAAAGAGATTAGCGTTACCCTGAGCCTTACTCCCTGAGAAATTAGTGATTCAACTATTTATCTTGACTAGCATTCCAGGTGATCTGGTTTAGGGTACAAAACGAGGCGATCAGCTTTGCCCCTCCCCCTTGGGCGATCGCTCCCCCCACCACTAACAAATTCTTTAACACTAACCTCCAACACCAACACACTCGCGTATCGATTCATCCCAAATATGGCTCTTTAATAAGTTGTGGTTAAGTCAGCGCCCTGTTAACTGCTTGGTTCTAATTGACAAAATACTTACAAAAGGTTAATTATATAACATTTTCTCTATCAAAATTATAACACTCTATTTATCTACGCCTCAGCGCAAAATCACGATTATCTTTCCAAACCATAACGCCCAACAATCGGCGCAGTGGCAAATTCTTCCAAGCCAACAGCTGTTAACAAATCATTCCAATCCCGTGCAAGCACCGACGAACCTGAATTAGTACGACGCATATCAGCTAAATTCGTGACAGCATCCTGCCAAATTTGATTCACAGCATATACTGTATATTCTCCTGGTTTTGCCGCTTTTAACTGACTTTCAAGATTCGGGGTAAGCGCAACTTTTTGCACCCATGCTTTTACGTAATAATAATCAGATGTATTTTCCGGGTTGCCACAATAAACTTTGAAGTACCATTGATACTTATTGTCTTGCTTGAGGGCATATTGCGGATTTTGTGGCAGAGTAATGCCAATGATACCAGACCTATCAGGCAGCTTCAAAGGTGTCTTGTAGATATTTTTACCCCTCTCGTCCTGAAACACAAACTCTCCAGAACGCAAGTTCGTGGGTAAGTCGGGAAGATAAACCCAAAAGGTTGGATACTCGGAGACTGTCAATGCTAAGAAAGATATCGCTTCATCATTCACAGTTTTCTCACCTGGAACTAAAGCGGTTACGGGCTGTTTCAGGTCTGGACAGCCATTACGTCTTGCCCCTCCTTGACGGCGACCGACAGGTGCACCGCTACGTGGAAAGTTCAATTTTTCAAGGCGGTTTTGTGTATTCGCAATCTTATTCTTGACTGGTTGAGCAACTTGTGCTTGCACTTGTGGAGAGTAACTCGCAAGACACAGAAGTATCACAGGGATAACGCCAGCAAGTTTCATAATTAAATATCCATATGCCGATGCTACTATATAACATCAAGACGCAATACCTGTATTCCGGAATTTTATCTTCGTATTTTCCACACCACAGCGATCGCTGTTAATATTAATGTCAAGGCAGGCGGAATCAGTGGTATCCATCCCAATTGTGTAAAGATGCCAAAACAAATTCCAAATAATAATAGTAGCGCTGCTGCTACTGCAAATCCAAGGTACTCTGGCTTTGAGTAGCGCCTAGCTATCATTCCTCCCACCAACGACCATATCCAAACCCAGAGTACTTCCACCCACCAAGACCACCACCACAACAAAGGTTTATGATCAAGAACGGCACTGAGGATATGGCTAATCATCTGCGCCTGCACGAACACTCCTGGTATTTTCTTGTTGTGGGAAGGAGTCTTCCAATAATCAGTATCACTTGGGGCTGTAACGCTAATAAGGACAATACGATTTTTTAATAACTCAGAGTTAATTTGGCTATTGTTATTAAGGATATCTCTTAGAGATACAGTCTCAGCAATGTTTTCTTGAGGACGCAGCGAACGATAATTCAGCAGCACTTGATATCCTGATGCATCGACTGCTTGATAACCGCTAGTGTGTTCTTTTAATTGTTTAAACAAAACGTTGCCAATTTTTAAGTCCCCGGAGGGGGTGATATCTGCTTTAATACCTTTAGAAAGCAAATAGTGACGTGCAAGCTGAAGGCTCAAAGCATTCTCTGCCGTACAGGGAGATTTTACAGAAGGAGTTAAATACAATAATTGGCGACGTGGGATTTCATCGTCATCTACCACAAAATCACTAAAACTCTGGCGTTCTGTTGGAACTTCGTCAGGGGAATGGATACCATCTGGTGCGTCATCAGCATCAGCAGAAACTTTGCACACCGCAAAAATACGGTTATCCTGCTTTAGGCGAGTGATTAAATCTGGATAACTCGAATCTACAGAGAAATCACGATAAATATCTATACCGATAGTTGTTGGTTGATACTGTTCAAGTTTTTGCAACAGTTGAGTCAGTGCTTTGTCCGAAAGCGATCCTGTCCTTTTCATCCCCTTCTGGTTCTGATAGCGAATATCTGCTTCATCAACAGTAACTATCACTAGACGTGGATCTGAACTTTCATATGCTGGTCGCAGTTGCATAAGATGGTCGTAAGCTTGCAATTCCCACGGTTGTAGCATTCCGAAATAGCGCACTCCCATGACTATGCTTGTGACAAGCACACTCGCCATAAGCACAGTCAGAATTTGACGTAATGAATCGCTTTTTTGAGTGCTTAATTCTTTCCATGTAGGGGGGACAACTCTGGGATTTTGGATTAGGACTGGTAACCAAGTCGCATTGGGAAATTTGTCCTCCAAGCCTTGCAATTTTTCTCTTGCTTCCCGTGAAGCCAGATATAAAGATTTACCACCCGAAAAAGCTTTAAGAAAATGCTTTAAAAATTCCTGTGCTACTTCATCTGGTACGGGTTCCCGCATGACAATCATTTGCGGGATATTTAAAGAAGCTAACTGCCATGCTAATCCTAAACCATCACAGGAGTTAAAAATTGCTAGCTGTAAACCTTGTGCGATCGCTCTTTTTAAACCGAACTCTAACTCTTCTATTGTTAAGCTATCTGTTTTATTGATATAAATCCGACCTGTATTCTCAGCAGTTTCACTATGTCCGGCGAAAAATAGAATATCCCACTGGTGCCAAAGATAATTGTTTAACTCTTTGCGTTGCGGTTCTACTAAAAAAACTGTTTCGGATAATGGTAAATTTTCTAACAACTGACGGTCTATTTGAACATCAATTCCACTACTATTGCCCAGAATCGCCAAAACTCTGACTCTCGGTTTACGCGGTGGTTTTGGAGGGGTTTGTGACGCTGTTGTCGTTAGGGCAAATTCTGCTAACGAGTATCTATCAAAGAAATCCCACAAATGCCAGGGAATTCTTTGTAGTTCACGATTATCGGTGCGAATTAAGACTCGAATAGCTTCGTTTCGTTTTAATTCTTCGCGTAATGTGTTGTTTATACAGCGAAATTCCTGAGAATCAAACCATCTTTGTAAGCAGTTAATTAATACTTTAGCTTTTTGGCGGCATTCTGAAATTCGTGTTGTGATAGAACCATCGTAAATAATTTCTTGTGGCTTGATGCGACTTGGCATCCCCAAACTGCGATACTTATGTTGCCACTGGCACAGATAGGTAGCCAAGTCGGGACATGGTGGTAATTTGCCAGAGATTTCTATTTCTGGGGGAGCAGATTCTGAGCCAATCTCTAGCGTCACCCGAAATCCCTGGTGTTCTAAATCACCATCTAATTTCAGAACAACTAACTTCGCCATAGACCCATTTGAGACTTGGGATTTTGAAGTGTCAAAATAACACTAACAAATCGTGATAGCTTTTTACACTTAGAGGTAATTTATAAAGTAAATCTTAAGAAGCGATCTCTACTTTATTCAAACGAGAAGCGCTATCCAATGAGCAAACTTTTATACCTATAACTTTTTGAGTCCTCTTTTGAAGATAAATCGCAGTGCCTTGCAGGATAAGAAAGTCTTATGAAATTTTACGCACCCACAACTTGTTTTTTAATTTGTTACTGTTAATAATAATTAAAATTTCTAGTTTTGTTAAAAGACGACTATGACTTTATACGCAGAATTACATAGGCATCTGGGCGGATCGGTTGTACCTCGTATTTTATGGCGGTACTTTGAGCGCCACTCGCCCGAGTTGATTTCTGGCTTTGCTGACTATTCAGCATTTGAAGATTTCTACACGCGTCCACGCAACACTCTAGATGAGTATTTGCAGTTGCATACCTTGGTGGAAAGCGTGCAAACTGTGGAGACTTTGCCTTATTTTATCTACCGCTTGCTCAGGGGTGCTTATATTTTTGAAAATTTGGCTTATCTGGAGTTGCGCTATACCCCTTATCTACGAACACCAGACCATCTGAGTCAATCACAGAGAATTGACATGATGGCGGAAATTGTGGAAGTTGTGGGTAAAGCAAGCAAACTCCCAGAATATCCGATTGTTACCAGCCAAATTCTTTGTATGCACTCGCGCTTACCCTTTGAGGTGAATAAGGCGATTGTTGATTTAGCAGCGCAAAGCAGACAGTATGTTTGCGCAATAGATGTAGCTGGGGGAGATAGTTACTCTGCAGAACGCATAAACGAATGGATAAGGTTGTATGATTATGCGCGATCGCTTGGACTCAACACCACAGGACACCTTTATGAAACGACTGCTGGATGTGATCCCCAACTTTTACCGTATCTGATGCGGATTGGTCATGGTATCCAAATTCCTCTGCTGTATCCCGAATTGCTCAAAGATTTAGCTTTGCGAAATCAGTGTTTAGAGGTTTGCCCCACAACCTATATCAAAACTGGTACTTTGCAGGATATACGTCAACTCAAGTTAGTATTTGAGCGTTGCTTTGATGCAGGGGTAGATATTGCTATTTGTACTGATAATGCTGGCTTGCACAATGTGCGTCTACCTTTTGAGTACGAGAACCTCTTAACTTACGACATTATTAACTTTGAACAGTTACAAGCTTGTCAGGATGCAGCATTCCGTCATGCTTTTGCTTGGCCCCACAGACAACGCCCAGCATCCCTGTTGAATGGGTTGCTAAACCCGCAACCCACTAAAGCCCTAGCCATGATGGAGTGATGAACTCTCATGGGAGTTTGACCGAAATCAGTTATTAGTTATCAGTTTTTTGTTCACTGTTCACTGTTCACTGATAACTGATAACTGTTAAATTTCTTCTGTGGAACCACCAGCTGCTTTCCAAGCAGAGAAACCACCAGTCAGTTCTGATACACGAGCAAACCCAGCATCTCGAAGCGTTTTTGCAGCACTCGCTGATTGCTCGTCACTGTCACCATAAATATAGATATCGCGATCTTTCGCTAGAGAAACTGTTGCTCTTTTGACAAGTTCGTTTACGGGAAGCGGAATCGCTCCTGAAATGTGTCCCTGATTGTAGGTTTGACGTTCACGCACATCAATAATAGTAAAAGCTGGTTGTCCCCACTGCAAACGAGACTTTAGCTCATGTGCATCGGTTTGGAGGGTGAAGTCTCCTAATAACAAGTTTGTCATACGCATTTTCCATTTGTCACATCACCTGAAATCTACCAAAAATTGGATTTTTTTCAGGTTTTTTTTAAAATTAATACAGATTTCTCGGTTATTTTTTAAATTTTTAGAACTTTAC
>NZ_QMEB01000078.1:13292-23291 GCF_012912135.1 Brasilonema bromeliae SPC951 | reverse complement strand
AATCAATAGTTTTTAATCTTTTGATACAATCCGGTTAATTTATTTTTTTGTATAAAAACCAGAAGCGTTGAACAATATAATTCCTTGGAACGAACTGTTAGTTGCAAGATTCAGTTAAGCTTTGTTAAATGGGAAAAGCCAACTTTTGTTCCTTTTCGTCCGTATAGTCTGTCATTTTAAACAAGGGCTGAGAAATGTTAATGTCTGCCAGTTCTGAGTTTGTTGCTCTATGCCGAGAGCAATTGGCACTGTTAGCCCAAGGGCTGGAAGCATCTTTGAGCGTTGTTTATTTAACGCAAGAATTGATAGAGGCTTCGACAAGTGAAGCCAAGCTCATTCCTGTGGTCGTTTATCCAGAAACAACAGTGGAACAGCAGGGAGCTAGTGCTTTGGTATTGCCCACCTCAATACCCATCTCAAATCCTAACTGGGCTTCGTATCGTTCAGCTTCCGTCACCTTGGATAAAACACTACATTCTCGTACGGGTGATGTGTTCAACCAGAAACACAACCGCAATAACCGAAGGTTACTGAAAGCAGCAGAGGACTTTCCCGCACCATCACGAGAAACTGCGACAGGAGATACAGCACCACCGCATTCAACAGAGGAAGAAGAATATTTATTAAAGGGCGACCAAATTGTTTTACCTCTTGTTCATGAAGATGTGATGATGGGGTTGCTCGTCACAGTTAGAGAAGACCGAGTATGGAATGAACAAGAAAAAAGTCAAATAGAACGAATTGCCCAAACACTATCCCTTGCCTGTATTTTGGATCAGCGTCGAGCATGGTTGCACCAGCAATTGCAGCAACAACAAATTTTTCAAGAAAAACAGCAAGATTTACTAGATAATTTATTGCACCAGCTTCGCAACCCATTAACAGCATTGCGTACCTTTGGCAAACTGTTGCTGAAGCGACTGCGACCAGGGGATGCTAACCGCGAGGTAGCTACTAGTATTGTGCGGGAAAGCGATCGCCTCAAAGAATTGTTGCAACACTTGGATGAAGTTATTGACTTGACAACAGAAGATTTAGAACCATTAACGCTACCGCAAAAAGAAGTCCTTGTGGAAGCAAACGTACAAAAAGACTTTATAGCGCCACTCTTGTTGCCCGGTGCAGGAGAGAAAGAAGTTAATTGTTCTGTACTAGATATATTGCAACCATTGCTAGTATCAGCCAGAGCCATCGCTCAAGAAAGAAATTTGCAACTCATATCCGAAATTCCCCCTAACTTACCTCTGGTACGCGCTAACACCAAAGCATTACGAGAAGTACTCAGCAATATCATTGACAATGCTTTGAAATACACTCCCACTGGCGGCAAGATTTTAATTCAGACCAGACAAGAAAAACCTCATTTTCAAGGAATTGCCATCAGTGACACTGGTCCTGGTATTCCACAACAAGATTTAGAGCATCTTGGAGAGCGTCATTACCGAGGTGTTCAAGCTCAAACGGAAATTCCTGGTACGGGATTGGGATTATCAATTGCCAAACAGCTAATAGAACAAATGCAGGGCGAAATACAAGTTTTCAGCCCTGCTCTCACTTCGCTTAGATCATCACCTGATACACCAGGAACGACTTTTATTATTTGGTTACCTGTTGCTCATCGTGAGTACTAAATTTGAAGTCTTCCTGCAATGAATGCGCAAGAATTCTAATTGAACTTTCCTGGTTTTGAAAAACCAGGATTCTAAACTGATGTTATTACGTGGTCAATCTTGACTACTAACTATTTCAACGAAACCTGAAAGTTCTCACCAATAGTCATTTGTAGGTCGGTCTTTGGGTCAATGGCGATTAAGTCCACACTCTTCTTACCAAAAAACAGACCAACCAATCCACCAATCGCAGCCCCGCCTAGAACTTCTCCAGCACTAATAGCCTTATCACCAGTCACAATTGAAACTGCTGCTGCTGCACCTGCACCAAGTGCGGTATTCCTAAGAATTGTTTTTGTATTGATGCCCTTTTTGACGGTTTCGGTCTTGGTAATCACGTCAGTTGTCGCATTGATTGGATACTCTTGACCATTGTTGGTTAAAACGAGTTTTTGGGCGACGAATTGAGAACCGTTCTTGTCTTTGACGGGACGCAGCTCACCAACCACTTGACTGCCCGCTGGAATGACCAAGGTTCCTTTATCAGTGACAACGTTTTGCGCTACGGTGAGGGTTAAAGGAACTATTTCCTCCTTAGTCACAAGAATTTTTTCTGCTTTTTCATACCTTATGGGAATAACAGTTCCTTCAGGAATTGTCACCGCTACTGGTTTTGATGGAGTACGCTCAGCAAGAGCCACAATATAGGGTGAGTTAATTGCTGAGGCTTGATTGGAACTCACTAATGCTTGGTAGATAAAAGCTGCAACTTGTGCCCGAGTTGTAGTTACTTTCGGATTTAAGAACTTAATATTAGGGTAGTTTACGACAATTTGTTTTTCAGTAGCTGCAGCAACAGGGCTACGGGCATAGCCAGAAATGTTATTGGTGTCGTCGTAAGATTGTAGAATGGTGTCGGTATTACCGCTAACTTTGTAGTCTAAACCGCTAGACAGAGAAACTAAAACCTGTTCGCGAGGAATATTTTGGTTAGGCTCGAAACGATTGCCAGGATATCCAGACAAAAAACCAGTGGTATATGCCTCCTGAATCGCACTCGATGCCCAGTAGCTGCTTGGTACATCGTCAAATCTGACTGCCTGCCGTTCTGGCGCTTTTCGGAAAGCTTTGCCAATCATAGCAGCAAATTGAGCACGTGTGACTGCTTGTTCTGGCCGGAAACTGCCATCTGGAAAGCCAGCAACAATACCCCGCTGTGCCAATTCTCGAATAAACTCTGCTGCCCAATAGTTAGATTGAACGTCAATAAAACTTGTTTGGGCAAAAGATGCTGTGGGTATCACCAGAGGTGCGATAGTTCCTGTTGTGATACCCAAAATCATGAATGCAGCACATCCAGATTGCCAACGAAAGTGACCAAACATTTTATTCTTGCTCCCCACACAACCTGCTATTTTCTGTTAGTAAAATAGACTACCTTTGACTGAAGAGGTTCCAAAACACTTTGTTTTGGTTAATACTTTCGTTCAGCCAAAAGAGTCAATTAAAGGATAAAGAATGAAGTGTGAATAACTTCATTTTTCATCTTTCTTTTTTGTTTCACTCTTGGGATTTTATTCAGTTCATAACGCAATACGGTTCAGTTAAGGATTGCTCCTCCCTAGCCCACGCCAGTCGCTACAACGGAGGGAACCTCCGCAACGCGCTGGCTCTCCTTAAAAAGGAGGGAACTGAGCAAGCTTTTTAACTCTGTTGGGGGATTTTACAAAACGAAATACCACTAACTGAACTGTATTGGTTCATAACGAGTCGCGCCTAAAATTTGCACACTAATTCGTGCCGCTTCTCGTTTGTCATGAGTCATTAGTCATGAGTCATTTGTAATAACAAATGATTCATGACTGTCTTAACAAATAAATACGCAACGGTAGATGCGTATTAGTTTATTTATTTTCCTAAATGTTTCGCCAAGACGATTTCTCCGAAGCATCCCAAATGTGTAAATTCACAGGAAGGATGATTGCTTTGCTCTAATACGTTACTTATGCCCTCTGGGCACCCTGGTTTGAACGTGGCGAACGAAGACTTTTGGAAAATTGGGATGCTCCTGATTTATATGGAGTCGTAAGACGTGCGAGCGATAAAATAGTTGCAGAAAAATGACAAATTTTACATAAATTAGAATAAGCGATATCGCGGCTTTGCCCAATCACACGCAATATCCTCATCTGTGTCGCATTTAAATTGCATACAGCTAGAAGCTAGACCATTTACTAGCAGGTTGTTTTCTTCCGGATTTAACTTTAAAATTGCTGACTTACTTTGTCTTACTTTCTGTGAAAGAGGAGGGGTTGCTCTTCTGGCAGCCCCTTGGTAGTGTGAGGGCAATTGGGTAAAGCACCTTGCCCCTTTGGAGCAGTTATACTGCAAACAGATGGAACTCACGACCTAAATAATTAGGATAAGCCTAATAGTAGCCACGGGATACAAACAAACTAGAGCGTAGAGTCAGATCCAAATCTCCTCTTTGGGGTTCAATAACGATAACTTCAGTGTTTTTACGTCTGAGTAGAACACTTGCTGCTGCACCAGCACCTGCACCAAGTATAGGTTCGAGCGCTTGAATTTTGCGATCGCCTGTTATCAATGAAATCACACTAGCTGCACCTGCACCAATAGCAGCATCTTGGATGATTTTATCTGTTCTACCTCCTTTACTAATTTTTTCCTTTCTGGTAATGACACGAGAAGTTGCATTAATAGATTGTCGTTCACCATTAGGAAGTATTAAATCTTGAGCGACAAAATAAATCCCTTTTTCACCATTTCTGGTGATTGGTTGCAATTGTCCTTCAATTTCACTTCCTTCAGGAACCAACACATTTCGTGAACTGTCTACAAGGTTTTTTGCTACTTTCAGCTTTATACGTGTCGTTTCATCAGGAGTGACAACAATTTTATCTTTGTCGTATGTTATTGGTAGTGTAAATCCAGCAGGAATTGAAACTCTTCCTGTTGGTGCTTGGCTTCCTTGACCACGAAAGATGCTTTGTGCAGAAGCAGGAGCAAACATGAACATGGGTGCAATGGTGCCTGTTGTTATTGCCATTGCCATAACTCCAGCTGCTCCAGATTTCCAACGATGAAATTGACTCATAGTAAAGTCCTTTTGTTTTTTTCTGAATGTAAGAGACGTGCTGTTACTGAGATTGTTTCTGGCTCTTTTTAAACCTATCAGTAGGCATATTCCGAGTGAAAAGTGACTTGTGCGACGCTAACTAAGATGCAATTGTTCCTCTTTAATTCTTATACCGTTCATCTGCTCTTATGAAAAGTAACGAAGGATATATATGACGCAACTATTGTGAAATAGTTCCTGAATGCTTTGACATGCTCTATGTCCGACGATATATGTTCAGCAATAGGTAACGATAGGCTGAATCTAATCTCTTGTTTCTATTGTATTCTTTTATTATTGGAATGGTAAATTTGAAGACTAGTACATCTTTAGTTAATGAAAAGAAAAGGAAAAAGCTTATATTTTCCTATAAAGCTAAGAAGAAAGGTGAAGACAGTTTTAGTCCAGGGTAAGCGCGTCTCAAATGCTATTGACAAGCGGGTTTAGAGGTATCATTATGTTGGGATAAACAAGCAGCAAGAATAGTAAGCATATAATTATTATCCATTGCGGCTCGATTCGATTTTTGGCGATTACTGCGTTTCAAAGATTGTTCTCGATTCAAACCATTAAGAGCAATGCGTCGTAGTAAGGCAAGGTTTTGCGGCGCATGTCCTGTACGAACACGGCAAGCATCTTCGCTAAAAGTCATATCTAGAGTCCAATGCAATCCATTTTCAACGCCCCAATGGAGGCGGATAGCCTGCCCCAGTTTACAAGCATCACTCTCCAAACTAGTTAAATAAAACTGAACTTCGCGCGTAGTTTTATTCCACAGATGTCTTACTCGCACCACCATGACAACGGTTTGAAGTCCCACCCAATCGTCTTGATTATGTAGAGGTGGCAGTTGAGAAACCGGAACGCTCCAAACTTGTCGCTTTTCAGTGCGATGATGCCCTTTTTCTATCCGTTCGTCGTAGCTTACGGTTATGCCTTGAAATTGATCCGCAGCCGCTTGATCAAACCAAGTTTTGATCTGCCCATGAAGTGTTGGATGGTTGGCTTTAAGTGCTAAGACGTAATCAGCTTTGGCATTATATATTTGAGTAGCGATCTGCGCTTCGCAGCAGCGCTTCGCTATCGCTGTTTGTGTACCCATTGCATCAATGGTAATGATGCATCCTGCCAAGTCAAGCAATTCTAGTAATGCAGGAATTGCCGTGATTTCGTTAGATTTATCTGTCACCTTAACTTGTCCCAGCACAAGACGATGTTCGCTTGCCCATGCGCTTACCAAATGTAAAGCCGATTTTCCCTGTTCTCTATTGTAGGAACCTTTTAAAGTCTTACCATCAATGGAAACTACTTGTGCCCCTACTGTCTCAACTACCGATTGCACCCAAGCTCGACGAAAGCATCGCTCAAATGCTTTTGGGTTAATACGTTCAAACACTCGTCGAAATGTATCTGGACAAGGAATACCATTAGGTAGAGCTAAAAATTCCTTTAACCAGTCATGTTTGCTCAACCCATAGTTTTCCATGTCCTCCCACCCCTTACCTCCAGCGATCGCTGAAAATATTCCAATTATTAAAATATCTGTTAACAAATGGGCACGGGTTCTTGGTACACGCGGGTCTTCTATCTCACTAAAAAATGATTGCATTTGCTGTGTGAGCACAGTCGCATGGGCTATACTCAAAGGCTTAGAGCTTTTAGTTTGTACTTGATGAGATTTGAATCCTGATGCCACGAGACTGCCGCTTCATTTCACCTGTAAAAACTGCGGTGCCTCATTACTAATTGGTTGGTTTAGCGCCAACGATCTGGGCGCTAAGATGCCCCAAACGTGGATTTTTCTAAAAAAATGAGTATTTATACATGGGCGATTTTTCCGGAGGCTGGCAGATTTTTCAATATGCAGCAAGGCTTTTAGAGATTTAAATCAAATATGTTTCTTAATTAGCGTTGCTTGCGCCCAAAGCGAAGCGTGAGAGGCTCACCGGAATGCACCTGAGCGAATAAACCCGTAAGTTGCGTCATGCCCACAACACGCTATCGAACGGCGAATTAACCCTGTACTGGTGGTAGTTAAAAAAGACTGAGAAGGGTTTGCTTCTGATAAGTGTTCAAATCGACTGATTTTCCTGCACAAATCAGATTATAAATTTCCTGCATCTCCAAAGTGGTATTTTCTTTGGTTAAAAATCTGAACGCAGAAGCAGCCAGATATTCTGGCTGTTCTTCAAAAGCCAACCACAGACGATTTTCAGTTTGTGCCACCTGACCAGTAGTGTTAGAACCAGCAAAAATATCTACTACCAAATCACCTGGATCTGTCAGGAAACGGATAAAGAATTCAGGAAGTTTGGCAGGAAACCTAGCGGGGTGTTGCTTAACCGAAACTGCTTTACAACCGTCCATATATTGACCGTTAGATTCAGTATTAGAAATTTGCAACAGGTTAGACGGGATAGCTCCACCATTATCTTTGGCGAAGGCTTTACTAATATCATGACCAGAAGGTCGTACTTTTGGTTTGTAAAACTTGTCTGGATCTTCCAGCAATTTCTTCATGCGATCGCTGTAGGGTGCAAGGACTTTGGTCACGTCAGCCTTGGGAAACTCGGTTTTACTGAACCACCATACAGTATTTACCGAATCTTTAGCCCGCAGTTTGCGTTTGTTAACCCACTCAATAGGGCTAGGCAGTTTAGACGGGTTGTACCAATAAAAGTCTTCAGCTAACAAAAAACCAATGTCATCGCAAAAGCGTATAGGCACTCGGTAGTTGTACAGGCTGCGGACAGGAACCCCTTTTTCATAAGCCCCACCCAAATCCACTACAAAACTACCATCGTCACGCAGTTTTTTGTAAACGAGTGCGGCAAACTCGGTAAGCCAGTCCACATACTCGTGCTGTTCTTTGTTGCCGTATTCTTTCTTACGCTGAAGGGCAAAGGGTGGACTGGTGATAACTAAATTAACACTACTATCTGGTAATTTTTGCAAAAGTTCACGGGAGTCACCACAGTAGCTAGCTCCATTGTTGGTGAAATAAGCAGGGTTTATGTCTTGTAAGTGCAAAATTGGGTTCATCACAAATGATACTTATAATCTGTAGACGTAAAGTCGTCAGAGCAATTCCGGTATATAACCGAAAAAAAACAATTACCAAAATGAGGAAGTTATTTGCGGACAATCTACGAAAAGCACGGCAGGCTCGTGGCATCTCACAGCAGAGGCTGGCAGAACTGGTTGGCCTACGCCGTACTTACATTGGCTCAGTGGAGCGAGATGAAAGGAACATATCGATAGATAACATTAAGCGGATTGCTACAGCATTAGGTTTGAAAGCAGTGAATTTGCTAGGGAGGGACAAGGAGTGCTAAAACCACATCCTGATCTAGAAACGCTGGAGATACTGTTTCCTGCCATACAGCAGTACCAAGAATTAGCATCGAAGCACGGTATTAACGACATTTTTCAGGATAATGGTGGCAAATTATTGCAAGTTCTCCTGATACTTGGTTTGACTGTCCTTCCGGGGCGAGAGGGGAACGATGCTATCGATCTGGATGGAAATGAATACGAATTGAAATCAATGAATATTGAACTGACGAAAGGGTTCTCAACCCACCATCACATGAACCCTATTATTATTAACAAATATCGCAAAGTAGATTGGATTTTTGCCATTTATAAAAATATTGAAAGACAAGCAATTTATCGTCTCAAACCAGCAAAATTGGAACAGTTTTATACTGTTTGGGAAATCAAGTGGCACACCAATGGACAGAAGGATATTAACAACCCAAAAATTCCCTTAAAATATGTCGTCGAGAATGGTGAATTACTATACGGCACTCCTCCTAGCATCTCTCCGAAAAGAAGACGATAACATCTAAAGCACTTAGTTTAACCACATTTAATTTTTTAGCTCGTGCTATATTTCTGTAAACTTGTTGTCCAATCTGTCAAAACTTTGGGAGAAATGTGTTTACCCCGCTCGTTGATTAATGAATCAGCCATTTCCGTCACCTCTATCACTGTTTTGTGTGCTGTCTCTACCATCTCAGTTAATAATCGCAGTGTTCTGGTGTAGGCAACACCGTATGCCTTGCAGGTTTCAACAACTAGCCCATCATCACTAGCGCAAATCAGCAATTGATGACGGGCAATAGCAATTGTAGATCGATCCGCAACACTCAAAAGGGGCGCTCTAACGCTAAATTCTAGAAAACTGGCAAACATCTCTTCTGTGGAAAGAGCTAGAGGCGTTAAGTATTGGTTAGCAGCTTGGCGAGTTGGGGGTTCCAGTTGATCTGAGTCTAGAAGCTCCTGGGCAATGTACAACGGGCTGTAGTACCGTTGTAGCCACACCCACTCGTTCAGCCAGCGAAAATCAATCAGTGCGGTTGCGTCGAGAATTATTCCCTTAAGCGACTGCATAAACCTCATTTTCTTGACGACGCACCCGCAGTTTTTCAACAGTTAAGTTGAGAAGTTCTGCTGCTTTCATCTCTGAAATATTGCCCGATTTTAAGGACTGCCAAATTAGAAATTCATAACGTTCATTTTCTGGATAATCCGCAGCAGCTAGTGCTGGTGGTAATTCCATTGAGTTTTGCAAAGATGCACCATCATGCTGCTTTTTATAAATTGCACAGATTTTGGCTTTCTCTTTAGCAAAATCAATGATTTTCATTTCTGCTAAACGATTCAAGATGACTAGGTAGCTCACCCTAAAATGCCGTTTAAGTTTGACAATATCTTGGGTAAGTGCATACATCCGTTCAAATTCAGCTTGGGGAACTAGTAGATGACTAGCAAAGTAATCAGCTACTTTTTCTCGTGCTTTTTCTTCTTCTTTGGTTCCTTCTTCAATCAGGGTGTCTTGGTACTCTACACGATGGAAGATAAGGTGTGCAATTTCATGTGCAAGGGTAAACAATTGACGTTCAATAGTGATGTTATGGGTATTTACCAGAACAAAAGCACCTTCAATATCACTACAAGCACTTAGACCAAAGAAACCTTTAATGGGAACAGAGGAGCGTAAAACTTTTAAGCCGATTTCTTCTACAGACTGAAACAGATTGGCAATGGGAGCATCTCCCAAGCCCAGGCGATGACGAAACAAAGCAGCTATTGTCTGAATGTGCTTTTCATTGCCTTCTACTTGATGGCAAGGTGTACTTTCTGGGGTGTAGGTCGGTAAGCCAACGGCTTGTTCTAGGGCGTTATAAGTTTGCAGCATTCGTAGCACTTGGGCCGCAAACTGGGCATTTTTGTCAAAGGAAACCT
>NZ_QMEB01000078.1:0-13282 GCF_012912135.1 Brasilonema bromeliae SPC951 | reverse complement strand
ATGAGCGCGGAACCGAAAGTTGGGTAGTCCTTCACCTTGTGAGCGTAGCAAGTCATCGAGTGTAATGCCCAAAGCACTAGCCAGAGCAGAAAGGATTTTGCTGTCTGGTAAAGTTTTGGCGTTCTCGTAGTTATTGATGCTCTGGCGAGTTACCCCAGCTTGTTCTGCAAGTTGTTCTTGAGACAAGCCTAGACTTTTACGGTAGCGGATCAGGTTCGCAGCAATGATCTCTTTCATGGCTGATTCTTGAGAGCGATCGCTAGAGGTGTCAAACTTGTTGATGCTATTTTCTCTAATTATAATATAAAATGTAAAAGCGCTTTTACATCTCTCTTAAGGAGGTGATGAAGATATGGCAAACAATACAGGCAAGGGCTATCGCCGTGGTGCTGTGGACAACCGTAGCCAAACTTACAACCCTGTGACCGAACAATGGGTGAAGCGTGATGCTGAAACCGGACGGTTTATGGACGTGAAGCAAAACGGAGAACCTTTTAAAGGTGTTCGTAAAAAAGACTAATACCAAATTACGTTCAATTGTAGAGATTGAACGCAACTCGGTATAGGTCTTAGGTTTAGTTTATTGAAGGGGTGGTATTACACTCATAGCCCACTCCTTCAGTTGTCTTCATTATCTCCCTCTTCGGCTTCAAAATACAAAGCATCACCATTTACAAAAAAATGGTCAGTAAATCTAAAACAAAAGCAGAAAGCCAAAAGTCCAAGGCTCGCACTGCCGCTAATTCAAAAAAAACAGTCATTGAACCCAAGATACAGGAAGCTAATAATGCTAAGTCCACTGCTCCGAGAGCTAGATCCAAACAGACCGACGAGCCTGCTCTTAAGACACAAGCAACTAAAAAGGTGAAGAGTCCAAACGGAAAAGCTAATTCAACGACAGGCAAGGCAACCAAACAAGCAAACAGTAAGACAAAGGTACAGCCAACTAAAAAAGCTAAGGTTGCTGCTGGTAAATCTAGCTCAACAACAAATAAACGTACTCAAAAAGTAGTCAGTCAGATTGACATAAAACCGACTGAACAGCCTACATTTTCTACTGCAAAAGCTAGCCCAACTGGAGCTAAAAGTGTCAGTCAAACCAAGGTACAACCAATCCCAAAAGCTAAAACTTCTACTGCCAAAACTAGACATAAGAATAAAAAAAATAGCTTTGAAAATAATTTTTTTAGCGAACCGGAAGTTGATAGAAAGTCAGGACGGAAAGCTAACCTTGACCTAAAAGCTAGCACAGTTCAAGCTGCATTTAAGAAGTTTCAATCCAAGATTGTTGACTTAGAGCGGTCAACCACAGAGAAAGGACGTACAAGCCGTGACTACTTGTTTAAGCAAGTTAAAAGACTAGTCAAGAATCACTCGGATTTCCCACCGCTTAAGGGTAACTATATTCCGTTTGGCTCATTTGCTAGAAAGACAAAGATTCGCCCCTTAGATGACATCGATATCTTGCTCCTGCTAAACGGAAGGGGAATTAATGTCGAGATTTCCTATCAACAGAAGCCATCCGGCTACGGAGTCAACATGACAGCAGTTTGTCGGGTAAAAATTACGGATGCTCGTTCTCCTCTTCAAGCATTCGCAGATGATAAGGGGTATGTCAACTCAATCAAGATTTTGAATCGGATTAAGCATCATCATCGTCGGCAATGAGTTGTGCAAATAACGTAAAAACGCGATCGCCCCTATGCGCAAAGCGCAGGCTACGCCAACAAAGCAGCGTGTCCGTAAGGACTCAGGGCAGACGCCGTTCATGCATATCCCCTCAATTCTCTCTTCAGGTCTAATTTCAATTACAGTTTGTTCAGCAAAGTCATGGCAGTTCCAAGCAGCACCATTTTTTTAAGTGAATTATAATGACGTTTTCGCAACCACGTTTTGCCAAAGTTCTTAAATTCACCGGAATGCACCTGAGCGAATAAACCTGTAAAAGGCAAATAAGAGGTAAGGGAAAATGGGGGAGATGGGTTGAGTCAGATAAGGGGTACCAGAGAAATTTCCCGTACTGTGTGACTCTATGTGTTTTGCTCGTCTTTTTCCTTATCCCCATGTCTTCTTTTTTGCCTGACATTATAAAGAGTTTAAAGCATCAAACAAACTTATTGTTTATCACAAGGAAAGAGGAAAGAACCTGATGAAAGATTAAATTTTCCACGACGACAGTAAAAGAAGTTTGCCTAATAAGAAAAATTTGCTCACTATATTGTTAACATTCGTAAAATTCGAGTGTTAAGGACTATAAACATGATAATAACCTAGCTAAACTAGCAATAAGAGCATTTGTACTGTTACTTCTAAAAAAAGGTGTGGTGCCTAATCCTCAATGATTCCAATCCAACTCACCCTCAAAAACTTCCTCAGTTACTGTGACACGACTTTAGATTTTCGTGGGTTACATACGGCTTGTATTTGTGGTTCCAATGGCGCTGGAAAATCTTCCCTACTCGAAGCGATTACCTGGGCAATTTGGGGTGAAAGTCGAGCTCCTTCAGAAGATGATGTTATCCATACAGGTGCAAAAGAAGTTAGAGTTGATTTCATTTTTGAAGCAAACCAGCAAACATATAAAGTGATTCGCACGCGATCGCGTGGTGGAAATGGTGCTCTAGAATTTCAAATACAAACGCCTACAGGTTTCCGCGCACTGACTGGTAAGGGCATAAGGGTAACGCAAGATCTCATTTTAGAACATATTAAGTTAGATTACGACACTTTCATTAATTCAGCATACCTGCGTCAAGGTCGTGCTGATGAATTCATGCTGAAGCGACCAACTGAGCGTAAGGAAATATTAGCAGAGTTATTAAAACTTAATCAGTATGATGAATTAGAAGAACGGGCAAAAGAACTCTCACGTCAGTTTAAAGCAAGAGCGGAAGAGTTAGAGCGCCTTTTGGATTCGTTAAAATCTCAACTGCAACAGCGTGAAGTAACTGCCCAAAAACAAGCCGAGTTAGAAGGGCAAATCAATCAATTGCAACAAGTACAAGCGTTTGAGAATATTCAATTACAAAGTTTGCAAGTTGTCCAGCACCAGCGACAAAACTGGGAGCAACAACTCAGTTTTGTTAGGCAGCAGTATCAAAATCTGACTCAAGATTGCGATCGCCTGACTCAAGAACACTCAGCAATTGACAATCAACTCTCTTCTTTAGAAGAACTCCTAACTCAAGAAGCTGAAATTCAAGCCGGGTACAATCAATACCAAATTCTGCAATCTCAAGAAGAAGCAATGGGCGCTAAATTTGAAGAGCACACTCGCGCCCAACAAGCACGACAACAAAAGCAACAGCAACTCACTCAACAAATTAACGAAATTGAACGGCAATTACAACACGCAGAAGCACAACTCGCGGCTTTACAGCAACAAGAGCAAGAACTTCGGCAAACTCTGAGCAAGTCAGATGAAGTCGAAGCAGCATTAGCACAACTTGCGACCGCACGCAACCGTGTTGCTCAAATGGATCAGCTGCAATTACAAGTCACTCCTCTTTTGCAACAACGGGTGAGATTGCAAAGTCAATTGGATCGTGCTCATGCTGGTTTAGTGGCTCGATTTGAACAATTGCAAGCGACAGAAAACCAACTCCAACGTCAGCATAGACGCCAACCGCAACTGCAACAAGCAGTGGTGGAAGTGGCGATGCAGATTTCGGAACTGGAGAAAAAGCGAGTTTATCTGCAACGAGTGCAGGAAAAAGGACAGGAAAGGCGTCACCTTATCGAACGTTTGCAAGCGCATCAACGGGACTTTGAAAAACTACTGGGAGAACTCCAGCAAAAGCTGCAAATGCTTCAGAACCCTAATGCTATCTGTCCTTTGTGCGAACGTCCTCTAGATGAACATCACTGGAACCGTGTAGTAGACAAAACGAAAGTAGAGTATAAAGATGCAGAGGATGAGTTGTGGATAGTTCGAGAACGAATGGCTGTTTCAGACAGAGAAATTCAGGTTCTCAGACAGGAATATAAAGAAATATCGCAACAATTGTCTCCTTATGATACCTTACGCGAACAAAGAGGGCAATTGGCAGCACAGTTGGAGGTGACAAGTGATGTTGAGCAACAGCTACAACAAATTGTTGCTGAAAAGCAGCACTTGGAGCGATCGCTCCAAATAAATGACTACGCCCACGACACACACGCCGAACTCCACCAACTCGAACAATATCTACAACAACTCAACTATAATGAACAAGACCACGCCCTTGCTCGTAACGAAGTTGAGCGGTGGCGATGGGCAGAAATTAGATTAAGCCAAATAAAAGACGCAGCTAAACGTCAAGCACAATTAGCAGGACGAAAACCAGAAATTGAGGCACAAATTACCCAATTACACACCAGAATCCAGCAAGAAGCCACTGAATCTGAATGTGCCAGAGAAATCGCCGCCCTTGAGCGCCAGATTACTGAAATTGGCTACGTGTCAGAACAACATAACAATCTTCGTATAGCTGTACGCAAAACTCAAGCTTGGGAATTACGCTATCAACAACTTGTTGGTACACAGCAACAGTATCCCCAACTCAAAACAAGATTACAAGAGTTAGAGATTTCTTTGCAAGCAAGATTGACAGAACGACAAAGATATGGAGCACAAATTGAAAGCATCGTTCAACAGCTAGAAGAATCAGCAAACCCATCTACTCAAATTCAAGTATTAGAGCAGCAGATAACATCACGCAGACGACAACTTGATGAACAAATTGCCCAGTTAGGACGCTTGCAGCAGCAGTCTCACCAACTGGAAACATTGCAAATTCAGTACGATCAACAGCAGCAGCAACTCCAAGAAGTAAGGCGACAATACCGTATATATCAGGAGTTATCACAAGCTTTTGGTAAAAATGGTATCCAAGCATTGATGATTGAGAACGTCTTGCCACAATTGGAAGCTGAGACAAATCAACTGCTTTCGCGATTGAGTGCCAATCAATTACACGTTCAATTTGTGACACAAAGAGCCGGAAAGAGTGGTAAGGCAAGCAAGAAAAATGCCAAGCTGATAGATACGTTGGACATTTTGATTGCAGACGCCAGAGGGACGCGGGCTTATGAGACTTATTCTGGTGGGGAAGCGTTTAGAATTAACTTTGCAATCCGTTTAGCTTTGGCGAAATTATTAGCGCAACGGGCGGGGGCGGCGTTGCAATTGTTGATTGTGGATGAAGGATTTGGGACACAAGATGCAGAAGGATGCGATAGCTTCGCTGCTGCGCTGCGCGCAGATCGCCTGATTGCAGCGATTAATGCGATTGCGCAAAGCGCAGACGCCAAGGGCGTATCGCTTCTGATTTTGCCTGCATCCTGACAGTGACTCATATGCCTCACCTCAAAGAAGCCTTTCAAGCCCGAATTGAAGTGAATAAAACACAAAGTGGTTCACAGGTGCGCTTGTTGATTTAATCAACACCTGTGTTTTTTCAGTTATTTACAAAGGCTGTTGAATATGTCGTTCTTTCAAGCAGCCTCTAACTTAGCTAACTCTTGTTGTGCTTTTTGGAGAACCTTAGCTTGTGCAGTCAAAGTTGTAGTTGCCGATGGAGAAGACGATGAAGCGGGAGACGAGTTAAGATTTGCAGCGGTTTCGTTTTATTTTATGAAAAATTCATTAAGCCGCTCTTGATTTTTACGTATTATTCTGGGTAAGACACGTATTTTATTTACAGTCTGTGTTTTCACCTAAAAAGCAAAGGACTATTATGCTCTGTCAAAAAGTCACATGGTTCATTCCCGTAGCCTTAACTTTACTTAGTTTTGGAGCGAATGTACAATCCGTCACCGCACAGACTACGGAAAATATTTATGAATTCAGTATTACTTACGACGCACTAGCTATCTTTGGTCCAGTTTTTAATGAGGAAAAAAACATTCTAGATGTAGCCGTCCTAGGTGAAAGTATTGGTGATGCCCCTTTCGGATTAACTAACTTTGATAGCAGAACTTACGGGCGGTTTGAGGATCGCACAACCCAAATATTCAGCACATTTGATGCAGATCCATCCGTATTTGGTATAGAAGGCAACGTACGTGGCGATCGCTACTTTGGTGGTTCTAACGAGTTATTTGGAAGAGCAAGCGATAGCGCTGTCATCGATCTGGTTCAACAGACTATTGTCGGTGGTGGCATCATAAATGTCACTGGTGGAACAGGTATATTCTCAAACGCTACAGGCTTAATAACTTTCACTCAAGAAGACAGGCTGACTCCAGGTTCAACTGATGGACCCTTAACCTCTAGGGGTGTAGCTGTACTAAATTTCTCTATACGGACTCCTCAAAGAGTTCCAGAACCAGCAGCTACAACGGCGTTACTCGGCTTGGGTGTTACTGGAGCGGTGTTGCTACATCAATATCGTCGTCGGCTTAATAATTTTTAACGTGAGTACTAACTGTTGAAAAAAGCGCAAAAATTCGCTATTTTTACCCCTTTCGGAGAAGCTCAAGAAATTTATGACAAGGTTATGCTGAAATTTCCTGTATGAAAGGGTTTCAATGACGTTGGCACTTCGGTGACAGCAACTCTTGCATTGAGCGAAAATAAGCAGCGCAGTGTCCAAAGCGATCGCGCCTTGGGCGGCTCCCTTTGGGAGCATCGCCCAAGGCGCGATCGCGTCTGATTTCGCCTGCATCCTCACCGTAACTCATATGCCTCACCTCAAAGAAGCCTTTCAAGTCCGAATTGAAGTGAGTAAAACTCAACAAGGTTCACAAGTGCGATTGTTGATTTAGGACTGCTACATATTTTGAACTTACATAGAAATGCTTAAACACTCAATTTGATTAGTAATACAACAACAAAGTATGGCTTAGTGGTACTGCGGGCGCTATGCGCCCGCAAGCTTATAGACAGGCTTATCAATGCAAAAACTGGCGATGTGCTACAACTTTTAGCCTATGCCAGAGAAATCATAATTCGGGTTGTTGTAGCCTGGATTTGATATGGCAGATGTTACAAGGTCAGGACTGCTGAGTAAATTGCTGACATCAGTGCCTATAGCTTGGCTTGGCCTACTACTACCTAGCGATATCAGTCCGCCACTCACAGAGAAATTCCAACCTTCATTACCAATAAGTGTATTGCCATCACCACTGGCTTCAATCCGGTTTCCAAGGAGATTGCTGTTACTTACACTAGCTGTGTTGCCACTACCAAGGATGTCGTTGTTACTACCAGTCTGTGTATTGGCATTACCAAGGATGTCGTTGTTATTGCCTAAGTTCCAGTTACCGTTACCGTTGGTTGTGTTGCCACTACCAAAATTCCAGTTACCATTACCGTCGCTTGTGTTGTTACTACCGTAGTTCCAGTTACCGTTACCTTGACCAGTGTTACCAGTGGCATTTGCACCATCTAACTTTTGAATATCAGATATCCAGTTGTCGCTGTTATAAGGTACAGGTAGACCGTTGTTGCCAGTTGCAGGTAGGTTGCTACCACTCTGGTTCGAGGGGGGAGTGCTGCCAAATGGTAAGTTGCCGGGGAGGTTGCCTCCAGCGACGGCATTGTTAGCACCAGAGGCACTATCACCACCAGAGGCGCTACCACCAGCAAAGGGATTGCTACCACCGGAGGCACTATTACCACCAGATGCGCTACCACCAGCAAAGGGATTGCTACTACCGGAAGCACTATTACCACCAGATGCGCTACCACCAGCAAAGGGATTGCTACTACCTAATGCGCTGGTGTCACCGCCAACGACTCCGATCAATTGATTGAACGGGTTATTAGTATCAGTTAAAGCCCGTTCGTCGAGTGGTCGCTCGTAATTGTAGGTATACTGTCCATCTGCACTGGTTGTAGATGAATTGCCACCACCGATGAAGGAAGCAAAGGTATTACTACCATCAGCAGCGCCACCGAAGCCACCACTAGCGGCACCGCCAGCACCGCCAGCACCGCCAGCACCAAATCCACCACTAGCGGCACTATTTAAAGTGCTGCCATCGGTGGACTGCCATGCCCCATCAGTGAAAGAAAAATTGCCATTACCAGTTAAATTGTTGCTAGTACCTTGTGACCCAACAGTTTGATTGCTATTCTCAGAAGTTGCCATTAGAATTAAACTCCTATGACTAAAACTCAAATTCCCCCAGAAAGAGGAAGATCAACGACATGAATGAAAGCATTTTTTGACTTTCATCTTCAATAAAGAAATACTGTTTTCTAACTACATAACTATTTTTGACAGCTAGTTAGAATTTGCTTGGAATTCAGTTAAATATCAATGAAAATAGTTTGATTTCATCAAGCCTTAATTAACCCAAAATCAAACTAAAGAACAGTTACATCCACACTCAACAAAAGTATACGAAATAATATTTCCGTTTGAAATGAACAAAATTTAGATTTGATTGTTAATTCTTTTGATTTCGTTCAGGCAGAATATCATGCACGGTAGAATTCAGGTCTCTCTGTGTCCTTAAAAGCGATACTTTCCGGATTTGCTCGCTCACTCTTGAAAACAGGCATTATCTAATAATAAATAAGTTTGGCGATTCTCCTGCAATGTGCATTGTAACTTCCACACATTAGTGCTGGCTAATCTGTAGTTAGCATCCTCCTACAGACAGATAGTAAACAAACATATTAATCACACAGATGCCAAATCTCTGAATTCTAACCGCCGACAGATTTATACTTCTTAAGAGTTTTCTAGCATTTAAGGGGATACTGTATTCCGAAAGTTACTATATATTGAAGCTTATGATCTTGTGATAATTGGCGCTGGTCACAATGTACTTGTTTGTGCCTTATTGCGTACTTGTCACTGTTAAAGATGCCATTTATTGCTGAAGAATTAGTGCCAAATAATCCTGAAAGAACGAGCTTTAGCTAAAGCTAAAAAAACATACCGAGGATAATTTACCTGTTCATAGTTTCCAAATGCTAGCAGATATATCGCTACTTTATACGAAGCCAAAGATAGTATTATTTGATGGAAGATAAAGACTGCCATCAACTATGCCGCGATCGCGCCTTGCAAAGGCTCCCTTTAGGAGCATCGCGAATTCAAAATGTACGTCATAGTTCGCAAGTTCCGCTAACGAGTGAATAAATTGACGAAGAAGAATAACAAGGGAATAAGAACTGCGCTTTGGGCGATCGCAGCAATTAATGCGATCGCCCAAAGCAAGAGACGCCCTTGGCGTATCGCAGATTTTGCCTGTATCTTAACCGTAACTCATATGCCTCACCTCAAAGAAGCCTTTCAAGCCCGAATTGAAGTGAATAAAACACAGAGTGGTTCACAGGTGCGATTGTTGATTTAACAGTGAACAGTAAACAGTTTCACTGTTCACTGTTCACTGTTCACTGTTTTAAGGACTAGGAATGGTCGAAACAGTAAACGGTAACTCAGGTGTCAGTCCCGGTGCACGCTTGTCAAATTGAGAGTTGACAACTAGCAGCTGCGAACTCACTTGGGCAATAGTAGTCGGGTAAGCCAACGACGGATCAGTCGTGCTGGAGACAACAGTACCTCGGGAGAAATCCTCTTCTAGTTCAACTTTGACTATCAGCTTTTGCTGATTACGCACAACGTACAAAATTTGCTTTTTACCGCGCGAGAGCAAGATACCATCGCCGTTGTTTAGTCGTTCACCGCCTAGATCAATTTCGGTGACTTCCTTGCTATCAATGTCGATACGAAACAGCTTTCCTGTGTTTGACTGCACAACTACCAGGTACTTACCGTCTAAGCTTGCGGCGATACCGTTGAGGTTAAATCCTGACTGGTACTCTAGACTCGTACCAGTAAAATCGAGCCAAGCCTCAAACTGAATTTCATTTGCCGAATTGATCGAAACTTTGTATAAAGTTGGATCAGATGAGTCAGTGAAATAGGCTTCTCCATTCGCAGAGATAGCTACATCATTAATGAATGTAGAAGCCTTTTGGTTCTTAAACTGACCGAGTAGTTCGCCACTGCGGGTATCGTAGACAAATATTTGACCAGTATTGCCTCCTGCTACAAACAAACGATTTTTGTCGTCCACTTTTAAGCCGACAGCTGTTGTGCGCCCATCAGCACCACCGGGTAAGAACACCTTGGCTGACTCCTCTTGGAGATTTCCTCGCAAAATTGCGCCGTCTGTGGTGCTACTCACAAAAAAGTCCTTGGTTTTGGGTTGGTAGGCAATACCTTCTGGAAAAACAGTCTCTCCAGGAAGGATATAGCGGTTGAGACTGATAACCTTAGCTTGAGTGCTTGCAAAATCGAAAGTAATCAATGAGACTACTACGACTACGAGCAGTAAAATAAACTTTAATCTTGACATCAGTTTTTTTACGTATACTTTAGTTAACAATCTCAAACCAGAGAAGAAAAATCAAGAGTTCGGTTAACGTAATTGTTGCTCAGAGAAACCGGGTTTCTGTCAAGCGTGCTTATCACCAACCGTATTGGGTACGATTGTTGATTTAGGAAGATTTGGCAATGCGTCTAATAATAGACAAATGCTTTTAGGTTATGTTTCTCTTGCAACTTTTATACCTGTACCTTGTTTCCACATTTTTAGTACATTTAAACTATTTCAGGAGTGATCGCCGACTTTTAGTCTAAACTCCAGTCAATAAGAGGAAATTTCCACTTGGCTACATCGCAATTTAAAAAAATACTTATTTTTAATCAAAACATTCTTCATTTTTAACCTAAGTTTGAAAGATTTAGAGAGAAAGGTGCAGAAAGCTGATCTCAAGTTTTTGTGCCAGTAATTTTTATTTCTCAGTATTAGGAGACCGTAGTACTCGTGGCAAAGAACGTTATCATCATGATCGGTGACGGCATGGGCTGGGAAATGGCTCGTGCTGCTGCTATCTACAAACAGATACAAGAGGGGAAAACGGGCGCAACCCTAAGTGATTTCTACACTACAGGGGAGGGTACGGGACTAAGCTACCAAAATTTGACTGGCTACACCCTAGCTACGACTTACGGCACAACTATTGCCGATAGTAACGGAGTTTTTAGTACCGGTAACTCCGCCTTGGATAACTCTGATCCAGCAACAGGAGGTAGTCCGGTTCGTTCTGGTTTCAGCTTTAACCCTGCCTTTAATCCAGGTTCCACAGCAACTGGTCAAGCAAAAGTCAGCGACGGCGCAGTAGGTAACTTGGTCGGTTATGACCCAGAGCGTGGTGGGATCAACCCCTGGACTCCTGGCAATGATCCAGAATATATCAAGTGGAGCTATCCCGATTCTGCGAACACTGCCACCACCCTGTATACCGGTGTGAAGAGCTATAACAATGCTATTGGCGTAGATATTTTCGAGCAACCCCTCGAAACCATTCTAACGACAGCTAATCTGCAAGGAAAATCAACAGGTCTGGTATCGTCAGTACCTATTGACCACGCCACCCCTGGTGCAGCCGCCGCCAGCGTGAACCGCCGTACAAAGTATGATGATGAGTTCCCCAACTTAGACAACATCCTCCAGCAAGAATTACGAATCTACCAGCCAACGGTGTTGTTAGGTGGAGGACATCCACTCTCCACGCCTGGAAACCCTTTACCAGAAGGTGTAGAACCACCTCGTACAAATGAGTTCATCACAGAATCAACCTACAAAGAACTGAGTTCTAACCCCACTAATAACATCTACGATTACACCTTTCTGGAGCGAGGAGCTGACGCCGCCGCCAAGCTAGCTGAGATTGCTGGTGCTGTTGACCCTAATAAAGGCGATCGCCTATTGGGTTTATATGGCGCTCGTGGGCAGAATGGTAACTTACCTGTAAGTTCTGCCAATGGAGACTATAGCACGACTGGACTTGATAACTTCAGCGTGTTCTCCACTCAAGGCAAGAACCCCGACACTAAGCGACCGCTACTGCCTGGAGAAACAGATGAATCCTTCATCGCCAGAGAAGTCAACGAAAACCCAACCCTCAAAGACTTGACAAATGCGGCATTAGAGGTTTTAGGTAAGGATCAAGATGGTTTTTGGCTGATGGTCGAAGGTGGGGATATTGACTGGTCTGCCCACGACAACAACATAGATAACCTGATTGGCACCGTGTTGGACTTCGACAAAGCAATTACGTCTACAATTAACTGGATTGAAAACAACGGTGGCTGGGAAGACAACCTGCTGATAGTTACAGCTGACCACGACCACTATCTGACATTAAATCCGAACTACCCCTCTTTGGTGCGAAGCCTCGGTGGTCAAGCGCTGACGGATTTAGATACACCGACAGAAGCGGGGCACTTCTGGGGTTCTGACTCCAATGTTAAGTACGGGTGGGGAAGTCATTCCAACCGTCCAGTACCAGTTTACTATCAAGGTGCTGAATCGGAAGTGCTTACCAGCTTTGTGGGTCAGGGTTATGAAAGTTACGGCTATCAAATTCCTGGCATACCCGGACTTGTAGATCAATCCCAAATCTACAGAACCATGCTGGCGGCGGTCACAGGTTCTTCAGAAAAGCCCTTGCTACAAGAACCTCAAACCTACTATGGCTCAGCTGGCAATGATGTCGTTTACACTGGATCTGAGAGTGACACAATCTACGCCGGTGAAGGTGACAATAGAATTTTCGTGAACAACGGTGACAACAAGGTGTTTGCTGGTTCAGGCAACGACCTTGTGTATGCTGGTATTGGTAACGATGTTATTTACGTCGGCGAAGGTGATAACACAGTCTTTGCGGGTGCTGGTAACGATGAAATCTACGGTGGCGCAGGAGACGACCAGTTTTATGCAGGGGCTGGCGATGACCTGATCTACGCTGGTGAAGGTAACAACATTATCTCTGCGGGAACAGGCAACGATACAGTGTATGTCGGCAGTGGCGAGAATGGCTTTATCCTAAACGCCGGGATTGGTTCTGTCACCATTTATGGCTTCACGTCCGATGACTACATTAGTCGTGGCGGTGGTCTAACTGCCCCCAACGCAACTACTCTTCCTCCCGAACTAAGTCTTCGCATCAGCGGCAATGATACCCTAATCAGCCTTGGTAACGACCTACTGGCAACCCTCAAGTGGGCGCAGCTTGACACCGTGACTATTGTCTAGTCTTATTTTTAACTGGGAAGTGAAGGAAGACAAAAAATATGTGATTGTTTGTCTGAGCTTCTGAAGCCGTTTTATAGCAAGACTTCAGAGGCTTTTCTATGACTGCACCTAAAACACAGGTGAAGGTAGCACAGAAACCTCAACCAAATCAAGTCACCAATGTGGAATTTACCGAAGAAGAGACCACCAGATAAAATACGCTTGGCTTGAGCGAAATTTACGCCCGTGGACAAGAAGG
>NZ_QMEB01000431.1 GCF_012912135.1 Brasilonema bromeliae SPC951 | reverse complement strand
TTTCTAAACTGCTTAACTTTGGTAAGAAGAAAGAAGAAGTCGCCAACGAAGAATCTGAGTACGTGGATCATCCACCACTTGTGTTGTTTGGTTCCCTTCCTGATCCCGTGGTGACTCAGTTAACACTGGAATTGAAGAAGCAAGGTATCAAGGTTTCTGGTTGGCTACCCGCCAAGCGCTTCACCGAACTACCAGTCCTTGAAGAAGGGTATTATGTCGCTGGTGTCAACCCCTTTCTTAGCCGAACTGCGACTACCTTGATGCGTCGCCGCAAGTGTAAGCTGATTGGCGCACCCTTCCCGATTGGTCCAGATGGTACCCGCGCTTGGATTGAGAAAATCTGCTCGGTGTTTGGTATTACTCCTAAAGGTTTGGATGAACGGGAAGCACAAATTTGGGAAAGTTTGGAAGACTACATAAAACTTATTCGTGGCAAGTCTGTGTTTTTCATGGGTGATAACTTGTTGGAAGTTTCCCTAGCACGGTTCTTGGTACGCTGCGGTATGACTGTTCCGGAAATTGGTATCCCTTACATGGATAAGCGCTACCAAGATGCTGAATTGAAGTTGCTGGAGAAGACTTGCAAGGAAATGGGCGTACCTCTGCCTAGGATTGTGGAAAAGCCAGACAACTACAATCAAGTGCAGCGGATTTACGATTTGAAGCCAGATTTGGTTATTACTGGTATGGCTCATGCTAACCCGTTGGAAGCACGAGGGATTAATACTAAGTGGTCTGTGGAGTTTACTTTTGCTCAGATTCACGGTTTTACTAATGCGCGGGATATTTTGGAGTTGGTGACTCGTCCGCTACGTCGGAATAATAGTTTGAAAGATTTGGGTTGGGATAAGTTGGTGAAGGAAGAAGCGAAGATTTAATTTTACCTTTTGTTGGAATGAATTTTGTTGGGTGCGTTGGCGTTTGTCGTGGCGCACTTTTTTTTATTGAACCGCAGAGGCGCAGAGGACGCAGAGAGGAAGAGGAAGAGGAAGAGGAAGAGGAAGAGGAAGAGAAAGAAAAAGAGAAAGAGGAAGAGAAAGAGGAAGAGAAAGAGGAAGAGAAAGAGAAAGAGAAAGAGAAAGAGAAAGAGAAAGAGGAAGAAAAGAGCGATCGCTGTCTACTTTCAAGTTTTAACACGCGACCCTCTGTTGGTAAATCATGTCTACAATGAGAAGTGAACGGGAAAGCTGCTTAAAAATATCTAAACTTTTCATTTTTCTATTTCTTAATTTATGAATGACAATATATATGAGTCAATCACCT
>NZ_QMEB01000077.1 GCF_012912135.1 Brasilonema bromeliae SPC951 | reverse complement strand
GCATTCCGCAAGAGTTGCCGAGATATGCCCATATATTATCTTTCAGTTACTTACCCCTTTTAGAGCTGCGTCAACTGCCTTAAGGCTGCTGAATTTTGGCATTAATGCCTTGTGCTTTTAGTTCTTGTAGGAGTGTTTGTGCTTGCTCTTTTTTCTTGAGGGCACCCAGATAAATAATTTTACCGTCGGGTGATAAGTAAGCATCAGGAACGACTCGCCGTGCAGAGGCAAAAGCGCTATCACCTTGATTGTCAATAATCACATGATAAAATCCATCTGCTGACGGTTTGATTTCTGTATCCGGCTTTTGGGAAGTTGTTGCTGTTGAGTTTGGCGTAGAGTTCGTTCCAAGATTAGGTATGGGTGTGAAAGTTGGTTGAGCTACAGTTTTCACATTTTTGTTACTTTCTGGCGTCTTTTGCCCAGTGGGGGGCGCGTTTTGTTGAAATAATCGATCAAAACTAATTTGTGGGAAGGTCTTGAAATTGAAGACGATATAGCCCAGCGTCAGACTTCCTAAGAACAGTAGTAACATCGAGCCAATGCCCAAGGGAGATAGCAGACTGTTGTTAGAATTGCTTGCCGCTTGAGTCTTTGGTGGTTCATCTTCTACTAAACTTCTCAGTAGTGCTTCAGACGATTTTAAGTAGTCATTTGGTTTTTTGCTTGTATTCTCTTGTGAGTTTGAAATATTTTCCCTCTGACTCTGACTTGGTTCTTGGATTTGTGTGCGTACGACAATGGCATTTGACGGTAGAGAGATTTGTGCTTCGGCAAAGTTGCTTGGGATTGAATCTACATGAGATTGTAGATTTTCTGTTTTTGAGGAAGCTGAGGTCTGTGACTGTGAGATTTCTGGTGATAACAAAGCATCCAGTATTGTATCTGATGCGCTCACCTGATTTTGAATTTGTACTGGAGGAATAGCCGGGTTAATTTTCGTTTCTGAAAGAATAGATTCCTGCGGAAGCAAAGTATTTGGAGTATGTGTTTTCTCTGTTGCCAACCCATACTTCCGGAAAGTCTCTTTGAGATTCTCCTCAGGTAGTGATTTTGTTTTGCTTGCTGTCGCACTCACAACAGTGAACGGTTGAAGTTTACTGCTAGTGGAAATGCTTGCACGGGGTTGGTTTGGGGTTCTGTATCCAATTCGTGTGCGTCGGTATCGAGCTAATTCTTGATCAAGTTGGACTTCCAAACTAGCCAGTGCGGCTGCTAGTGGTGGTTTCAACCCTATTGTTTTAGAAGATTGAGCACCCGACGTATCTATTAGGGGGTTTTCACTCATTGCCTATCTGCCTCAAACCTGGAGTACGGGATTAATTTAAAAATATATTTTTGCCAATCAAGCGCGATAAATATCATATAGCAGTCCTATTTTAGTTGTGAAACAACTGTTGAGCTTGCCCAGTGTTCTTCATGAAAAATTTCACGTATGCCTACGGCACGCAAGCGTAAGCGCAAAGCCTAGCGTGCCGTAGGCATACGCTTTGTGTATGCCCGTTTGCCGCAGGCATAGGGCTTATCATTTAGGATTGCTATAAATATATTGCACAGCTGTGCTGTAGTTTTTGCGAAGGTCAGGTAAATTTCGTTGAAATCCATTAATGATATTTTAGAGGTTTTGGCAGCTCAACCCGAATGGCAAGAGCCGCCATTTCAACGTTTGCTCGCGTGTTGGGCCCAAGTCGTAGGATCGATGGTAGTTGCTCACACTAAACCGTTGTCACTCCAGCGCGATGTTTTGCGGGTGGCAACATCGAGTGCGGCTTGGGCACAGAACCTAACTTTTGAGCGCCAGCGCTTAATTTTAAAGTTGAATCAAAAACTGTCAATTGGTTTGAAGGATATTCATTTTTCTACTGCTGGATGGCAGCGTCCTCAAAACATTCCCAAGAAACAACAAACAATATCGCGTCAAGAACATCCGAGTTACGTGGGTGATGGCATGAGTATAGACGACGGTGATGTGACGCCCAAAGCAAAGGATGCCAATGCTGCTTTCCAAAATTGGGCTAGAACAGTGCAAGGGCGATCGCACAATTTACCCCTTTGTCCCCTCTGCCATTGTCCCACTCCACCCGGCGAACTTCAGCGCTGGGGTGTCTGTTCTCTATGTGCTGCTAAACAATCTTTAAAGTCCTGCTGAGTATTTAAACAAAGGAGTCAGAATTCAGAATTCAAAATTCAGGAATTCTCCGGAATTCTTTATTGATTCTTTTTTCTACTTTCGTTAATCCTACTCAGGACTAATAACTTAGTATTGTGCAGTCGGTTTTTGATTATATATCTCTCAAAAAAGTTTTTTCATGATCTGATGAATCGCTAAAAAGACTATGTTTTTTACCACTAACTTCCTCTCCCTAAAGAGAGAGTTTTTATATTTATTGATATCTGATCTTAGTTGCGATTCAATTGTGTTATTTCTTTCTAAAGATACAGTTAATTGCATCTTACAAAGTGTCTCCTAAGGCTGAAGTTCAAGAGCGACTCACATCGTTATATTTATATTTAGCTTTGATCCCCAATGACTTTCAGTCAAGACCGAGTATGCTTAATCCATCGCAATTAATGTATCACTTTGTTAACAAAAAAAATGAAAAATGTAACACAAACCTAAAAACATTATAAAGTTAATTTTTTCGTTGGGATCGCTAGAACCTAGGTACTTCAAAGGTTCCAGCTAAAACCCACATTCTGTATGTAGACGCAAAATAAAGGAAGAAAATTAGCCCTAAAACGGCACTAAAGGCACTAAATATGAAACAGATGAAATCATTGACTTCTGCCTGTAGATATTGTCGTTATTACAACCTAGAGGGACGTCGCGGCGGATTCTGCCAACAGTTGGGAGCACCAGTTCGAGGAAATTGGAAGGCTTGTTCTTTGGCGCTCCCACCGTTTGCTCCCTCTTGGGAAAATTTAGAAGATGTTTGGAGTTTGCCAGATGCAACATCAGTCATGGCTGCGGGTTTAAACAAACCTGCCCTTGATCCCGTTGAGGAAATAGCGACTCCTTGCTCTTCTGAAAAGACAAAAGCTGAGGCTATCTTAATATAGCTGTGTTTTGCAAAAACAGGAAAAGTCAAATTGCAGAAGCACCCTTTTAGTGCTGTTTTGAGCGAATTTATTCATAGCTATTTTTGTGGAAGAGAAATTGATCATGACCCTCCGAGGGCGAATATTTCACATTTCACTTTGTAGAAATGACACACATAGGCTTAGCTACCAATTATTACCTACGAAAGTAGTTCATCGAAAATAAAATTCGCTTTTAATATTTATAGGTCGTCAAAAGACCTGAACACTCAAAAAATCGCCCCTTTTATCAAAGGTGCGATTTTTTTGTTTTTAGGGCAGCCAGGGATATTGATGAAAGTTAGGTGGACGTTTTTCTAAAAATGCTTGTTTTCCCTCTCGTCCTTCTTCTGTCATGTAATAAAGTAAAGTGGCATTGCCAGCTAATTCTTGCAAACCAGCTTGTCCATCACAGTCAGCGTTAAATGCTGCTTTTAGACAACGAATGGCGATGGGGCTTTTTTCTAAAATCTCTCGGGCCCACTGGATACCTTCAGCTTCAAGTTGTTCTATTGGAACAACACAATTGACTAAACCCATTTCTAGTGCTTGCTGTGCATTGTACTGTCGGCAGAGAAACCAGATTTCTCGCGCCTTTTTTTGTCCAACAATCCGGGCAAGATAGCTAGCACCAAAACCACCATCGAAACTGCCGACTTTCGGACCAGTCTGTCCAAAAATGGCGTTATCAGCCGCAATAGTCAAATCACAAATTAAGTGCAGGACGTGTCCTCCACCAATTGCATACCCAGCAACAAGGGCAATAACCACTTTTGGCATGGAACGAATCAGACGTTGTAAGTCCAGCACGTTCAAACGCGGTATGCCATCATCGTCTACATAGCCAGCGTGTCCTCGCACACTTTGGTCGCCTCCAGAACAAAAGGCGTACTTACCATCAGTGTGTGGACCAGCACCAGTAAATAGCACAACGCCGATACTAGTATCTTCGCGGGCGTCGCAGAAGGCGTCATATAGTTCAAAAACGGTTTTGGGACGAAAGGCATTGCGTTTGTGAGGACGGTTGATGGTAATTTTTGCAATGCCATCAGCTTTATGGTAAAGAATGTCTTCGTAGGTTTTAGCAGTTTGCCAGTTAATTTGCATCGCGAAAAAGTATTTACTTCAGCTTAAAAATTTTATCCTTGGACAGGCATATGCATACCTATGATATGTACGGCGATTCGCACAGAATTCTATCGTAGGGTGGCATAGCGCTACCTACTATATGTGTCACGATTGCAGTACAACTCACAAAAGTTTTTTATGGCACAGACTGAAACTCATAACCACCTGCAAGATGACCTCTTCATCGAACCAGAAAAAGACCGATTAGGATATGCGCCCTTCGCCAAGCATTTGGCAGACAGTATTTGCAAAATGACCGTTACTGAAGGGTTCGTGATTGCAGTGTACGGTTCTTGGGGTTCCGGAAAATCGACACTGTTGAACTTTGTAGTTCATTATCTTAAGCAAAAGCCTGATGAGGAGCAACCAATCATCGTTCCCTTTAGTGCTTGGTTGTTTACTGGAAACCAAGACATTACAAGGCGCTTTTTTGACCAATTACATAGCGTTTTAACGTCTGTAATGTATGTACCCAAAGGTTTGAGAGAGCGAATAGCCGGTTTTGCTAAAGTTATTTCTGAAATTCCCTTACCTTACGCTCAAGCTGGTAAGGCAGTAGCAACATTATTTAACGATCAACAAAAGGAAGCTTCCGAGTTAAAAGAAGAAGTCGAAAACACAGTGGTGCAGCAGCAGCGACGAATAGTCGTCGCAATTGACGATATTGATAGGCTTCCCACAGAGGATATCAAACAGCTATTTCGCATTTTTAAAGCAATTCCGAATTTTACTAACGTTGTCTATCTTCTGGTTTTTGATAAAGAAGTTGTTAACAAAGCACTTTCCGATACTCAGGAGAAATCACCAGAAGCATATTTGGAGAAATCTATTCAAGTTGCTTTTGAGTTACCTAATCCAGATAAAACTTCACTTCGTCGGCTACTTTTTGAAAAACTCGATAGTATTCTGATTGGTACACCAAACGACGAGGATGACCTCAACTCCAGCCAACCGTGTGATGAAACAAGTCCAAGCGCTGAAGAACCAGAACTGCAGCAGGTTGCTGACTTGAAGGAAGCTGATGTGGAAAACCCATCCACGCCGCTGGCTGAGGTATTTGAGCAAACCTACTGGAGCAATGTTTACTTTCAAGGAATAGACCACTTCATTACGAACCTCCGCGACATTGTTCATCTGACTGACACCCTAACAATGACATATCCGGTAGTGAAAGGCGAAGTGAACCCAATAGATTTTATTGCTTTAGAATCACTGCGGGTTTTTTACCCAATGGTATATGACATAATTCGTAAAAACAAAAACTATTTTGTAGGAAAAATAGATTCTTCCTTAGATGCTCTGAAAAACTTTCATAATTCTTGGCTTGCCCAATTGCAAGACAAAGATAAGCAACCTGTTAAAAATTTGCTAAAAATTATTTTTCCTAAATTACAAGCTGTTTGGGGAAAGAGATGTTATGATGAACAACAAGAATTAAAGTGGCGAAGTCAACAGCGTGTATGCTGTTCAGAAATATTTCCTATCTACTTCCGTTTAACTTTATCAGAAGATGATTTATCTAATACTCAGATTCAAGCTATTCTTGCTTCAGCTTGTGATCCCAAGCTATTTGGAAAGAAACTTATAGAATTGTCTGAGCAAATACGTCCTGATAGTACAACTCAAGTTAGGGCATTTTTAGAAAAACTTGAAGATAGCACGCTCAACGAAATTCCAACTGATTGCATTGCCTCAATTGTACAAGCTTTGTTTGATGTGGGAGAAGAACTGTTGCGTTCTGACGATGAACCTCATACCACAATGTTTGATTTTGGGAATGAAATTAGAATTCATCGTATAATCTTACGGTTATTATGTCGTCTTGATGAAGCGGCACGGTTTGAAGTGTTAAAAACCTCAATGGCTCAAGGAAAAGCATTATCAATAATTACAAAAGAATTAGAAAATTTAAATGAGCAACAAGAAGAGTACAGTTCAGATATATTTAACCTTGAAGATGAAGAGTTAATTAGCGCACAACATCTGAAAGAACTGGAAGAAATTGTTGCCAAAAGAAAGCAGGCACAAAACGCAGAATGTTCTGAAAAAGCTAGTCCTTCAGCTTCTGATAGCGATTAGGCAAAGAACACTGCCGTAAGTCCTGCACACAGGCATTCTGGGGCGTAACGTGTTTGAAGGAGAAGGCGATAAGCCTCTGGACTTCGGCTTGTGCGTATCGCGCAAAGTGCAGCGCCCCAGAGGGCGATCGCAATTCCTTGTTTCCTGATTCTGCCTAATTTTACTGCAAGGGGAGCCTCCATGAGGGCATTCCCAAGCAGAGCAGCCGTAATGAGAAAATTTCTAAAGCATCATTGAGACAGTCTCAATATTTGCAATTTTAGCATCGTAATACATATCATCAACCATAAGAAACCGACTCCATAACCTGCAATGATATCTGTGGGCCAATGTACTCCTAAATATAAGCGACTGATGCCAATGGCTGCGATGAAAATAGCGGCAAAACTGTAAATAACTCTGGATAACTTAGGATAATGAATTGCTAGCAAGTAAGCGATAAAACCGTATAGCACCATAGAACCTAGTGCATGACCACTAGGAAAACTAAAAGATTTTTCAGAAATTAAGCGATGCCAAAGTTCAGGGCGAGGTTTAGAAAAAAACAACTTTAGTCCTGTATTTAAAATGAATGCTCCCAAGCAAGCAAGTACAAAAGCTTTCGCTTCTTCTCGGTAACGTCGCCACCAAAGTAACAAGAGAGTAACCCCTGCAACTATAACTACTATATTAGGATTACCAAGATGTGTAATAAATAGCATTAAATTATCTAGAGTTGGATTGGCAAACTGATGTAGCCATAACAGAAAATTAGTATCAAATGCAAAAGCTTCTCGCTCTAAAACCTCTTCAGCTAACTTTGCTAAAACAAAAAGGATAAGCAGACAACTAATAAGTCCAACAGTACCGATTGTGGCAATTAAGGGAGCCAAATGAGGATGTATATGACGCAACCAGAAGGTTGAAATTTTTCGGAGCATACTTTAATGTCATTCATCGTTAGAAGGCCCAGCTACGGTTAGTCTTCTCTGCTTTAGAGTTGTGAATAAGATACAGACTCCAAGTATTGACACAAGGACTATAGATGAGCCGATAGTACCAAAACCGAGGCCACCTTTTTCGTGTGGTTTTGTAAGAACATCCCCCAGTGTTGCACCAAATGGTCGGGTTAGGACAAATGCAATCCAAAACAACATGACTGCGGAAATTTGGGTATAATAATTGGCTGCCAATACCAGGGCAAGCAAACCAGCTATTAACATAAGTTGCTAGTTAGTGCGCCGAAACCGTATCATAATAATAAATAAAGCACAATTTTCAGTACTTTAAAATACTAGATTTTTGAATTTCGTACTTAAAACAAGACGCTTTTTGATAACTAGCAACTTGGGTTATTAGAAACGTTCCCCCCGCAAATCCAAGTCCGGTGTTCCTATTATGGGGTGAATCATCTATCTGCTTAAACGCATCACTCAAGTGGCTGACGCACTTTTTTCTCCTTTCGCACGGAAAAGAATAGGACAACTGCCAGCAGGATAAAGGCAATTACCGAAGCATAGCCCCTTGGCAGTGATAGACCGCCATCTTTGACTGGTTTGGTAAGAAAATCTCCGAAGGTGGCTCCGAAGGGTCGCGTGAAAATGAACGCGAGCCAGAATAGGAGAACATCGCTCAACTTTGTTAGGTAGTGAAGGGCGATGACAACACCAATGACGCTGGCCGTCACGAATGCGCCCTCAATATAGCTCAGTCCCAAGTTGCTTGTCAGAAAGTCACCAAAGGCCGTTCCCAAACTGTTGGAGAACACGATGGCCAGCCAATAGGTTGTCTCTGCGTCTTTCCTCATAATCGGATAAACGCTCAGATCCCGATCCCGGTAGTACCAGATGGCAAGAACGCTCAAGAGACCGACTACCAGGATAAGCGATCCCACTGCGTAGCCCAATCCGAAAGATCGATCCATCAGGTCTGAAACTTCAGTTCCGGCTGTGGTTGTCGCAATGATAGCCGCCCAATAAAGGACTGGACGATATCTGTCGGATTGAATTTGAAAAAACAGGAAAATAGCCAGGATGGCGAACGTTACGGCAAAGGCTATGTAATACCCCAGCCCAAGAGACATTGAGATGAAGTCACCTGCCGTCTCGCCGAGCGTCGTAGCGATGATCTTCATGATCCAGAAGAAAATTGTGACTTTTGCAACTTTGTTCATTTCTTTTTCACAATAAAAATCAGATTAGCGAAGTCTGGTATTTACAACTAAGAGCTAAATGGCACTAATAACGTAAGTTGCTAGTACAAGGAGTCAGAAGTCAGGAAAAAAAATACATCATCGCCAGATCACAAACAGAAAAATACCCAATATTGAGCAGGCGATAGCTAGCCCCTTAGGGGGCGCTGCGCAAACGCTGCAGCATAGCGGCAGATCGCGCAGGGCGCAGACGCCAAGGGAGTATCGCCAATTAGTCTTGTGAGTTGATCGGCAATGATACTGATTTCTTCTGCTTCAGGCTTAAGTAAATAACCAAACTCGTTATTATAGAAAGAAAAAGCATACTAGTGCTAACCGTACCTAAACCAAAGCCACCTTTTGAAGCAGGTTGGGATAGTAAATCGCCTATAGATGCTCCAAGCGGACGAGTCAAGATGTAAGCCAGCCAAAATGCCAAGACAGCATTCATATGGAAGTAATAATAACTGCTCGCTATGATTGCAATTGAAGCGCCAAATATCAGTGCTGATTCTGCATAACCCACTCTCAAAGCCTCTGCCAAGAGATCTCCTGTTGCGGTTCCTAAGGCAAACGTAAATAAAATAGCTACCCAGTAGAAAAGTTCTCTTTTAGCTGTATTTATGGAATGCATGGCTAATGTCTTTTCGTTTGAATACCAGAGCGCAAAAACTACCAACAAGGAAACACTAAAAATTACAGTAGTTGTCATCAAACTAACTCCAAGCTCGTCCACCAATCTATCAGTGATCAGTGTGCCAGTAATACTCATCAAAACAACTACAATCCAGTAACTTAATGGAATATACCGTTTCAGCCTAAACTGATTCAAAAGCACAATCAATAATATGCCGCTCATTATATAGGATGTAGCACTTAAACCAAAGTTCAGGGTTACTGACAAATAATCTGCTGCCGTTTCACCTACCGTGGTTGCGAGAACTTTAATAATCCAGAAAACAAGTGTAATCTCTGGAACCCTATTTAACATCTTTTTCATCGTATTCCTCCTCCTTTCTTAAAGTAATGAGTTATAGCTTATTGATATCAATTGAGTTACAAAAGTACCGAAAAACACTCCTATCAATAGAGCAGAAAAAAATTTTTATAACTTTATTTTGTGCATAGTGATTGCACTATACACACCAAAGGTCAAGAAAAAGTCAAGATTTTATCTCAAGCGGAATTTACCCTTAATAGATGGACAGAAAATAGCTTAAATATCTAATCATCACTTGATGTCACTATTTGATATTGAATTTTGTGAACTCAAGCTAATCTTGACTATTTCTGAACTTTTATTACGTACCGTGAAAAGACAAACCCAGAATGAAAGGTATTCTACAACTATGAAAACTTCAACAAAAATCATTTTGGCAACAGCTTTTTTTGGTACTTTGGGACTTGCTGGATTATCGCGAGTTGTGTCTGCAAAACAACCACAATCTCCAGTAGCAATTGTGCGTCAGCATCACAGCGTTATCCAAGTTGCGCAAGCCAGTGATGGCGATGGTGAAACCAACGACGATGCACAAGAACAGCAAGAAGCAACTAAACTACAACCTCTAGCTAAAATTACAGCACAACAAGCACAGCAAGCAGCTGAAACATCTGTAGGAGGTAAAGCTAGCCGCGTCAAACTCGAAAATGAAAATGGCAATTTAGTTTATGCTGTAGAAATTGCCCAGCAAGATATTAAAGTTGATGCTGGTAATGGTAAGGTTCTCTACACTGAGAATGCTAATCAAGAAGATGAGAAGAATGAAGCCACTCGCCCCAAGAGTAGTATTCAAGTTCAGAAAGGCAATGATGGCGATGGTGAAAGCAAGAATGATGGTAAGTAGCGAATTTGAAACCCACACTATTTTAGTTGCAAGTATCAGCAGTTAAGTAAAATACTGCTGTTGCGCATACTAACAAAATATTAACTAGATGGGGATTGTTGAAGACAACCTTTACAATCCCTATTTTGTAGAATCTGGATAATCAGAACGAATTAGATGTGAAACAATTTGAAGAGATTACGTGAACAATAAGCGTCCACCTGGTTTATTAGCAATTGTCATTTATAAAACTTTTGTTGCTTCACTCCTAGCTGTTACTTCTATCACCTTGCTATTAGCACTAAAAAATTACCAAAACTTAGCTGCCTTTTCTGAATCTTATGTTTTAGAAACAAAACTGACAATTATTGAATGGCTTATAGATAAAATTCTCAATATCAGTCCAACAAAACTGAAATTCAGCGGAATAGCTATTGGAGTATATGCTATTGTAACTGCAATTGAAGCAGTTGGTTTGTGGTATGAAAAACGTTGGGCTAAACTCTTAGTGCTGGGACTCGTTGGTATTAGCATACCTCCAGAAATATTTGAGTTAATTACAGGAATAACAATACTAAAGTTCATAGTATTTATAGTGAATGTAACTATATTTTGGTACTTGCTGCTTCATTTTACCAAGCATGAAAGGTAATTTTTATCAAGTCTTGATAGTCAAGAAGCTGGTAAGCGTACTGTAAAACAACTACCAACTCCTAACTGACTTGTGACAGTAATCAATCCACCATGATTTTGAGCAATGGCTTGAGCGATCGCTAACCCCAAACCAGAACCACCTCCCCAATAAGAACGAGACTGATCCGCCCGCCAAAAGCGCTCAAAAACCTTGTCGATATCCTCTGGCGCAATTCCCACACCCGTATCTTGCACATTCACATAAAGCTGAGAACCAACACGACTCATTTTGATTTCAACTACGCCGGATGATGGTGTGTAATAAAGGGCGTTTTCAATTAAATTCGTAAACAGCCGCGTTAGTTGAACTGAATCACCCATCATATAAAAATTTTCAGTCAACTGAGATATCAAGTTAATTTGCTTAGCTTGAGCTTGAGGTTTATACAGCTGTACTAAGTTTTTTAAAATAGACATTAAATTGAGAGTCTCCCAATCCCGATTTGGAACTTTATCGGTACGTGCTAACAATAGTAAGTCTTCTGTGAGGCGAGTCATCTGGTTAGTAGCGCTGGCGATCGCCTGAAACTTTTCCACATCTTTTGGTCCTATTTCTTCTTGATATTCTAGCGCCAAATCAGCATTAATTTTAATTGCCATTAACGGACTGCGTAGTTCGTGGGAAGCATCAGCAGTAAACTGTTTAAGTTTTTGAAAACTCTCCTCAATTGGCTGCATCGCTTGACGAGTGAGTAAAATTCCCGCAACTCCACTAAGAATCAAAGTCATAATAATTCCACCGCCTAATCCCCAGTCCAATTTTTCGAGCGTTTCCTCAAATTCTTCTAGGGATTGACTTACTCTGACATACCCAACTAGTTGATTATTATCGCTACCAATAATTGGTATAGTCACTGCTTGAATAGGGACTTTGCCACTTTGAACTTGTACCATTGTGCTTGGTAACAAAGGTAAAGTTAAGACAGTTTGTCCTTGTTGGGCTATCAAATTTCCCTGAGTATCAAACCACTGCAATGCCTGATGACGAGTTATTAAGTCTTGTGGACGAAAGTCACTTTCTACTGTCAGGTGATCTTTTTCAAACTCTGCATTTGCAGCTGCACCTTGTCCTATGGCTATGAGTTTATCTGTTGTTTGTTGAGTGAGACTGCGAGTGAAAGCAACTCGGACTGCGATCGCAAATATTCCTAGCAGCGATGCGAACACCACCAAGTAAGAGAACAATAACCGATAACGAATTTTTTGAAACACATTGTTGTGACTATCAAATTATCATTTATTAGCTGAGAGCTTTGTTGATAAAAATGCTAAAAACTAACCAATTGTTTCATTTGTGACAGAGACGATAACCAATGCCGTAGATACTTTCAATAAAGTCTTCTGAACTTCCAGCGGCTCTGAGCTTATTCCGTAAATTGGTGATATGAGTTTTGATGGTTTGTTCTCCAGAAGACTTATCAAATTCCCACAGTTTATCAAGGATTGCCGAACGAGTCAAAACTTGATTTGGATTTCTCAAAAAACATTCTAATATCATATATTCTTTAGGAGTTAATGATAGAAGATTCCCTGCATAAGTAACTTGTTGGCTAGCAGGATTGAGTTGCATTTCCCCGTGGATTAAAATCGGTGGGCGAATCTCCTGACTTCTCCTAGCTAAAGCCCTGATGCGTGCTGCTAACTCTTTTAGATCAAAGGGTTTGATTAAATAATCATCAGCTCCAGCATCGAGTCCAATAATTTTATCGCCTGTTGTATCTCGTGCTGTCAGCATTAAGATGAGAGTGTTGGATGAAGCAGCACGTAAACGCTGACACAGAGTAATTCCATCTAATTTAGGGAGCATTAAATCTAATAAAATGAGTTCGTATAACCCTGATTGAGACCATTCCCAGCCCTCAATTCCATCGCTTGTGATATCCACAATATGGTGTTGGCGTCTTAAATACTCAGCTAATGGTTTGGCAATGCGATCATCATCTTCAACTATCAAAATTCTCATAATGACCCACTTTTAACTTGTTAAGGCTTGACAAAATTGGGTAAGTATGAGTGGCAAGTGCGATAAGGGGAGGCTGGTTAATGTTATCCACTGGTTCGTCTGGTAGTACGTAATCATCGGGTAACTTTTCCCAAGTTATCTGGTAATCTTGGGTAGCAGTGGCTATCATGACGGGTGTTCCTTTGGGTGTTCAAACGCTGTTTGTCCTGTAAAGCCTCTCCGGTGCAAGCGACCAGAGGTATAATTCTACTCCTCATCCTCCTCATCCGGTGCCAAATCTTCTTCTGTCAGCCCCTGCTGCGGCGGTATCGCTGCAATAATCGCATCTATCACCTTTGAGACTGGCAAAATTTCTATATTATAGTCGGGGTATTTTTGCCCTTTTGGGACAATTGCCCTCTTAAATCCTAACTTTGCTGCTTCTTTTAACCGCAGTTCCATTTGCGATACTGAGCGGACTTGTCCTCCTAAGCCAACTTCCCCTATAAGTACCGTACCGGGGTCAACTATCCTGTCGCGGAAACTGGCAACAATGGCGATCGCTATTCCTAAATCCACTGCTGGTTCTTCTACATTCAACCCACCTGCGGACGCCACATAAGAATCCAGCTTTGACATTGGAATCCCTACCCGCTTTTCTAGCACCGCCAAAATTTGCACTAAGCGGTTATAATCTATACCTGTACCCGCCCGACGCGGTGCGGGGTAGCTGGTAGGACTGACTAAAGCTTGCAATTCAACGACAATCGGGCGTGTTCCTTCACAAGCAACGACAATTGCAGTACCAGGAGCCGGATCATCGCGGTTACCCAAAAATAGCTCTGAAGGATTGGGGACTTCTCGCAGTCCGTTGTCTACCATTTCAAAGATGCCGATTTCGTGAGTTGCCCCAAAACGGTTCTTGACTGTCCGTAATAACCGATGCGAGGCAAAGCGAGCGCCTTCAAAATACAACACTGTATCAACTAGGTGTTCTAAGACCTTTGGTCCGGCGATCGCCCCTTCTTTGGTAACGTGTCCCACAATTAACATTGTGATGTCGTCGTGCTTTGCCACCTTCATCAAAGCTGCGGTACATTCGCGTACCTGGGCGACAGAACCTGGTGCAGAAGTCAGAGCCGGGAAGAACACTGTTTGAATACTATCAATAATTGTCACATTCGGTTTGAGTGAATCCATCTCCCGCAAAATCTCTTCCAAGTCTGTTTCTGGCAAAATATACAAATCGGCACCTATACCCTCAGCTTCGTCTACTTTGGGCATTTCTTGGGGAGTTGCTTCGGGAGTTTCTTGTGCTACTTTGGCATTACCGTTACCATCACCTATTAAACTTAGGGCTTTTGTCACTCCTAAACGAGAGGCTCTTAACTTCACCTGTTGTCCTGATTCTTCTCCAGATACGTAGAGGATGCGGTATCTCTGCGCGAGTTTATTCGACACTTGCAACAGCAGCGTAGATTTCCCAATTCCTGGATCACCGCCTATCAGCACCATTGAACCAGGAACAACTCCACCGCCAAGCACCCGATCAAGTTCCTCATAGCCAGAAGCCCAACGTGTGACTTGGCGATCGCTAATCTGGTCAAAAGTTAAAGAAGCTCGTGGTTTGGCTGGTTTAGCTGGTTTGGTCGTAGTCGTTTTGCCACCTCCTGCCTGAGCGTGCCATCCACTCACTCCGCGACTTGGTACATCTGTTGATGACTGGATATTAATCTGCTCTTCTAAAGAATTGTACGTCCCGCAAGCTGGACATTTACCAAACCATTGAGGGGATTCTGCTCCGCATTCGTTACAAACGTAATAACTTTTTGGCTTTGCCATTCTTAATATTATTAAATAATCTTAATCTTTACTTAAGTTTTTGAGGAAACTAGAATCCAATAATTGTAGTATGCGCGGGTTTTTTTCAATCAATTTGTGAAATGATATCTTAATAATATGGTAGTAAAAATTAATCATGAAAAATTTTAGTTAAGGAGCGTTGAGAAACTTGGAAAGTCATAAAGAAAAAATTCTCGTGGTAGATGACGAAGCCAGTATTCGCCGGATTTTAGAAACGCGGCTTTCGATGATTGGCTACGATGTGGTGACGGCTGGTGACGGTGAGGAAGCTTTGGATACCTTTCGCAAAGCAGAGCCTGACTTGGTCGTTTTAGACGTCATGATGCCGAAGTTAGATGGCTACGGCGTGTGTCAAGAATTACGTAAAGAATCAGATGTCCCAATTATTATGTTAACAGCCTTGGGGGACGTTGCTGACCGAATTACTGGTTTAGAATTAGGTGCTGATGACTACGTAGTCAAACCTTTTTCCCCTAAAGAGCTAGAAGCCCGCATTCGCTCAGTGTTGCGGCGAGTAGACAAAATAGGTGCCTCTGGTATTCCTAGTTCTGGAGTGATTCACGTTGCGACTATCAAAATTGACACGAATAAGCGGCAAGTGTATAAAGGCGATGAGCGCATTCGCTTAACAGGCATGGAGTTTAGCTTACTAGAGTTGTTAGTCAGCCGTTCTGGAGAAGCTTTCTCCCGTTCAGAAATTTTACAAGAAGTCTGGGGATATACACCAGAACGCCATGTGGATACCCGTGTAGTAGATGTGCATATCTCCCGTTTACGGGCAAAATTGGAAGATGACCCAAGTAATCCAGAGTTAATCCTCACCGCAAGAGGAACTGGTTATTTATTCCAACGCATTATTGAACCAGGAGAGGAATAAAAACAAGGGGATAAGGGGATAATACGGACTTATACTGATGACTAAATCCGATCCCAATAGGGTTCTCCGGCGTCTACCTATCGTAGTAGGTGGGTTGGGCGCTGTCCTTTTGCTCATGAACCGTTTGCTCTCAAGCGAACTCACAAATTCTCAAGCGCGTGCAGATGTTCTGGGTGTGATTTTGAGTGCTGTCTTGATTTTAGTAGGGTTAATTTGGCAGCAAGTACAACCGCGTTTACCTGAAGCCGTACAACTCATTGGCGAAGAAGGTTTTGTACTTGCACCGGATTTACCGCCATCGGTGAAAACAGAACTAGCTTGGGCATCACATTTGTTGTTGACTAATACGGTGACGCGATCGCTCGTCGTTTTCTACAAAAATAAAGTTTTGTTACGTCGGGGAATTCTAAGTCCCAAGTCGGAAGTTGTACCAGGACCAATCTTAAAAAGAGTGCTAGAAAAACACAAGCCAGTTTATCTGGTAGATTTAAAAGTTTATCCCGGAAGGGTTGAATTTGATTATTTGCCCGAAAACACTCAAGGTGTCATTTGTCAACCCATTGGCGAAGATGGAGTCTTAATTTTGGCAGCAAATGCTCCTCGCAGTTACACTAAACAAGATGAAAAGTGGATTGCGGGAATTGCAGATAAATTAGCAGTGACTTTGAATCAGTGAACAGGGAACAGGGAACAGGGAACAGGGAACAGGGAACAGTGAACAGTAAACAGTAAACAGTAAACAGTAAACACTAACAACTGATAACTGATAGCTGGTAACTGGTAACTGATAACTGGTAACTGGTAACTGATAACTGTTATTAGGTGGTGTATAGCAAAATCAACAACTCAACAATTATGCAAATTCTTTATTGGTTACTTGTTGCTGTAATGGCTGTAGGTATTATCGGTGCTGTAGTTCCTGCGATTCCAGGAGCCAGTTTAATTTTAATAGCAATTATCATTTGGGGATTTATAAGTGGTTCGTTTGTCGCTATAAAAATACCACTCATTGTCACAGTTATTGTTTTACTCCTGAGTGTGGGAGTTGATTTTTTAGCAAGCTACTTGGGTGCAAGAAAAGCAGGTGCAAGTCAGTGGGGACAAATTGGTGCAATTGTTGGGTTAGTACTAGGTTTCTTTGGATTATTACCAACATTACCTTTTGGTGGTCCATTACTCGGAATGTTACTCGGACCACTGCTTGGAGCAATTATCGGTGAATATCTTTATCGGCGAGACTTGGGGTTGGCGATTAAAGCTGGTATTGGAATTGTCGCAGGTACGCTGGTTGGAAATTTGATTCAAGGGTTGTTGGCGATCGCAGCAGTTGTCGTTTTCCTAGTCACAACTTGGCCACAAGTCTTTGGGAGTTAGAATATAAAACCCGCAAAAGCGGGTTTTTAAAAACCTCTTTGCTACTCCAGCGCGACAATAACAACAGTGATGTTATCGTGTCCGCCGTGCTCTTTTGCAGCTTCAACTAGGGAAAGAGCAGCTTTTTTAACCACAGGGAGTTGGAGATAGTCAGCAATTTTTGGATCGGCGAGTTCTTCTGTTAAACCATCACTGCATAACAGTAGGCGATCGCCCCTTTTCACATCTAGTTGTTGCACATCAATTTGATTGACGTCTTCACGCCCTAAACAACGAGACAACACATGGCGATAGGGATGAATCCGGGCTTCTTGTTGCGTAATTTCACCCATTTTAATAGCGCGTGCTATCCAAGTATGGTCTTCCGTGATTTGCTGCAATTGGGAATCCCGAAAAAGGTATAGCCTTGAGTCGCCAACATGAGCGTAGAATGGTGGCTCTTTGGGACGAAAAATGACGACTACAATTGTTGTGCCCATGTCCGAACGTTCCGAATGACTTTGCTGATCAAGCAAAATTGCTTCATTCGCCTTTAATAAAGCTTCCTTTAATAACTGCTCTGAAGGCTTAGAGGAACTCCAATGAGCACTCAAGTACGTCTGAATTTCCCCAGTAGCAATATGGCTTGCTTGTTCGCCTCCTGCATGACCACCCATACCATCAGCGACAATGAAGAAACGCCCTTCTGGGTCGATATAGTGAGCATCCTGATTATTAGAACGAATAAGTCCCGGATCCGTAACACCGGTAAAATTAAGTTTCATATACCATTCACTAAATTTATGACATACGGTCGTAGCGGTCGAGGCGCATCAGCAGTCGAATCAGTAAACCTGACACTGCAACTGCGATGAAACCTGCAAGCATTGCCAACCATATATATTCTTTTACCAATAAGATCGTAGCCGAAAGCGTAAAACCACTCACAATAACAGCATAAGTCATCCCCAGCTGAATACTGGTTTGCCGTCGTAGCAGGCGCTCTGTTTCAAGAGATCTGACACGCACACGTACGTCTCCCCGTTCTAGCTTTTCTAGTGTATCTTCCAGCCTGCGTGGTAGTCCTAATGCAGTACTGCTAACCTGAACTGCTTGACGACTCAATTCATTGAGAAAGCTATTGCTATCAGAACCATTCATATCGGTCATAAGCTGCATGGCATATGGTTTGGCAACTTCCATAAAATTAAACTCTGGATCTAACCCTTTTCCTACGCCTTCGAGTGTCGAGAAAGCTCGCATCACAAAAGTGAAGGTTGCTGGAAATCTAAACGGCTGGTCGTATGCTATTTCGTACAAGTCGTCACTAATAGCAGCTACCGATTGATTTTCAAAGGGCTTATCCATAAAATTATCCAGCATATACTGGACAGAACGTCGCACTGGTCCCATGTCGTCCACCGGCGCGAGCGCTCCCAAATCAATGAGAGATTGAACAACGCGATCGCCGTCCTTTGAAGCAATGCCAAACAGAGTGTCCATCAGTCCTTCACGCACATTAGTTTTAATGCGCCCCATCATGCCAAAATCATAGAATATCAAAGCACCATTAGGACTGACGGCAATATTGCCGGGATGCGGGTCAGCATGGAAAAACCCATTATTGAGTAGCTGAAGTAGGTATGCCTGGGCACCCTGACGAGCGATAATTTTCCGATCCAAACCCGCTGCTTCTATTGCTTCATACTGGCTAATCTTTATACCAGGAACATACTCTAAAGTCAATACCCGCGATGAAGTGTAACGCCAGTAGACACGTGGAACTTTTACCCAGTCGTAAGCACGAAAATTACGACGAAAAGTATCAGCGTTGCGACCTTCATTGAGATAATCAATTTCTTCCCAAAGAATGCGACAACACTCCTCATAGATGCCCATCCAATCGCGTCCCCGTCCCCATTTAGGATGGTTTTGAAAGTAGCGTGTAATTCCCTTAAGAATTTGTAAATCTATTTCAAAGAGTTTCTTAAGACCAGGACGTTGTACTTTGACAACTACGGCTTCTCCGGAGTGCAGTACAGCTTTGTGTACTTGTCCCAAGCTAGCAGCAGCTAGGGGTATGGGTTCAAAGCTTTGGTAGAGTTGGGGGATTTTTTTGCCTAACTCTTGCTCAATAATCGCTTCTACCTGCTCATAGCTAAATGCTGGCACTTTATCTTGTAGTTTGGCAAGTTCTTCGACATACTCGCTAGGGAAGATATCAGCACGGGTAGAGAATAGTTGCCCAACTTTGATAAACGTTGGTCCTAAATCTAGCAGAGTATTGCGAATCCATACCGCTTGAGCCTTCCGTCGAGCAGCTTGTTTAGCTTCGGTAACTCCACCTGGGTAACTCCAAGATTTGTTGTACCGCCAAAGCTTAAACATTAAGGTCAAGACAAAAGACCAAATGTCTAAAAAGCGCCGTCTACGAGAGTAGTTTTCGCGATTCCAACGGTATGCCTTATCTGAATAACCTTTTTCCATATGCTTTGCGTACCGCTGGTTTTTGACCGAGTCAGTAGGAAGAAAAGACACTCTGATTCCAAAACTGTTCCTTTATAATTTTCTCGTAGAAAGGTTGCAGTGCAACGTCTCTACAAAGAATTGCCACTGCGATAGCGTTGTAATTCTGTTCGCAATGTGGCTATTTCTGCTCGTAGTTCATCAATCGTCGCTTGTAAGTCAACTGGCGCTGAGCGAGTTTCTCCATAGCTTGTTGTTTGAGTAGCACCAGCAGCATCTGCTGCACGATTTGCTCGCTCTAGGACTTCGTCTGTAAATTGGCGCAGTTGCTCTCTAGTTTCAGCGTCCCATTTGCCGAGTTCCGAGAGAGCGTCTGTAATAGCGAACTCCAACCTCTCGGTGAGGACTTCAGCAGCTGCTCTACCAACGAAAAAGGCTTGTAAAAGGGGGTCACTCATAAATTTTTGTTACGTTCATCTGCAAAAAAATTATAACTTGCCTGTCTGCTTTACTGCTTATCCCTGAGTGCTGGACTGTTGTGGAGATAGAAATTTGTTTTTTGCAATTCTTGTTTTGTAGCACACACTACTAAGTCTATTTGTAACCAATTTTATCTTAGTAATTATGCTTATATATGATAGTAATCAGTATAAAATAAAGACGTACTGACTTTTTCGGGCAAGAATCAGGCTGATGCTACTGTCAGTGGCGAGCGCTCCTATGTATGGAGAAAAAAGCACTTTTAAACAAGGAAATATTGACCAGGACTTTGGAGGTACAAGTTGCCTAAATTACCGCGCTTAACTGCCAAACAAGCGGAAAAACTATTAATGCATTTGACAAAAAACATCAAAGGAGAAAAACGATGTCCACAGCGCAAATAACAGATTATTTCAACTTCCTAACTCCTGGTGATATTCGGCTCAAGGACTCAAGAATTGGTATTGAAACAATTCTTTACGAATACATTGATCGTGGTCGCACTCCAGAGGAAATTGCTCAATTATACACATCACTGACCCTAGAACAAGTTTATGCAACAATTCTTTATTACTTACAGAATAAAGAAGTTGTGAGTGCTTATATGAAAAACTGGATAGAACACGGTCACACAATGAGGGAAGAACAGCGACTTAATCCTCCACCAGTTTCCAAAAAACTTCAGCAACTCAGAGCAGAAAGAAAAGCCAAGAAAATAGCAAATGTTTCTGCAACGCTTCAGCCTCGACATCATCCATCTTGACAGGCTAGTAATTCTTCATAATATTGCTCAGATTCACTAGGCAAATACATTGTCTGTTGCAACGCTTGCTCATTCAACTTGTAAGCTTGAGTGATATTAATCCGGCTTAAGAAATCCAAATCGTGGGAAATAACCCAAAGCGCTCCTTGGTACTCATTGATACCCTCAATCATTTGGTCAACCGTTTCAATATCCAGGTTATTCGTTGGCTCATCAAGAATCAGCAGGTCGATTTGTGAAATACTAATGATGGCGATTGCCAACCTTGCCAACTCACCTCCACTCAACACCGATGCGCTTTTGTTGACATCATCCTCTTTAAAAAGGAAGTGTCCCAACTGCTGGCGCAAAAGCTGATAGTTGAGATTAGGATTAGCAGCTTGCATATTTTCCAGAATCGTCTGCTTTCGATTCACCAGTTCATAAGTTTGGTCGAGGTAGACAGCTTTCATCGCAGAAGCAAGTAAAATCTCTCCTGACTCCAAAATCGCTGTTGTATTCTCTATTCCCAAGATTGCTTTTGCCAAACTAGATTTACCTGAACCATTACCACCAGCAATAACTATTCTGTCACCAGAGGACACATGAAGCTGGATATTTGAAATCAGCAGGTGTTCTCCTACCTTGAGATTTGCACCTTGAATATCAATGAGATTTCTACGTTTTTGGCTTCTTTCTTCTAGTTGAAGACTTGTCGCCTTCGTTGTTTTCACTTTGGTTTGTGCAACTCTTTGAGTCGCCTTTGCTACCGCCGCTTCATGTCTCTTTTTTGCAATTCCTGCTGAAACCTGGGCTTTTGTTTTAAGCAGTCCTGCAGCTGCTCTATCTACACTACCGTTGAGAAATTTGGCTCGACCATTTTTGCTAGACTGGGCTGCTCGTTGCTGTTCCTGCAACGCTGAAGCTTTGGTGCGCTTGAGTTCTTTTCTCGCAACTTCGTGCGATCGCACTCTCGCCTCCAATTCTATTTCCTTTTGCTCTCGATACAGAGAAAAATTTCCTCCGTAAACCTTCACACCCTCTGGTGACAGTTCCCAAGTCATATCAGTAACTTGGTCTAGAAAAAATGGCTTGTGAGAGACAATAACAAACGCTCCATTAAAGTCATTCAGAAAATTTCTCAAACTTTCTAACGCCATCAAGTCCATATGATTCGTTGGCTCATCCAGCAGTAACACTTTTGGTTCAGCAGATAAACCAATAGCCAAAAATAGCTTTGTGAGTTCCCCACCACTTAAATTTAAAAGCGGTAAGGATAAGTCAAGCGTCGTGCTGAATCTTGCCTCTAAAATCTCTTCAATTTTCCACCATTCCTCAGAAATAGAACTCAGGTAATTGAATACCGTATCTGCTTTGATGTCCTGTTTAATAGTACTGATTTGAGGCAAATAGTAAATCGTTTCATGACGTGTAACAGAACCTGTCGTGGGGCTAAGTTGACCTGCAAGAATCTTTAACAGCGTAGATTTACCAACACCGTTGGAACCGACTAAAGCAATGCGCTCATCTTCTCCAATGCTTACTTGGATGCCTTTAAATAAAGTCCTGGTTGAACTGAGTTCGTAAGCTAAATTCTCAGCTAAAACTATTGATTTTTTCTGCATACTCAAACCTCAATATGACCAAATAGCGCCTATCGAACGCGCACAATAGGAGCGAGCAAATAGAGCCAGCCACAGACATATTTAGGGCTGCTCTTTGTAGAGATAAGTTTTTAAAAAGTATTTAGCGCATGGCTGCTTTTTACCAAACCTGCTGAGTTTTTGCTGATTTCTCTTTGTTGATTCATCTCTTGCACCAAACTTTGCGATACGCCGCCAGAAGTCTCTTTCTCTGCGCGATACGCTTTGCGTCAAGCCTCTGGCTTATCGCGTAGCGGCTCCTTTGGAGCATCGCCAAAAAATAAATTTCTACTGCGAATAGCCAAAGTATGGAATTAGCTTACTGCATAAAAATTCCAGTCCGTTTTAACGGACTTCGACTATTAGCCTTGTAGACGCCCTTTGGGCGGCTTCCCGTAGGGTACTTAAGTTCAAGGCGTACCCTTGGATGAGGTGCAAGATTTGATTTAACACTCGTTGCTTTCGAGCAACAGTTTTCTACTACTACTTCATGTCAGCTATATGAGGCGTGTTGAGGTTTGATACTAGCTACATCATAGCAGTAAAGGATTCCGGAACGCTGTTTAAATATTTTTAAATAAGGATTGTTTTTTGAGATTTCACACGTGTAGAGACGTTGCATCCAACGTCTCTACAAAGATGATTGTTCTTGCAAATTATCTTATCAGCAGCTATTGCCTGACTTAAAATTTAGTGTTTCAGCACCAATCTATATCTTGCTTTCCCACTATTTAGTCGTTCTAATGCCTCGTTGACTTGATCGAATTCAAAAGTTTCGATAACTGGCTCAATCTTATGGCGAGCAGCAAAATCGAGCATTTTGGCGACTGTCGCGGGACTACCAAGCGGACTACCAGAGATTGACTTCTGAGCCGCTATTAATGGGAAAACAAGACTGGAAACGGGGTTAGGAACCACGCCAACAAAATGTAGTCGTCCTTTTGGACGTAAACAGGCAATGTAAGTGCTCCAATCTAAATCGGCGTTGACGGTTGAGAGAATTAAATCGAAGGAATTTTCTACTGATTTGAGTGCATTTGGATCGCGGGAGTTGATGAAATGATTTGCACCAAGTTCTCTTGCTTCCGCTTCCTTATCAGGACTTGTAGAGAATGCAGTTACATCACAGCCCCAAGCATGAAGAAACTTCAATGCCATATGACCTAATCCACCGATACCAATCACACCAACACGATCTGTTGGCTTGACATCAAACTGTACTATTGGATTAAAAACTGTGATACCACCACAGAATAATGGTCCAGCAGTCACAGGGTCAATATCAGAAGGTAAAGGCACAACCCAAGCGTGATGGGCGCGTACCTTGTTGGCAAAGCCACCATGACGACCAACAATAGTACCCTCAGCTGTCAAGCAAAGATTATGGCTGCCGGACATACACCACTCGCA
>NZ_QMEB01000076.1:11475-23777 GCF_012912135.1 Brasilonema bromeliae SPC951 | reverse complement strand
CGCTCTATTTGTATCAGGCTTTTCGTGAAATGGTATCAGTGGTTTCCGCTTCTTCCTCCACGGGCACATCCACCAAGCACAAAAAGGTTTCAATGAATACGACGCTGAACGCGGACTTTACCGCATCTGTGCTGGAACCTTTGGTGCATCCATCAAAGAACTTGTGACTGCTACGCCTTGGCAATATCATCTGTTCCAATTTGAAGGTAATACCAATTCAAAAAATGTTTGCGACAGATAAGGCATTCAAAATGAAATCATAGCCAGTCAGAGAAGCAGCGACTTCAGAGGTAAGTTGAGCAAGAAGTTCAGCAACTTTAATGCGTAAATGTTCTAGATTATCGAATAACTCCCACTTCAAATTTCGTTTAAGATGTTCCCAAACTCGTTCTATAGGATTTAGTTCTGGGGAATGAGGTGGTTGAAACAATAAAATAATATTTTCTGGAATTTGCAATTTCTTGGCTTTGTGGAATAATCCATTGTCAACCTGAATGATGTTGAGGCTGTTAGGATTAGAGGCAGCAAATTTGTTTAAAAATTGTTGGTAACATTCAGTATCAACATGAGAGAATTGCCAAAAAAAACTTTCACCTGTTAGAGGCTCAACTGCCCCATAAAGCCAGAAGGCTTGAAATTGCCATTGCCAGTCGCCTGTTGGCTTAACGCCTTTAAGGGTAATTCTTCTTCCTTCAATTGTTTTGAGTCCAAACCGACTTTCATCCTGTACAAAATAACGGATATTTTTATAAGTTGGTAATACAATAGCCGCATATTGAGAAATTAGTTGTAAGTCGTCACCAAGGTTTTTTTAAAAGCTTCCTGTTTTTGTATATCTTGCTTGCAATTGCGCGGACGTGGGACTTTTAGTTTAGCTTTGAGCTGATAACGTACTAAATGATGTACCGTGGCATATTCGGCTTCTATTCCTAAAACAGTACCAAGCCAATGCTGAATTTGTTTATACCCAGCGAATCCAATTTCAGGCTCCTCTAGTTGTTTGTTGAGACTTTCAACCGCCCAATTCGGTATTACTCGTGTTCGACCTGGACTTACACCAAATTCAAGCATCGTCTCGATTCCAGTTTCACGATAATCTGCTAACCACCGTTGTACGGTGCTTCGATGCTTTCCGAGTATTTTAGCGATACGCCTTTAGGCGTCTGCGCTCCGCGCAATCGCACACACGGTGATACCTTGATTTTTTATCATGTAAAGCGCTTGTAACCGTTCTTTGAGTCGTGGATTATTCTGTTGACGTACCAACGCCTCCAGTTCTTCGACACTTTCTTGGATTTCGATATGTGTTACCCCTGCCATCACTCACCCTAAATGCTACCTCTATATATTTACCATCTGTCGCATTCTTTTTTCAAATTGGTATAACACACTCACCGTCCGCAGCCGCAAGCGACAATCTGAAAATGGTGCATGGGAAGCGGATAACTGCTGGCGACAAGGTAGGGGGAAACCATCATCGGATAAGTACGCGATCTGCTGAAAGCAGCAGCGCTTCGCTATCGCACTTCCTGAGTGATGTCAAATCCGTTAACCTCGGAATTTCAGATTCCGGACTTCGTAAGAGTTGTCGGGTATCTTGTTTTTTCAGGCGTTTGCGCCAGGTAAGGCTTCCTTTGGGAGCATCACCTTCATTCCTCCCAATAGTGCAGGCAAGTTCACAACTATCAAGACGCTTACAGGCATCTCACACCTGTAACTTTACTTAACAATCTAGGAAGTGGATACTGATTTTTATAAGATAAATTTATCATAATTAACTCGCATAATTTCATTACTAATCGAGTTCAATTTCTGGCTACATCGTTTTATTTTTCTCGTAGTATCAAAGGTGAAGCAAATTTTAATTGGCAGCTGTTCCGATAACAAAAGCCGTACTTTTTGCTTCAGGATAACTTATACAGTCTATTTGCACTCATAGAGAGTTACAAAATGGCAACTTACAAGGTAACACTGATCAACGAAGCTGAAGGGCTGAACCAAACAATTGACGTTGAGGACGATGAATATATTCTAGACGCCGCTGAAGAAGCTGGTCTTGACCTGCCCTACTCTTGCCGCGCTGGTGCTTGCTCTACCTGTGCTGGTAAGATCACAGAAGGTGAAGTAGATCAGTCTGACCAGTCATTCTTAGACGATGACCAGATTCAATCTGGATATGTGCTGACCTGTGTCGCCTATCCAAGGTCTAACTCCACAATCGAAACCCACCAGGAAGAGGAACTTTATTAAAAGTTAGGGTTCTCAAAAATTAACCTCTTGCAAGAGTCTTCGATGTCGTAGCTACACGAAAGAAGAAGAAGCAGAACTAACAACAGAAATCGTTCTGTGGTGTGTCTGCTCCAACGCCGAATTTGGCATTCAATCTAGATTCACGTTATGTAAGCAGGAGCACAGGGTGTCCCGTGTTCCTGCTTCATTAATTTAATTCTAGCAATCTGCTACTAACAAAGATAACAAACCTAACTTTGTTAATTAACCGTAAATTATTTGACTGTCTAGTTTACTCCAGAAAAAGCCCTCAGTCACCCTGCAAATGCGAAAGGGGATCTGGAGTATAACAAATCACTCAATTGGTTTCGGAAATCCCGTTACCGAGAATTTGAATTTTAGTTCCAGGATAGTAGAATTGGAGAATTTTCTGACTCTCCCAACCTAGTTGAGCGAGATTTTGAGCACCTACTTGACTTAAGCCAACTCCATGTCCTAAACCGCCACCAACAAAAGCGTATCCCCATAGTTCAGATTCACCTTTATTTAAGGGTTGTAAGTAAAACAGTGTGCTCACAGGGGCAGCAAAAGCGCTGCGAACCTCATCTTTATGTAAAGAAAAGGTGCCAATATCTGTTTTGACATCAAGTTTAAGAATGCGTCCGCTCTTGCTTCGTTCTACGACTTTCATATCTCTGATAGTTTGAAACTTTGCGTAGGGACTATTTTTCACTTTCAGAAATTTCTGTAAACCCTTGGTAATATCTTTCAAGCTAGATTCCTTACGCCAACGGAACAAGTCTTTCTGGCTTTCGTTAAATCCGATTTTGATACTGATAAACCGTTGAAATTGGTTTTCATCTGCTAAATTTTGCCCAGATAAATTCCATACCTTATCGCTGGGAGCGTCTACGATGGGTTGCAGATAAGGACGATCATCACCATTCCAGACATCGCTAAAAGAAGCAGTGACGCCGCCTGTTGTAGAAGAGTATAGGGCATCTACGAGCTCGTTTCTGTAGGTGAGAACCATACCGCGTGTTGTTGCGATCGCCCGATCTGTGTTTGGTGTCACTCCATTCAACCCATAATACACTTGGCAGTGAGTATCAGCACACAATTGATACCCATCTATCACAAACCTATGTAAATTTCGCAGAGCATAAGTCCGAGCAAGAACCGTTTGTGCTTCCATTGCTGCCGTAGGGGCTGAAGCACCAATTTCATACGGCACAACTCCACGCAAGTATGTTTCTAAAGCTACTTCGTTAACCAGAGTATAGCTACCGTAAGCATTTGGCTGCAATTTCATCCGTCCAGCGTAAAGACGTGCTTTTTCTGGTTTTTTACTTTCGTTAACGCGAATTAAATTTTTATCACTACTAATTTCCAAATTATCTATGGTGTAGCGTTTGCCATTCAATAGACTCGTGACTCGCGGTACATTTTGTAAAACTTGGCTATCTACAAAAGCAGTCTTTTGAGCAGCTGTTTCTACACTCGAAAGAAGTAAACGCCTGAGTAAGGGAGTGTTATACACTTCGCGCTTTGCCCAAACTTGCCAGCGTTCTGGTTGGGCTATTTCTACCTCTATTCCCTTATCACGCCAGTGTTTCGCGCTGTCCTCGGCTGTTTCGTAGGTGCGGTAGGTGCCCAGCACAACCCTTTCCTTGACCACTGCTGCTGGTAAAGCTTCCATCAAGACTTCCAGCTTGACAGGGTTGGTAGTCACTAGGGTTTGCTGACGATTACCATCTTGAAATTTTAGCCTCAGGCGATCGCCTTTGGTAGGCTCTAATTGTAGCTGTTCTGTGGAATTATCTCCAAATCGCTGCACTATGCCAATCTTAATTTCCACATCTTTTGTGTTGCTAGCAGGACCTGAGGCTCCTGTCAAACCTAATAAACAAAACGTGGTCAGTACGGTGTAAGAAATACGCCAGATAATTTTCATAAAACCTTTGTTCTTCCACTACAACTGTATTGGGGTGGATAAGCCGCAAAAACAGTATGAGGTCAGAAGGATCATGCTAGATTTATTTGGTTGTAAGCCCCCAAACCGGAATATCCTTGGAGAAAAAATAACAGTGGAGGATCCTAAAATGAAGACCCTTGTTTCTCCTTTGGGGTTCCTTGAAAAGTTGACTCCTATGTAGTTTAGTAGTTTTTGGCACAAGTTATTTGATCAAACTAATATTAGTTTTGGCAATTTAGTTTCTTGCAAATCATAGTCATAACGACTATGATATATCAAGAACCACAAGACACGATTTATCAACAAAACTTATTTATGATTAAAGTTCAAGAGATTCCTTTAAATCAGATACGGCGACCTTTGCCACGTACAAACGATCCCCACAAGGTAAAAGCTCTCATGGAATCGATTGCTGCCATTGGGCAACAAGAACCAATCGATGTATTAGAAGTCGATGGACAGTATTATGGATTTTCTGGATGCCATCGCTATGAAGCTTGCCAGCGTTTGGGTAAAGAAACTATCTTAGCCAAAGTTCGCAAAGCCCCCAAAAGCGTTTTGAAGATGCATTTGGCATGAAGTTGGTCAGTTGTTATTCCCTAATCCTTAATAACTCATCTGCTTGTCAAAAAGCACCACTAACCACTAAACTGTAGTTCTGAGGAACCAGCAGTTAGTCATTGCCAACGATGTCCCACATCGATTTCACTTCACAGTTGCATGACTTAATGCAACGTGTGGGTATTTCTAGTTTTAAAGCTCTGAGTCGCACTGCTGGCGTCTCAGAGCGTCAGCTTGTGCGGCTACGGCGGCTGGGAGTTGAGCAGATGCGGGTGGATGTCCTCCTCAAGTTAGCGCAAGCACTACAAATTACTTTTAATGAGCTAGTTACAATCTTCTCTCAACAAGAATTCGTAAAACGTGAAGATACATCAACTAACGAATCTCAACAATTGTTACAACAAATAGCAGAATTGAAAAAAGAATACGAGCGATCGCAACAGCAAATACAACAACAACGACAGGTATTGCTCCAAGAGTTCCAGCAGTCTAGTTTACAATTGCTGGAATCTTTGTTGGTGCAATTTCCCACTGCAGCACACAAAGCACGGGAAAATCCCCAATTAAGCGCGATCAACATCGTACCGTTAGTGCACAAACCCTTAGAGAGACTTTTGCAGCAGTGGGGAGTGGAAGCCATAGCACGTGTAGGAGCAGAACTACCTTATGATCCCCAACTACACCAACTTTTAGAAGGTACTGCACAAGTTGGTGAACTGGTTAAGGTACGTTACATTGGTTACCATCAAGGTGATAAACTGCTATATCGAGCCAAGGTGAGTCCCATTCCACCACAAGCATAAAGTCTTTCGCTGAGCACGGTATGAAAAAATCAAGAACTTGTCAATATCTTGATATGATGATTGACTTATTATTTTGAATTTATACATACTGATGTGGCAAGTGTTTTTGAAATGAATTAGTATGGGTATAGACTGAGTAATTTGTTATTAATTATACAAAAAGTGTTTCCTTATGATGGTAGAAGAAATCAAAGTTATTCAACCTAGTGGAATTTTAGATGCGGCTCAATCGCAAGAGTTGAGAAAAAAAATTGATGAAATTTTACAAAAAGAAAGTAGTACCAAAACAGTGTTACTTGATTTGAAAGAAGTCACTTTTATGGATAGTTCTGGCTTGGGTGCTTTGGTGTTAGCTTTTAAAGCTCTAAAATCTGTAGATAGAAATATGGTTATCTGCTCGATTAATGAGCAAGTTAGGATATTGTTTGAACTGACAGGTATGGATAAAATATTTAAAATATATTCCAATCGAGAAGAGTTCAATAAAACAGTTAGTTCTGGAATAAATTAATCAAATTTAACCTGGATCATAGATAAATCATCATCAAAAGCTTCTTTGGAGTTTAATGAGATGATACCATTCAAAATGTGATCCAGTTTACCCTCAGATTGAAGCTGTGAGGTGACTAGCATCTGAATAAAAGCGTCCAAAGTCCAAATAGTGCCATCTGATTGGGTAATTTCATAAGCACCATCACTGAAAATATAAAGAGAACTGGACTCTTCAATCTGACAAAAGTCATCTACATATTTTACCTCTGGAAACATGCCTACTGGCATACCAGGGGTTTTCAATCTTTGGACTTTCGGCTTAGTTGGAGATTTTCCAGATACTAAGACTGCTGGTGGATGACCTGCACTTGCGTAAATTAACTGTCGCTTAACTCGGTTATAAACTCCATACCAAATAGTAAAGTATTTATCGTTTCGATAATTCATTTGAAAAGTATTATTCAACGCTTGCAAAACATCACTGGGTTGATAATAATTCAGACCAGCAAGAGCATGCGATCGCAGTAAGTTCAGCACGGAAAGAGAGGGGAGAGTTGCTCTGAGTCCATGTCCAGCGGTATCTAACAGGTAAATTGCCAGATAATCAGAGTCAAGCCAGTAGTAATCAAAACAATCACCCCCCAGTTGACGCGAGGGAATGAATTGGAAATTAATCTGTATAGGATGCGTCATTGGGATAGGCAAAAGGGAACGCACATACTCTGCGGCTTCTGCCAATTCTGCTTCTAAAATTTCCTTTTGAGTTTGCAAATCTTTACTGAGTTGGTGTAGACGCAATCCTGCTCTTACCCTCGCTTGTAATTCATTTTGTTCAATAGGTTTAGTGATAAAATCATCAGCACCTGCATCTAGCCCTTTAACACGATCAGCTACCGAATCTAAAGATGTTAATAAAATAAAAAACGTGGTAGATAATTGAGGGTCTGTCTTGATTCGCTGGCAAACTTCTAATCCATTTAATCCAGGCATCATCCAGTCACAAATAATTAGCGCTGGAGAACAAGCCATTGCTTTTGTAATTCCATCCTTGCCGTTGCTGGCTACCAATACTTTATAACCCTGTCTTTCCAGCATCCTTAAAAGAAGTATCTGTACTGCTGGATCATCATCAATGACTAAAATTTGAAACGCACTATTCATTAATCAATAATCATTAATTAATAATAATTTAGAGTATAGACTGTTGTGAAAATCTGGCTTTTTGATGATATCCCTAGTTAATTATGGGATGGGCAAGAGGGTTTAGCCAAAAGAGGATGATGCTTTTAAGCTGATTAAGATCACGGTACACTTCTTGCTTAAACCACTGTCCAAAAGCGTCAAACGGCGTGAAAGATTCTCCCGTTTGCCATTTAATATCTTGCCCTAAGGGTGTGGTGTGAGTTCCGTTTAGCGTCTGTGCTATCACCATCTCTGGAAAGCGTTGTTTTAATAGTTCAGTTAAAGCTGTTGATTGGTCTAGGGTGTCGTTGCTAAATTTGATCAGTAGGTTACGGCGAACGTTATACCGATCTTGCACGAGTTTGTTAGTTTCTAAGGGTGAGGGGGTAAACTCGACGGCGGCTAAGTTGAACTGTTCGATTAAGGGAATAGCATCCCGTGCAGCATAGTTGTTGAAGGATATGAGGATATTGCCAGCGCGTTCTACACTGAAGAGGCTGCCGATCAGCAAGTGGAGTTTACAACCCATGCTGTGCCCGATTCCATAAATGGGAAGGTAACGCTTGCGTATTGCCGAACTATCCTGTAGGCGTTCTAGGGCGCGTTCAAAGTTTAACAGGACAGATTTTGCGATCGCACTATGATCCAAAGTGTTCACAAACGGTGTCGCGATCACAACATAACCTTTACTTGCCAGTTGTTCTAGCAACCAACGGTACGTCAGATGAGGTGCTGTAGCAACAAATGCTCCACCAAGAAAGTGAATCACACCAACAGGATTTCGCGGAACAAGTACCCAGTTTCCAGAAATTTCTTGCCAGTCCATGTAAACAAGGTAAAAAGTTAGAAAAAAAGTTTAAAAATTAATACTTCTTCATGGTAAACCTTGTTGACTGTTCTTGTGGGATGATCTCAAGCTTGCAGGTGGTGATAATCCCTTTGGGAGCGGCGTACCAGAGCGATCGCCAGTTAAGTCAGAAATAAACCTTTTATCCTTCATGATAAAGTCCAGATAAACACAAGTCAATTGCGCACCCCAGGTGACTGAGGCAGGACGTAGCCGCAAGCATTGCCCTTTGTACCTCTTGAGGGAGGGAGTGAGTGAGTGAGGGAGGTGTTTCTTTGATTCGTAACAGGTTGCAATAGCTACACGTGGGGAATTCCTAAAGGAAAAACTTACGAATTCCAAAGTAGTGTGCCCATAGGACATATTTTGAATTTTGAGATTGCTGAGTCCCAAGGGGACACGCTGCGCGTATGCCTGCTTTCGCCTTACGGCTAACGCCCAAGCCGCGTGCGCTTTGCGCTTACGCTTCACTCGCAACGCTACGCGATTTTGAATTGTCTATGCTCCCATCCCTGAGTATCGCTTTAATCCCCGTCGCCACAGTAAACGATTCAAACCCAAAAACACCAAAATCCAACCCACCATTGACAAAAATCCCCGTGCCAAATCCACGGGTAATCCAACCAAAATACTTGCAGGAAAATCAACCATATAAGGAAATGGTGTGCAAAGGACTATTGCGCGCACCGATTCAGGAAAAACCTCAATTGGTGCAATCATTCCAGACAAAAATAAATAAAACAAAAACCAAAAATTTTCTACAGCACTTGCTCGTTCCGTCCAAAAAGCAAGCATTGCAAATGAGTATTGCATGATAAAGCGTAAAACAAAAGCCAGTACACTCGCTAACAAAAATAGAAAAATCTTTGTGAAACTTGGCACCCAAAAAGCTTGCGGATAAAGGAGAAAAAAGACGACTAACAAGAACAATGTAAAAGGAAAACGAGCCGATCTCTCAGAAACATGAGCAGCAATATGATGCCACACGGGATCAATAGGTTGTAACAAGCGTGGTGAAAGTTTTCCTTCTACTATTTCCCTTTCAAACTCCCAAACGACCCAAACAACTGTGATTTGCCTAACAATGAAAACTGCAAGAAAGTAACGAGCAAAATCTACAGGTGACAGATTAAACCGTCCTCCTTGCGCCGCCTGTATCCACACTCCCATTAAAATAATTGGCAGAGAGTTTGACAGTACCCATAAAATGAGTTCCGCCCGATACTCAAGCATATAGGCGTAGTACACTGACAATAATGTCAGGGCTTTTCGGAAAAATCGCTTGATCATAAAGATTAGTGGCATTGCATAATTTTACGAACTCCGCAGTGAAATCAGGTGATATCGAATCCACTTTTTTAGCCCCCTTTTTATCCTGGCACAGGTGCGGCTATATGAGACTTGTCTTAGAGCAGTGCTTATTCTTATGATTAGACCACAAATCCTGGGCTGGGCACGACGGATACGCTAACGCCCTCGCTTGCGTGCGCCTGCGCTTACGCTGCGGACATTTTACGTTTGATTAGGTAGATCGCTACTTATAATTTTCAAAAACTCTGCATAAACCTACCCGGAAAACTCGACACCCCTACAGCAATCAGTTGAAGGGTAAGTAGAGTCAATGATGTTAACTCAAGAGTTAACGAAGGACGACGCATTTATCTACACAAAACGCGCTCATACTGCCCTGCAAGAAAGCCCCAAGCATTGCTGCTTGCTGCCTATTTGTATCAACCTTAAAGTGAAACGGTATTACTTGCTCTTCACTCAAATCTCCTCGTTGCGTCACGAGTTTGACTAAGGTTTCGCGATCAACTTGCCAGAGGCGATAGCTTCGCTGCAGCATAGCGGCAGATCGCGTAATGCATTCGCACCTTCTTTAGGATCGGCTAGTAATTTTTGCAAGTCTTGCTGAATTCCTTCAGGATTCAGTTCTTCCAGATTCGTATTGCGGAGATACTCAGCAATAGCGGTTGTAGTTTGCTCATACTGCTTTTTGGCTTTACCCGCTACTTTTTGAGGTGGTTGCAAAACATTGTCCCGAACAGCAAGTAAAGAGTCAATGTTTTGGTTTTCCTGTTCTTGGCTCAAATCTTGCCGCTACAACAGCAAGCATTAAAATTCACAAACATAAAAACTATCCATCGTCTGACTGTAATAACAATCGAATTATCTAATTATAGAAAGTGGCATTATTCGCTTTATCCTTCAAAATCTCTCCTATTTATTCGATTATGAATTTAGTTATTTTGAACCCTCTCCCGAGAGAATGATTTATTTTTTTAAGATTTTTTGTGACTCGCAATTAGAAAAATGTCGAAGTTGATAGATTGTAAGACTATATATGCATATAGTTTTGTAATCTACAGGAGTATTCCTTGACTATGTATTTTTCTGCGATTGGTAGATGTTGAGTTTGAAACTAGTTTATCAAGACTCTGATTACCTGTGAAAATTTGTGTGGTGAACTAGTAGTATTGTTGTGACTACTTTCTGGCAAAAATTGTAAAGCATTACAGTCACAAAAATAAATAAATGATCACCATTTGCAGGAAATGAGCTAAACCTTCAGATTGAATAGAGAAGAACACAGCCGTGAGTCGCGCTTGAGACAGCAATGTTGGACAGTGCGACGTCTGGATGAGTAATGGGTTAGTCTCCCCCACCAAAATCTTTGATGCATGTGGTCTACAATTTAGATAGCGCTCACCAATCCCTACCAGAAAGATTGCTAAATCAGGAATTCCAGTATAGTTGACTTTTTGTTAAAAACATTTGGTTGGACTTTATCTGAAAACGAATAATTTTTCAATTTGATAAAGAGAAAACTTATCCCAAAAGATGGGTGAAAATTTCGTTTAAAAATAGTATCAATATGGTTAACTGCATTTAGAAGATTCTTGTACAAATAATTTTCGCTTGTAGGAGGAAGTAAGGATGGTCTTAGGTTTGCATAGGTGTGCTGTAGGCGTATTTACTCATCATCCAGTGCCAAACCTGGGCTGCATGAATTGAGAGATTCTGGTTTCCCAATGGTATAGATTGTTTGTGGTTGTGCAGAATACAAGTCGCAATGATCAGATTGCTGGTGCTGAAATCACAGAACGTGTTGGCGATAAAGCTGACGAATATGGTGTAGTTGCGGCACTTTCTGACATGGTAGGCTAGTACCACAAATTTAAGTAGAAAAAATTGTTGTTATTTGAGAGTGAGGAAATACTATGGACAGCGAACTACAACAAGCTGAATACACTGATGCCAAGATAAAAGAAGGCATCAAAGAACTTGAAGGTTCAGAGCCAGGAAGTCTGGCAATGCTACCACCTGCGACTCAAACTGAAGAAGAAGCGCAGCAGTTTGGTAGACAAATTTCTACATATTTAGCAGAACTGCCTGAATATTTAGGTAGCTTTTTCAACGAATACAAGCTGCCAGTTATTAGCTTTGCTTTACTTGTGGTGACGGTTACTCTACTCAGACTAATGTTGGCGGTGCTAGATGCAGTCAATGATATTCCACTTCTAGGCCCGCTGCTGGAATTAACAGGGATTGGTTACACAATTTGGTTTACTTCCCGCTATTTACTCAAAGGTTCTACTCGGCAAGAATTAGGTGCACAACTGAACTCAATCAAAAAAGAAATTATCGGCTGAAATATCTCAAAACCTTTGAGCTAACTTCAGTATAGTTCTAACAAAAATATTGTTTGGATTATATCATTTACACCCGTTGTGGTCAAGTAGAAATTGCTTTTTCTGCTTGACCATTTTTTGAATCAATGGTTATTTGCTTGTCATTGCTTCACGTGAAGCGAGGTGAATTGTCGAAGTTCGCTCTAACTTCGGGCTGGATCGTCGTAAATGGCGATCGCACCTTTATATCGTGTCCGGTTAAAGACTTATCATTAAGGCTCTTGGGGGGCAGGGCGCTTTCTTAACATAACTTTTAAAGTATCGTAAATTAAACGGTTTAAGATCTCTACGTCTACACGTCGTCTCAGTTTCTGTTGCGGTTTAAATCCTCAAGTGAAACTGTCTTTACAGCAATTTTCAGGTAAATAGACCACAATGATTGAACCTTCTCGTAGGCATCATCTTCGGTAATATAATTTACGGCATCAGTCATTGCTTGATCGAGTAATTCCAGTGTGCGTGCTTCACGAGAACGGAGAAATTGCTTCAATTTCGACCAACAAAGTTCTATGGGGGATAAA
>NZ_QMEB01000076.1:0-11465 GCF_012912135.1 Brasilonema bromeliae SPC951 | reverse complement strand
GGGGATAAATCAGGAGAGTAGGGGGGAACCCAACAGCCAGTCGCCACAACGGGAGCCAGCCGCGTGGGCGGGTTTCCCGACTTGAGCGGACTGGCGTGGGGAACCCCAACGCGCTTGTCCCTCTGTCGGGAAACAAGGACTGCTTTCCCTGGCTCCCTCCGGGTATGCCTGCTTTCGCCTGACGGCTAACACCAGTCGCCTACGGCGGGAAAACGCCTCATGCGCGCCCTTATTCACCGCAAGGCGCTGCTCTGGGCAACGAACGCACTGGCTCCCCATGAGGAACTGCCGAAAGGGTTTCCCGACTTGAGCGAACTGGCGTGCCAAGAGCGTTTCCCGACAGAGCAAACTTTCCAAGACGAATTTTGAACTGTTAAGGGGTGTGCTTGTTGATTTAAAATGCTGGAGCGTTTGCAGGAGCTACATCACTGAGACTGCGACCTGTAGTACGCCCGTTATAGCCTTGAAAATCCCGGTATTGTTGCGCTTCAGACTCGGGAACTTGAATTCCTCCAGATGGTGAGGTTACCCAGTGAGGGCGACCTTGCTCATCCCGGTAGTAAACACGCCCATTCTTTGAAAGGTAGTACTTACCTTGCGCTCCCTCTTTCTGGGAATTCTTATGCCTGTTGTAGAGGTAGTATAGAGCAGCTGCTCCGACTAATGTAATTGCTACTTTCTGCCCTGTACTCAATCCCTTTTTAGTTTGGGGTTGGTTTGCTGGGGTTGGATTATTTACTGTTCTAGTAACACTATCCTCAACAGGTGGTGGTGGCGCTGCGGTTCGAGAACCTCCTCCGCAGCCAGAAAGTACTGGAAGTGTTAGCAAAGCTGAAAGAAATATTGCAGCAGGAAACGAAGCTTTTTTGCGCTGTGAGTGTACTGTGTTCATCATATTTCTTCTCCACCCTAATTTGCTAAATGCTGTTTCTTAGCGCCCTTACCAAGATTTGAGATTGGCAAACCTCACAAATATTTTAAATATTATTCGCGCCAAGAGAGCAGGTTTTGCAAACGTTCTGCCAGAAGACTGAGTTGATCATATGTGCGGACAAGACGCTCCCCCTCTACATACACCTCTTGCGTCGGATAATTTTGAATAATTTCAATCAATGACACTTTATTATCTTTGTTAGCTGATAACACTAGAGCTGATCGCAAAGCTTGTGGGTTAGCTTCACTTGAGGGAGTATGAATTGTTTGACCGATTTGGTCTACTAAAAATTCACCAATCGGGTTATTCAGTAGTCGATCTAACACAACTGGGCTAGCGTTGACCTCTTTTGTTAAGACATTACGAACTGTTTGCGGATCTTGACGAGCCTGATTCAAGAGTAAATTTAGCATTGGCGAAACTTCTCCTGTCTCGGCAAATTTTGTTAATTTTTCTACTGACACTGATTCACGAAAAATACCGTATTTTAAAACAATCTTTTCCGCCGCGATCGCACTATTACTGTACAATAAAACACTGACACATGTTAGGAAAGATAACGTGCTTTTAAAAAGATAATCTTGAACTATCATTTCAAATGTACAATTTTTTAAAATTTTGTATACCATGAAAACAAGTTAATTGAGTTTAGTATGATTTTTAAGTCTATAGGAAGCATGCTCTTTAATACTCCTCCAAAAGTTATATTTAAGATACGTAATTTTCTCATTTTCTCTGTAAATTTGAGCTTAATATTTGGTGACAAACAACTACAGTGTGTAAGTCTTGCAGACAAATGTATTAAGAAAGATTAATATCATCTATTATGGCACTTTACGGGCAAGCTATCATGAGCAATTGGTATTAAAAGCTGTATTGATAGTTCATTTTATGCTGAACGTCACAGTATGGTATTAACAAATACTACATGAAAGGTCAGTGGTCAATTCTATCTTAGGGTGAGTGAAACACAGAAAAGAATAGGCTACTGTTAGAAGCTGTCTAGCTAATTAATTTGTTAAACATTCATTCAAACCATTTTCGCCATGCTTCTTCAAGACAAGCAGACTGGTCAATTAGTAGAAATACGCGACTTCGAAGCACTGATTAGCCCATTGAAACCTACTGTCGCTGGGCAACTTCAAGCGGGAGAAGAAGAACAAGAACCAGAAGATTTTAAGAAAGAGCAATTACTTTTTCCTTCTGGTGAGAGCTTGCCACGCTGTTGGATAGATGAAAATTATAAAGACTCTTAATTTTCCATCATAGCAGTCATTATGAGCAAGGTTTTTCATGATCTATCATTGAAAAATACTGCTCATAATTTGGTTGTAAATTCGACTGCAATCTGTTGATGACACCTTTGATCGAAACTTATTTAAGCAGAGCAAAATAGTCAAATCTTTACTTATATTTCATCTCGATCTTTTTGATGAAAATCAAGTCTGTGTTATTCAACAAAATTGAGATGAAATAAATATTATACCGAAAATGTATACCGGAAGATTTTATTGTGATTTTTAAAGTCCCTCTCTTGAAAGAGGAGTTAATGTGTTTGTTTTTTTAGGCTTGATTTAAGAATAGTAAGACCGTTGACAACTTGTTTCAAGCTATGAAGACTCAACAAAAATCAGAAATAGACCAGCCAGTAAGTATAGATAAACACACGAAAGCAGAACCATCAGTCAAGGAAAGGAATTTAACAGTAAATCCGGGAGATGTGATTGCTGAAAAGCCGCAAAGCATTCAAGAAAGAGCAAAGCAAATTGCTGTAGATTCACCGGATATTACAGGTGACTGGATTAAAGTTCCTACCTACTTTATTGTGGAATACCCAAATGGTGAAAAAAAAGCACTTCACCACGTAAGGGATGCTAAGCAAATCTCTGATGTGATTCGACAAGCACGAGTTGACGAGAACGGAAATCGAATTTGGTGGTAAAAATGGCAAGCAACCCACTGTTAACAATAAAAGATTACGGTCAAAGTATCTGGATGGATAATTTGACTCGGGACTTGATTGAGTCTGGTGAACTCCAGCGCATGATTTCGAGTCGGGGTATCCGTGGAATTACTTCTAACCCTGCGATTTTTGAAAAAGCGATCGCCGGAAACGCCCTCTATGATGCTGATATCGAAGCAGGAATTCGAGCAGGTTTACCTGTTTCTAAAATTTACGAATACCTCATCTTTGAAGATATCCGCAACGCTTGTGATATTTTCCGACCTATCTACGAAGAGTCTGGAGGCTTGGATGGCTACGTTAGCATCGAAGTTCCTCCAACTATTGCCCACGATACAAAAGCTACGATTGACGAAGCGCAGCGATATTATCACGAAATTGGGCGGGAAAATGTCATGATAAAAATTCCCGGTACTCTCAGCGGCGCACCAGCAGTAGAACAGGTGATTAGCGACGGAATTAATGTCAACGTTACCCTATTGTTCTCGATTCAAAGCTATGAAGAGGCGGCTTGGGCATACATTCGAGGATTGGAAGCAAGAGTCAATAAGGGTCAAGATATTAGCAAAATAGCCTCTGTTGCTAGTTTCTTCCTCAGTCGAATTGACATTAAAGTTGACCAAATGGTTGAGGAAAGAATTAAGACAATTGGTACTGAAGATTTGGCAATGCAAGCTCGCTTAGTTGCAGTCAAAGGCAAAGTTGCAATTGCTAACGCTAAAATTGCTTACCAAAAATACAAAGAAATTATCCACAGTGAGCGTTGGAAAGCAATAGCCGAGAAAGGAGCGAACGTACAGCGACTACTGTGGGCTTCTACCAGTACCAAAGACCCCGCCTACAGCGATGTGATGTACGTCAACGAGTTAATAGGTTCAGATACCGTTAATACTCTACCCCCAGCCACAATAGAAGCCTGCGCAGATCACTGCGACGTTGCTAATCGGCTTGAAACTGGGGTAAAAGAAGCATATCAGTTGATTGACAGTCTCAAAGAGCCAGATATCAATATTAATCTGGATGAAGTGATGACTCTTGTCTTAGATGAAGGGATTGACAAATTTATTCAGCCATACCAATCACTGATTTCTTCAATGGAAGAAAAAATCAAACAATTGTCTCCCGCTTAGTTGTGCAATATACAGATGTAGAGACGTAGCATGCTACGTCTCTACATTATTCTTATTTATATTCCAATACGGTTCAGTTAAGAGAATGGTAGGTTGGGTAGAGCGGAGCGCGAAACCCAACAAACGTGTGATATTGTTGGGTTTCGTTCCTCAACCCAACCTACGCCTGGACTCACATGCTACGTCTCTACATTATTCTTATTTATATTCAATCGCGTCATTTCAAACAACTGCTGGGCATTCCTTCCTAAAAAACCATCAAACAGCACTTGCTGATCTGGTTCCACTTCTACCATATAGCGCTCGGCAATTTCATAGTAGGCATAAGTCCAAGGGAGTTGAATTTCTACATCTACATTATCTTCTAAGACTGTGACAATTTCAGTAACTGCTTGAGTTGCCGTTTGCCGCAAACCACTAGCAATGTCTCCCTCAATCTCAGCTTTCATTGGCACACCCAAGTTAGCTAAACCACGAGCAGTAGTTTCAATATCTGGGTATTTTGGGGTATTCTGACGATTAACGTAGCCTGTAAAGTGATTGACAGCATAACCGTGCAGCAGCACCCAAGCACCATATTGAGTTACCTTGTTCACTTCTTCCACTACAGAACGCCGGGGAGGTTGCCAATGGGACGTAAAGATTCTATGCAGTTCTTTGGCAAGGCGTTCAGTTTTAGTAGCGAATGTGTGGAGAATTGCTGAAGAATGAAATAAATTCACGCCGGAAACAGTTTGTTGAATGAGGTTGACAGTCTTTTCTGGCAATTCATCGACAATCAACTCGCTGATAAACAACTTCGGTAAATCAAATTCCTCTTGCTGAGGATGGCGATAGTGACGGGCGTAAAGATGGGTTTCTGGAAAAGAGTATTCCCCAGCCGCTTCGTAGCCCAAAGCCTCAGCAAGTTGTCCTAAGTAGTCAATACCCAAATTAACCTTACCCTGTGGACTGTCTATCTCCATTCGTAAAGACCGAAAAGCAATGTGATCATTAGCAACAGTCCCACCCGCATCAGTGATCATTTGTGCGTAGGTGCGGGCATAACTCACCCGGATGCTGTAATCTTGCCAAAGTAATTCCCAAAGATGACGAGCAATTTCGGGGTTCATGGTGTTTGCTGGCGATGCATATCAAACTTTATGATAACTCTGGCAAGGATCCAAAACGACATACTTTCTTTTGTTACTGAGGTTTCGCTATCTTGTAAAGTTTTGTAACAAAAGAGAGAACTTTGTTCTACTCCAACAGAAGAACATATAGAACCAACGCTAATCCAAATGTCACGCTAAGTGATGTTCATTTTGAGCTGCGTTCCGTGACGGCAGAGATATAGCATTTCTGCTATATCCTCTGTCTTACTTATCAGTTACCAGTTATCACTGTTCACTGTTTGAACAGTCTCACTGTTTCTGGTGTATTGGCGATAGCAACATTTTATGAAAGTTCAACCAGCAGAGTTATACAAAAGCACTTCAAGAGGATTGTCTTGAAATGAAAAGTTTTAACTGGGATTTATTCATCAACTGGACAGGAGGAAATGAAAAACTTAATCCTGATAATTGCGGGTATTGCAGTATTCGTGGGTATTTTCGGTGGTGTATTAATCGTTGGATTAATTTCTCTCCAACGACGACGTCAAGTAGTAGATAGCTTGGTACGTAGTGATAATATCATCGGTTGTTTTGCAACGGTGGAAATTCCTTTGAATTACAACAGTCCTGGAAAGGTGCGTGTTAATCTCAAAGGTTCTTTAGTAGATTTTGTTGCCTTTACTGACGAAACTCAACAACTTCATCAAGGTGCTCGTGTCGTTGTTGTTGGTATGAAGGGCAATAAAGTATGGGTGGTGTCTGTGTAGAAAGTGAGGGAAGTAGGGGAAAAATAACACCAAACACCATGCAATAGAAAGCAACAACTAACCACTAATTACTAACTACTAACTATGAAATCTCAGCAAAACATAGCGACGGTGCCAGTAGCACAAATTAATATCGACACACCTACTAATAAGAACAACAATGGTGTTGAAGGATTACTTTTTAGCAGTATCCCCATTGCAGTTTCTATCTTTAGTGCTGTTGTATTTGTATGGTTCGTTAAGTCCTTTTTGTGTATCTGCAAACCCAATGAAGTATTGGTTCTTTCTGGACGCAGATGGCGTACTCAGGATGGACAAGAAGTCGGTTATCGAGTGCTATTAGGTGGACGCGCTATTCGTATTCCGATTGTGGAAACTGTTAAGCGTATGGATGTTACCACTATGCCGGTACGGGTGGAGGTACGAAATGCTTACGCCAAGGGGGGAACACCTTTAAATATTCAAGCAATTGCCAATGTGAAAATTTCCACAGATCCAGGGGTTGTGGGTAATGCTATTGAACGCTTTTTGGATCGCGATCGCTCAGAATTAACTCGTGTCTCTCGCGAAACTCTAGAAGGCTATTTGCGGGGTGTCGTCGCCACTCTCACACCTGAAGAACTGAATGAAGATCGTCTGAGTTTTGCCCACCGTATAGCCTCTGATGTCAGCCGCGACCTTACCAAATTGGGATTACAACTCGACACCTTGAAAATTCAAAGTGTTTCTGATGATGTAGATTATCTCAAATCTTGGGGACGCAAGCAAATTGCTCTTGTTGTTAAAAATGCGGAAATTGCGGAATCAAATGCGATCGCCCAAGCAGAACAAATAGAAGCCCAATGTGAGGAACACGCCCAAGTCGCCAAAACCCAAGACAGAATTATCGTGCTGGAAAAAGAAAACGAACTCCGCACAATAAAGGCAAAGCTAGAACAAAAAGCCCGCTGTGAAGAAGAAATTACCACAGCTGTTGCTCAAGAAAAGAAGGCAAAAGCTGAACAAGTTCTGCAAGCACTACGTTCAGAATTAGAACGCTTGCGCTTACAAGCGGATGAAGTTCTCCCAGCCCAAGCCCAACGCCAAGCCCAAGAAATCCGCGCCAAAGGAGAAGCCGCCCCCTTGGAAGAAAATGCTAAAGCCGCAGCTTTAGTTAACGATATTCTCTCCCAAGTTTGGCAGCAAACTGGAACAGATGCTTCCAAATTATTCCTAATCCAACAAATTGAAACTGTACTCCAAGAAGCAGTGCAGATTCCCAAGCGCATTCAACTCAAGAAAGTGAACGTGATTGACAACGGTGATGGAAAATCTTTAGCCAGCTTAGTCAACGTTTATCCCGAAATCGTGCTTCAGTTCCTAGAAAGCGTCAATCAAACCCTTGGTATTGATGTCACAGGAACTCTCAATCAAGGAAAGGACTAGAGATGACGGTTTTAGACGACAATTTCCAAACTCCCGAGGTTTTTTATGAACACCTTAAAAACTTTTGCTATCACCATAATTGCAGTGACTTTGGGAACGCAAAACCCATCTGCTGCATTGATTAACAAATCAGCATCCCATCAGAATTTAGTTTTTAAAGCACCATTACAACCAGATGTCATTGCCAACGATGTTACTTATTCCACAGCACAGGGCGATACTAAAATTTGGATGCCTGGGCGTATAACAAAGAATAAACCCCAAGAATTAGCTTCTGAAAATCCAACAACTAAGACGGCATATTTCGTTACCTACATAGATTTATCTGAAGACGTTGAATATCTATCTACTGTGGGGATTCGGAAAGTTATGCAAAATGAATTCCGAAAGCAATTCTCTAGTAAAAGCGAGTTCTCTGGTAAAGTCGTTCGGAGTACCGATCTTGTGATTGATGGATATCCTGGTATAGAGTTTCTGGTGCAACATCCTAATGCAGCTTGGGGACAATATCGATTTTTTCTAGTTAAACGACGCATGTATTTTCTAGGTTCTGTAGCACCTGTTGAATTAACCACAGAAACAGCTAATTTCTTTGATTCTTTCCGAGTATATCCAGAGCAAATTCATTATTCGCATTGAACGTACCCTCACTCAACGCCTGTTCACTGTTTTAACAGTTATCAGTCACCAGTTATCAGTTATCAGTTTTTACTACGGCTGCTACTGTTCACTGTTTTAACAGTTATCAGTTATTAGTTTTTACTACGGCTGCTACTGTTCCCTATTTCCTGTTCCCTATTTCCTGTTCCCTGTTAAGAGTTCCCTATTAAGAGTTCACTGTTTGAATGTTCTACAAATTACACTTAAATTCGGAAGAAAGATTATGGAAATTATCGCTTTACTACTAGGAATTTTTGGTACTGGAACTGCCGCTGGTTGGTGGGTGATTCGTAACTTATACTATATTTGTCAACCAAGCGAAGTACTGATTTTCGCTGGCAGTCGCACTTCTCTTGGTGATGGAAATTCGGTTGGATACCGGTTAGTAAAAGGAGGTAGTAGGATTCAAAACCCTCTACTAGAGAAAACTTTCCGCATGGATCTGACAAACATGATTATTGAACTACGGGTATCGCATGCATACTCAAAAGGCGGAATTCCCCTGACAGTAGAAGGAGTCGCAAATATCAAAATTGCTGGAGAAGAACCGACAATTTACAATGCGATTGAGCGACTGTTGGGTAAAAGCCGCAAGGATATTGAACAGTTGGCAAAGGAGACGCTGGAGGGAAATCTGCGGGGAGTATTGGCAAATCTGACGCCAGAACAGGTGAACGAAGATAAAATAGCCTTCGCCAAAAGCCTACTTGAAGAAGCTGAAGACGATTTGGAAAAGCTGGGATTAGTATTAGACAACCTCCAAATCAAGAATATCTTTGATGAGGTGCGCTATCTGGATTCTATCGGACGCAAACAGCAAGCAGAATTGTTACGAGATGCACGCATAGGAGAAGCCGAAGCGAAAGCCGAGGCGATAATAAAAACTTCGGCAAACAACCGCATTACCAAACTCAGGCAGATTGAACGGGATTTGGAAATTGCCAAAGCAGACGCGGAACGCAGAGTTAGAGATACCCTGACAAAGCGGACTGCTATGATTGCAGAGGTAGAAGCGGTTGTCAATGCCCAAGTCGCAAAGGTGCAAGCAGAAGTTGGCGTGCAAACTGAACGCATCAAAAAGGTAGAAAACCAGTTACAAGCTGATGTGGTTGCACCAGCAGAGGCAGAATCCCAACGGGCGATCGCCAAAGCCAAGGGAGATGCAGCCCGCATTGTAGAAGAAGGTAAAGCCCAAGCCGCCGGGACGCAGTATCTCGCCGAATCTTGGCAAAACGCTGGTGCATCTGCCCGAGAAATCTTCATCTATCAAAAACTAGAACCATTGTTGCGCATGTTGGCTGCAGGAGTGCCAGAGGTACAGGTAGACAATTTGACTGTCATTGATGCTACAAATGGTGGTAGTGTTCCCAAAATGGCGTCTTTCTTAGAGCAGTTACGGCAGACGACTGGTGTCGATGTTACCAAGGTTATCAATCAACTTAAGTCTGAAGAAAGAAATAGCAAGTACGAAATCAGATCACATCTGGATAAGTAGCCATAAGACTTGTAAAGGTAAGTTATGCCAAGACTGTTACCAGGTAACCCTGAACAATCAAATCAGACCGACGATGACAGTATGGATGAATTAGAAGCGCAAATCCTCCAACTTGTTCAAGAAACCTGTCAGCATCCGAGAGGTAGTATTGAACGTCAAAAAGGACTGCATAAAATTTTTTTACTGATTCAGCAAACAGGTAAACTGTTGCGGGGTACGGGTGTACCTGATGCGGAGGAAGCACTACAAAAAACCTGGCTATATTTTTGCCGCAATCTTTGCGAGGCAGATACCGTTAAGGAACCCTACAATTCAGGAAAAGGTAGTGTCATAACATGGCTCAACGGGTATTTGAAGTACAGGCTAGAAGATAGTCGTAGGGTTGGTAGTAATAATACAATTCATCCCATACAAGATCAAAATGGTGAAGAGCTAGACCCAGTAAATTTAATTCCAGCACGACCGGAAGCACCACCCATACTAGAAGAAATTCAGCAATGGTTAAAAAAAGAAGCCAATAATTTGCGTCGCATCCACGTACAAGATCGCCCAGATATCAACTGTCTAGTCTTGATTGAACGTCGCTTACCACCCGAAACTTCTTGGAAAGATCTATCTGACGAATTCGGCGTATCCATACCCACCCTCAGCGGTTTCTATCAACGTCAGTGTTTTCCCCGCCTTCTCAACTTTGGCAAATCCCAAGGTTATATTAACAGCGAAGGTTATTTGAATATCGAGTCCTAATTTTTGAATCTACGGCTATGAGTTACTCTACCCAACAGCAAATCATCTCTATTCCCATTCCGGTGAAATTTCGAGAAACTGCTCTGGAATTTGCCCAAGAACAACCAACTCAACAAAAAGCTAAACAAGTGTATGTAAATACTTTAGCTGTACTAGTGGTTAATAGCTACTTAGAAATGCTGGATATTCCCACTGACTTAGAAGCCAGTCATTGTTGGAACCAATATGGGCGCTTGATGGCAAATGTTGCAGATTTACTGCTCACCGGAGTGGGACGTTTAGAATGTAGAGCAATCAGGACGGGCGATCGCCTTTGTTATGTTCCCCCTGAAGTTTGGGATGATCGTATTGGTTATGTCGTTGTAGAACTAAATAAAACCTGCACAGAAGGAAAAGTCAGGGGATTTTTACCTGATATTAAAACATCACAAATTGACATCGAAGAGTTGCAACCATTGGAAAGATTAATAGAATCTTCTCATCTTGTTCACTTGCGGCAATGGCTAGAAGGTATCTACACCTCCCAATGGCAAAGTATGGAAGAACTATCCCGTCAAAGAAGTCCTCAATTAGCCTTTCGTTTTAGACGGATAGGAGGATTTCAGTTAAATACATCAGAAGAAGTTTGGAAACTGATTACCCAATTGTATCCCCATCGCAGTTGGGAAAACAACTTACCATCAGAACTTTTAGAAAAAATGTCTGGTAATCAAGTCGAAGATGTAGAATCACCTCAGCATAACATTAACTCTCTTAGTGTTATCGATGTACTCACTCATCTTTTAAAGACAACTGAAGATGAAGAGAAGCGTTGGAAGTTTGCGGAAACTTTGTGGACAATAGAACCCAACCACCCTGCTATCAGTGCTAGACGCATCATGGATTTAGGGATGCAACTCGTGGGTCATTCTGTGGCTTTAATGGTAGCGATTTTATCTAAGCCAGACAAAACCGTTGCCGTCCTGTTGCGAGTATATCCGATAGGAAATCAGCCCTACCTACCACCAGGCTTGCAATTAGCCGGACTGTATGAAAATGGACAGCCGTTTCTTGAAGTCAAAGCAAGAGTTGTTGATAATTACATCCAATTAAAATTTTGTGCAGAATTTGGCGAAAGATTCGGAGTTGAGGTTAGTATAAATAATGCAAGCATTACGGAACACTTTGTCATTTAGCTAGACAAATGAGTATAGGGTGAGAAAAGTGGGCATGCGGGTTATCTTCGAGATTGGAGAAGGCAGTTTTGAGAC
>NZ_QMEB01000075.1 GCF_012912135.1 Brasilonema bromeliae SPC951 | reverse complement strand
GTTAGTCACGAGGAAGCAGCCCCGTGGGCGGGTTTTCCTCGTGCTGGCTCTGCCAAAAGGGTTTCGCGACTTGAGGAGCCACTGCGGTGCGTCGCTGTCCTCCGTTGTTCGCGTAGCGTCTGTGCAGGAGATAGCATGTGGCGTGCGACTGCCATTCAGGACTCAGGAGTCAGAATGGCTGCGGAGTGCAAGTGGTTCCTGACTTGAGGGTTTCTTGACCTCACTAATTGCGTTCTGACTTGTGACTTGGTGACTGGTGGAATTGCTGAATTCTTTTTTTTGAATAGTTTATGCGCCTTCCTTTACCACAGTTTGATAGAAGCGATCGCCATCCAAATCATATCGCGGAGGTTATCGAGACTTCTAGTTGCGAATTTTTAGCTCAGTGTTTGGAACCCGACGATTTGAGCTTTCCCTCTATGCCTCCCTTTGGCAGCTGGGTACGTTCAGTTGATGAGGAGTCAGGCAATCAAATTTATGCTGTGGTGTATTCTGCAACAACTATGCCTGTGGATTCCGTACATCGGGCAGTGGCTCTAGGATTGTCATTGCAGGACTTGCGAGAGGAACAACCCCAGATATTTGCTATGCTAAAAACAGAGTTTCGTGCTGCAATTGTAGGATTTGAGCAATCACCAGATGCTCATTTTTCAAATGCTAGGGTATTTCAGTATCTGCCTCCTCGTCCCCCACAAGTTCATCAAGCAGTTTACCGATGTGAAAGCGAAGCAATTATTAAGTTTACCGAACAACTAGATTTTTTGCGAACACTACTTTCTGTCAATGGTGCTCCTGTAGAATCTTTAACTGCAGCTGCCATTCGAGAAGTTTATCAGTTACGCAAAGCTGATCGACAATGGATCATCAAAGCTGGACGTACCTTGAGCGTGTTGCTTAAAGACGACTACGATCGCTTACGGTTCATATTGAGCCAGATCCATCCATAGGTAGTTAGTTCAGTGATCATCGTTTAGGTAATCTAGGCAAGGTTTTTTGATTTTTTTCATTGGGGTGACTTTTGCAGTTGAATAAATTCAGCGATTACGCTTAAGTAATCAAAGCCTCACTATGCCCACTTCTGCGTCCTACCTATGGAACTCATCTCACAAGTTCTTGCGCTGGAATCAACTTCCCAAGTTTTCGGCAAGGAACCAATCGTTCCTTTTGTGATTTTACTGGTAGTCATTTTAGTCGTACCGATTCTGTTTGAGCGGTTGCAACTACCAGGATTAGTGGGTTTGCTAGTTTCCGGTGTCGTGCTTGGTCCTTACGGCTGGAATTTATTACACACAGAATCAGCGTTCAGGACTCTGTTATCAGATATTGGGTTAGTTTACTTAATGTTTGTCGCAGGGTTAGAAATAGATATAGAGCAGTTTCGTCGCACAAAAAATCAGTCGTTGGGATTTGGCAGTTTGAGCTTTTTGGTTCCTTTACTCGTGGGAACTCTTGTTGGGCGGTTTTTTGACTTTGACTGGAATTCGTCAATATTAATTGGCTCTTTGTTCGCATCTCATACCCTTTTGGCATATCCCATTCTTAGTCGTTTGGGTGTGGTCAATAACGAAGCTATAACTGTTACTATTGGAGCCACTATTTTTACTGATATTGCTGCCCTGTTGGTGTTAGCCATCTGTGTAGCAATGAAAGCTGGACCATTCAGCTTTGGACGGCTGATGACGTTGGTAACTTTATTAGCACTCTACTCAATTGTCGTTTTGGTAGGTTTTGATTGGGCAGGGAAACAATTTTTTCGGCGTTCTGGTGATGAAGAGGGCAATCAGTTTTTGTTTGTGCTACTCTCTGTTTTTCTTGCTACTGTGGGAGCACAATTGATTGGAGTAGAAAAAATTGTTGGAGCCTTTTTAGCAGGGTTGGCTGTTAATGAAACTGTGGGAGAAGGTCCAGTTAAAGAAAAGGTCGTGTTTGTTGGCAGTGTGTTGTTTATTCCCATCTTCTTTGTGAACCTTGGCTTGCTCATTAATGTGCCTGCCTTTTTACAAAGCATTGAGACCCTACAGTTCACGTTCTTTATTATTATCGGTTTAGTAGCAAGTAAATTTATCGCTGCTTTTTTGGCAAAACTCGTTTATCGCTACAACTGGCAAGAAACGCTAACAATGTGGTCACTATCTGTGCCTCAAGTGGGTGCAACGTTAGGAGCAACCATTATGGGATATCGAGCTGGTCTGCTTGATTCTAGGATATTGACTAGCGTTATTGTCCTTATGCTCATCACTTCAACCTTGGGACCATTTATAACCAGTCGAGTCGCTGCAGGTTTGACGAACTCAGGAATTAAGGACCAACAGAGTGTCAACCCAGCTTACCAGAAGCAAGAAGAAAACGATAGCTCATACACTATAGTAGTACCTGTCCACAATCCTCAAACACAACAGTACCTTATTGAAATGGCGGCGCTATTGGCACGAGAGTCTCATGGCAGAATTATACCACTAGCGATCGCAACTGCTTTTGCTCACATGGATGCACCCCAATTAGACGCTTCTGTGCAAAGAAGTCACCGGTTACTGGCAAAAGCCACAGCACTGAGTAAAGTCTTGGGAGTCGAAGCACAACCATTGCTGAGAATTGACGATGCTTTTGCCCAAGGAATTAGCAGGGCTTCTCGAGAACAAAAGGCTAGTTTGATTATCATGGGTTGGGGTAAACGTACTGGATTCAAAGCACGTTTATTTGGTAACGTCATTGATAACGTTTTGTGGGCATCCCATTGTCCAGTAGCAGTCACACGTCTGGTGGAATCACCAAAAAAATTTCAGCGCATCTTGGTACCATTGGAAAATTTGATGACACCTTCATTGCAGCCCGTAAAATTTGCCCAGATTTTAGCAGATGCAAATCAAGCTCAAGTTACCATACTAAATGTCTGCGAACGACGTACTAGTTCAAGTAAGATTGCTTGGAGGCGATCGCAACTATCTCTATTGATTTCTAGATTAGCACTGCAAAATCCACCAGAAATCCAAATTATAGCTCATGAAAATACTGCCCAAGCGATTTTGCAAGCAGCGCGACTATATGACTTAGTCGTATTACCTTTTATACGCAATCGCACTGTTCCCGGAGGATTAGCCATTAGCGATGTCACAACTCAATTGGCTAAGCAACTCACCTGTTCAATTGTTATGCTAGGAGAACCTCAACGTACTCAGGATGTCGTTGTACAAACTGAAGTTACCAGTAGCACCACCGCTGCTATGTCAGAGGGAATTGTGTAATTCAACATGGTTATATGTCAGTACAGTTCAGTTAAGAAGAGTTCTTTTTAACTTTTGACTGTGATCCTCAAAGAACCCCTCAAAAATCGTCGGTTTTACCAAGATATATATGAACTGGTGAGCATGTTATTTTTTTGACCTCTATCAGAACGCAACCTGGTCTGAATTCAAAGAACAAAAACTTCAGCAAGGATCATAATCTAGAAAACTTACTTTTCCCACATTTCACACCTATTAACAGGACTGGAAAAATGAAACGGAAAAAGTTTTCCTCTTCTATGAACAAGAAAGCAGAACACAAAACTCAGAATCTGTGAATGTCATTAAAGGAAGATTGGTAATCCCCCTTAACTGAAGACTCTCAAATCAAAGATTGTTGACAAGAGCATAGATCTGAATTTCTTGACTCAGTTATACAGAATTCATACTGAATATAAGCCAAAGCTTGTTTTACTTAGCTTCTTGAGTTTGTGGGTGAAAATTTGACCAACTTTACGTGAGTAAAAGTTTTGAAATTCTACGGAAAACTTTATATTCTTAAAGATTTGGTGAAATCTAGCGATAAAGCTTACATTTTGCAGATGATTTTGCTATTTTTCTAATGGAAACAAAGGTATTTGTGACTGAAATAATTCAAATTTGAAGCCAAAAGATGCAAAGATAACAAAAAAGCATTCATGGTCAAACTGCTAGGTTTAACAAAACCTTCTCAATGAGACACAAGTAGTGTACTTTGGTTTCAAGGCTGGGTCATCTGAAGACAAGCGCAATCACTACTGCAAATATCTGTAAGTAATTGGGGAACTATGAGAATTTTGGTGACGGGCGGTGCTGGGTTTATTGGCTCCCATCTAATCGACCGATTAATAGCTAATGGAGACGATATCCTGTGCTTGGATAACTTTTACACAGGACACAAACGGAACATACTCAAGTGGTTAGATCATCCTTCCTTTGAAATGATCCGCCATGACATTACAGAACCAATTCGCTTGGAAGTTGATCAAATTTACCATCTGGCTTGTCCAGCTTCCCCAGTACATTATCAGTACAACCCCGTGAAAACTGTCAAAACTAACGTCATGGGGACGCTTAATATGTTAGGGTTGGCTAAACGTGTCAAGGCACGGCTTTTATTAGCTTCTACAAGTGAAGTTTACGGTGATCCAGAAGTTCATCCTCAAAGTGAGGAATACTGGGGTAACGTTAATCCTATTGGAATTCGCTCATGTTACGACGAAGGCAAAAGGATTGCTGAGACTTTGACATTTGATTATTATAGACAAAATAAAGTCGATGTTCGGGTAGCCCGCATATTTAACACTTATGGACCTCGAATGCTAGAAAACGATGGTCGAGTTGTGAGCAACTTTGTCGTTCAAGCATTGCGGGGTATTCCTTTAACCGTTTACGGAGAGGGTTTGCAAACCCGTAGTTTTTGTTACGTATCAGATTTGGTAGACGGACTGATACGACTGATGAATAACGAATACGTTGGTCCAGTCAATTTGGGAAATCCTGATGAGTATACGATTCTAGAATTGGCGAAAACAGTACAAGATTTAGTGAACCCCGACGCACAGATCAAGTTTGAACCATTACCTTCTGACGATCCACGTCGCCGTCGTCCCGACATTACAAGGGCAAAAACTTGGTTAAATTGGGAACCTAGTATTGCTTTGCAACAGGGGTTAAAGCTGACTATAGAAGATTTCCGCGAGCGTGTAGCGCCCCCTAGTAGCTCCCAGCCTTCCTAGAAGGGAAACCCCTCGATGCACAAGGGCGATATCGCCTCAAGAGTAATGATTCGGAGAGTTTGATACTCAGGACTTGAAAACGGAAAATATCTTCTCAAAAAATTAACCCCAAAAAGCGAGGATTAGCACAAAATGCGTGTTTGTGTCATCGGTACTGGTTATGTTGGTTTAGTCACAGGTGCATGTTTAGCTCACATCGGGCATGATGTTGTTTGTATAGATAACAACGAAGAGAAAGTCAAAATAATGAAGTCCGGGCAGTCGCCCATCTTTGAGCCTGGACTGTCAGATATTATGCAGTCTGCCATTAGTACAGGTAAGATTGAGTTCTCATCAGACTTAGCTGCAGGAGTCGCCCACGGGGAAATTTTATTTATTGCTGTGGGAACGCCACCTTTACCAACAGGGGAAAGCGATACCCGCTATGTTGAAGCAGTCGCCCGTGGTATTGGTGCCCATTTAGACGGTGGGTATAAGGTGATTGTCAATAAATCCACAGTGCCCATTGGTTCGGGAGACTGGGTGCGGATGATTGTGTTAGATGGCATAGCCGAACGCCAAAATACACTGATCACAGCAGGTGGAGCGCCAACCTACGATAAGTTACCTGAGATTACAGCTCAATTTGATGTTGTCAGTAATCCAGAGTTTTTACGTGAGGGCTCGGCAGTATATGATACTTTTAATCCTGATCGTATCGTCCTAGGAGGCAACAGTCCTAGGGCGATCGCCATGATGAAAGAACTGTATACCCCCATTGTAGAGCGCAAGTTTGCAACTGATCCATCTCTACCCCCAGTACCAGTGCTGGTCACAGACTTGAGTTCAGCGGAGATGATTAAGTACGCTGCTAATGCTTTTTTGGCAACCAAAATTAGTTTTATTAACGAAGTTGCAAATATTTGCGATCGCGTTGGTGCCGACGTCACTCAAGTGGCAAAAGGTATCGGTTTAGACTCCCGTATTGGTAACAAGTTCTTAAACGCTGGTATTGGTTGGGGTGGTTCTTGCTTCCCCAAAGATGTTTCTGCGCTCATTCACACCGCAGATGACTACGGTTACGAGACACAATTGCTCAAAGCTGCTGTGAGTGTCAACGAACGCCAGCGGTTGCTTGCCATTGAAAAACTCCAACAAACCCTGAAAATTCTTAAAGGTAAAACTGTGGGATTGCTGGGTTTAACCTTTAAGCCTGATACTGATGATATGCGGGATGCTCCAGCGCTTAATGTTATTGAGCAGTTGAATAGATTGGGAGCTAGAGTTAAGGCATACGACCCAATTGTTTCTCAAACAGGTATGCGTCATGGTCTTTCTGGTGTGCTGGTAGAAACCGATGCCGAAAGACTTGCTGATGGCTGTGACGCTTTAGTGCTTGTGACCGAATGGCAGCAGTTCAAAAACTTGGATTACGCGAAAATGGCACAGTTGATGAGCCACCCTGTCATGATTGACGGTCGTAATTTCCTTGATCCTGAGATAATGGTTAGAGCGGGCTTCCAGTACGTAGGTATTGGTCGCTAACTCAACACTTAATTTCTCGTTCCCAGGCTGAGCCTGGGAATGCTATTTTAGAAGCTCTGCCTCCAGCAGATAAAGATGAATGGAAATCAGGGATTTTTGGGGATACGCTCAATCTCTGCATAACCACTAAAAATGAGCCGTTCACCCTCTGTTTCTAAACGATTAAGACGCATTTTCACCCCATCCAAGTCAAAGCGGTCTAAATCCACCATATTATCTAAAATTTCCACCAACGCTAAACTCAAGGTTCGTGAGATTTCCTTTTGTGCTTCTGGTACCTCGTTAAGATCAATTTCTGGGTCTTTAAAAGAAACACGTCGTCGCCGTTCAATACCTATAGTCACAGTCATATTTAGTGGTACAAGTGTACCGTTGTTTAAATCTGCCTTGGCTAAAATTCGCAATCGGTTTTGAGGCAATAACTTTATCTGGACTTCGGGAAAAGAGACTGGTTGACCACCAGATAACGCTGTCAGTGCTGGTGCAGTAAGATTTTCTAAGCGCTTTCTCACCAATTCTGCTTTAAAAGATTCGTTGATACCTGCTTCTAGTAAGACAACTTGAGCAATAGCCTGAGTAGGTTGCTTCAGACGTAGCTTACCGCTCAAAACGGAGCTAAAGTCAATGGCAACGGCATCAGTTTCTACAGAAAGTTCCTCAGCAGCGAATTGTCTGCGGATAACTAAGCCACGGCCTTTCATTTTAAAGCTATCGATGCTACCCTGCAAGAGCTTGCTTGAAGGATAGCAGCGAACAGAGACTTCCACTGACTCGCTTTGAGTGAACAAGCGGCGAATCGTTTGGCTCGCGACAGTGTTGAGCATTTGCTCGCCCCAGTCAGTGCCTTTAGGATCTGTTAAACCAGTAAGTCCGCCTAGCATTCTAGTTTAAGTTTATAGAAGTTCTTTGTACTTTTGTAACAAATTGTGGATGATTCAGCAAGTTTCAAAAGATTGAATATGCTGATGGAAAGGGCGTAGGATGACTACCATCTCAGTTCTTTCTTGTGGAGTTTAGACTAAAAGTGGAGTTTCACCCTTTAATAGTTCAATTGGACTGTTAAGCAGAACTGGGATGAGGTATAAAAAAGTAGAGGGGAGTCTTGTGTGGTTGCAGGCAGGCAGAGCGTGTTAACAGAAGGAACAAGCGATTGGCCTTATTAATATAGATGTTTTTTTTATACTAATTAACTTAGGTTACTGCTTACCGTATTTTAGATAGAACTGATTCTGGAAGACTTCCTTTGAGTCGTATTTGCGTTTTAGGGCAAAAAACTCCTGTGCTTGGGGATAGGCACGAGCAAATTGTTCCTTAGTAGCATGCAGGCGATACGGGAGATAGTACCTACCTCCCACCGAAAGCACGGCATCAATGAGTTCAGTCGTCATCGCTTTCATCTGAACTTCGGCGTTGGGGGTGCGGTGCTGGTGGAACAGCATGACCAGACCAAACAAATTTTGGTCGGCGTAACGCAGAAAACTGTCTGAATCCCGATGAACGTTACGCACGGTGATGTTGAGCAAATCGCCATTGTGCTTGGGAATAATAGTACGACACTTTTCCAAAAATGTCTCCATCGACTTTGGCGGAATGAAATATTCATGAAGGATATCAGTTGATGCAAGCTTTTGATTCTCAAGCAATTTGGATGAGCGGTTGAGAATTTGGTTGCGAGAGACGTTGCTTCCGGCTTCTCCTCCTAACGCCTTCTCCAATTGCCAACGAAGGTTTTTACCATAGTTACTTCCGACTTCGCCACGAAAGACAGTTCGTGTCAAACCCCTACGAGAGTGTTCATTTAAGGGTGAAATTTTGCCATCTTTAGACGGGTTTCGACGATAAATAGTCAATATGGCTTCCTTGAGGAAGTAGTCAGGAGCAACAGAAATCCTGCCGTACACCATCCCAATGTCCGTTACTCGGTTGACGAGTTCTTCAAAAATGTCCACATATTGCTGAGTTGGAATAATCACTCGTTGAGCCAAGTACATTTCGTTTTTGACTACTTGCAGATCAACGTCTAGAATGATGCCGAACAGCCCGTAACCTCCCAGAACGAGAGAGAAGAGTTCCGCATTTTCGCTTCTTGAGCAATGAACGACAGAGCCATCAGCTAGCATAAGTCGAAAGCTGTTTACGGTGGAGGCACTCATGAGGGCTATTGTGCTGCCAACCGTGGGCATTCGCACTCATGGTACCGCCGATTGAAAAATCGTTATTGGATTGCATCAGTGCAACCGAACGACCATGAGCGTTGAGATAGGGAATAATGTCTGCCCATCTCGCTCCTGATCCCACATGGAGGACGTTGGTTTTCTCATCAAGTGCCATGTGTTTGAAGTTAGACATATCTAGCGAGATGCCATCAGCATAGATAGTGTGACCACCCATGCTATGGCGTGCTCCTGCAAGTGCGACTTTTTTTCCAGTAGACCGTGCTACTTTTAATAGTTCTTGAAGCACCTGAACAGCTTTTTTCGGGTTGTCAGGAACCTCTCGAACAAGGACGGGGGTAGAGTTGAGGCGACTGGCATCATCAATCAAGCCTGGGGGTAGAGGTTGAATTTCGCTTCGGTCGTTCCAAGCTGTTAAGCTGATATGGATGATGGGTCTTCCTACTATTGCAATTACAAGCGTGACAGTAGCCAAGACGATAAACAGCACAGTGCGAATTCGCTTCTTCACGACTCAGTTTGCCTCAATGATCTCAAAACAGTTATCTTGACCACAGCTAAAACTCAAATAACTACTAGATATCTCCAAAATAGAACCGTTCTGTGGTAAGAGAGTCTATTTTTTCCACAATACTATCAGTGATATACGCGCGTTACATTCAAAACAACCTATAACAAACGCAGCGATTAATAGTCTAAACTCCAGTTGTAAGCAATCGCAATCTAGCCCAATAGTTTATCACTGACCCAGATAGAATTGTTGAGAAGGTTACAACTCTACTTGACTCTCAGCAAATTTGCTGACATTGCTGCTGGCTTGGCTCTTCTCACTAGTCGCACGGACAAGCGGTTAACCGTGCGTGCGATATCGCCCGTCATCTCTGCCCCGCAAATCCACTTAACATGGCTCTCATCAAAAATTTTTTCTGTATATTTCCGGATGATATTGAAGTTTGAATGTAGCTTAAGTGTAGCCAAGTACTTGCGACATCATTATGAACTGGAACATTTTACACTACATGACCATTCAAAAACCCTTAACAATCAACCAGCTAGAAATTAGTCAGTTCATTCGTGAACTTCGCTTTTTAATTGGGTTGACGCAAAGATGAGGCGAAACAGTTGAGTATCCACAACCACAATAAACTGTTAGAAAATGAATACCCATCCTTGTCGCGATCGGATTTGTTACCAAAGTATTTAGAGTTAGCGTCATATGGACTTTGTAGTTCTCGATACTGAAGGCAACCCAGAATTAAGTGAACTGGCAATTGTGGATAGTCAAGGACGTGTCATATATGAAGCATTTTCTAAAAACCATCCGAATAACACCAGCAATGTACCTAACCTTAAAAGTCTGAAAACTCTGTTAACAGAATTTTTGACTATTGTTCAGGGTAAGAAAATAGTTTGTCATTATGCTGAGCATGATCTCAAGGTCCTCCAGTCTAGTTTTCGTTCTGCTGGTTTGAAATTGCCCAATTTAGAATTTGAGTGTACTTGGAATAAAGCTAAAAATTATTGGTTAGATCTTGAAAGCTACTCTTTAGAGTACCTCAGTAAATATTTAAATCTACGGGTTAATAACCGCTACTTTATCAAGGGTCTGGCTCATGCTGCCCGATATGATGCTGAATTTACCTATCACCTTTATCGTAAGTTAATGAACGAGCAATTAAAAGAGCAACCTAATCCTTTTAGTGGTAGTCGGGTTGATACCCCTTTTCAAAATCATCCTGATTACCTTGATACCTATCACAAAGAGTTTATTACCCTTGAGTCAATCTTAAAAGACATTAAGCTAGACTCTAATCGTCAAAGTAAAGGGGCGGTGGTCATTGGAGAACCAGGTTCTGGTAAAACTCATCTGATGATGAGATTAGCACAAGCACGATTATCGAGTAATCGACTGCTTTTTATCCGTCAACCCAACCATCCTAAGTCAGTGCTGTACCATATTTACAGTCGGATTTTGGAGTCTTTAGTCGAGCGAGTTGGAACATTTACTCAATTAGACTATTTAATTGTTAATAGCTTTCATAAAATTGTCGCTACTTTCCCAAATCTTACCAACAAAGACCAAGACATTCTTAAAGCACTCAAGGATAAAAATATAGATGCCCTTGGCGGAGAAGGAACTCTGCGTAAGCGAGAGTACTGGCAGCACATTGAGAAACGATTCAATGAATGGTGGGTCAGTTATTACTCCGCTGGAGGTTTTGCACCTTCAATCCTCAAAGGAATTATCAAGTATTGTAGCTACACTGATTCAAAACGCAAAGAAATTGTGACTCGTTGGTTAGCAGCCAACATTTTATCTACTGAGGAAGCAGAATATGTTGGTTTGCCGAACTGGGGGGAAGACCTTAGCCAGGAAGCGTTTTCTTTAGAAGCTATTTCAGTTTTAGGTAAACTATCTATCCTGGATGAGCCTTTAATTATCATCTTCGATCAGCTTGAAGGATTGGGACTTCCTCATAACCGAGAGATATTGCTTAATTTTGGGGAGACTATCAAGGAGATTTTCACTCACGTCCCAAATAGCTTAATTATCCTTAATATGTTTCCCGAACGTTGGGAACAGTTTCAGAACAGCTTTGATAACTCAATTATTGGTCGGGTATCTCAATACCAAATTTTTCTACAAAGACCTGACGAAACAGAACTAAAAGCCATTCTTGAAGTCAAACTTAAAACTCTCAATGTTCCTTTGGAGCAGATATTTTTCCCAGAAGACTTAGAGGATATTCTTGAACAAAAATCTATCCGTGCGGTTTTAAACCGAGCTGCTGACTACTACAATTACAGAGTTCGTCAGATTCCTTTACCTGCTATAAGGGAAAATGTTCGCAAATTGGATGAAGAAGAAAAACTAATTATTCAGTTGCGAGTCGTGCAGCAACAGCAGCAGATATTGACGGAAGTATTTCTCAATATAATAGAGGAGATGCAAAAACCTGGTTCGGTTGACATGAGAGAACTGCGTAAAAAGCTTGTTCCTGATGTTAAGACCCAAGAGCAGCAAATAGAAGAATATGTCGTTGAATATTTAACTCGGCAGAAAGCTTCTCTTGAACAGCAGTACGTCAATATTCCTATCATTTCTGACTCGGATGATATAGGGAAACTAAAGACCATTGCCGAGGCTTTCAATCATCTCAAACCTATCAAATTAACTTTGTATCGGCTAGGTAAACGAGTGTTGCCAGAACATATTGTCATTGAAACTGACCACGAAAACTATGTCATAGCATTTCTTCAAATTCCTCCAAATACCACCTCTTTTACAAGTCGAATTGGTAATTTTAATGAGCTTGTATCCTCACATCCTCAAGACCGCTTTGGGTTATTTCGCGATGAACGCTTAACTAAAATTAAAGGTCAAGTAGCTCAAGAAAGAGTAGAACAACTAAAAAATTCTCCCAATGGTAACTTTGGTTTATTTACTAAGGAAGATAGAATTCACTTGGAATTGACATATAAACTAATTATCGATGTTCAAAATAAAGATTTGGATGTCGATTTGGAGTCAGCATTAAAGGTTTTTATCACTAACGAACAATGGTATCACTGGCTGTTTAGTATATTTGGTTTTACTAAACCGAAACCTTCTGCACAGACGGAAAAATATATCTAGTAACGTACCCCGTAAGGGGTATGTTGTATTCTACTGAGTTGAAAACCGCTATAATCTGCAAAGTCCTTGAAAGGGAAGCAATAAGACCATGCGAAAAATACGGTTATTCATTGCCTCTAGTCTTGACGGATACATTGCGAGGACATCAGGAGAGGTAGATTGGCTATTTACCGACCAAGACTACGGTTACAATGAGTTCTCTACCCAAATTGATACAGTACTGATGGGAAGTAAAACATATTACCAAGTACTTACATTTGGGGAATACCCATACAAAGATAAAAAAGGTTTTGTTTTCTCAAAAACTGTGCAAGTCGAAAGAGATAACAACGTGGAATTTGTGAAGGAAAATTGGAAAGACTTCATTCACGCGTTGCGTCAATCGAGCGGTCATGATATTTGGTTAGTTGGGGGAGCACAGACAATTCATTATTTCATGAAATACGGTTTTGTCGATGAATTGATTCTCTCGATACATCCAATTCTTTTAAGAAATGGAATTCCATTGATTGTGAACGATCCAAGCTTGGAAACAGCACTTGAGTTGAAAGATGTGAAAACCTATGACTCCGGATTATTGCAAGTGTCTTATGATTTGAAAAAAATATAACGAAATCAGTTTGACTGTTGCTGTGATATTTTTAGTGTAGTTGTCATCTTTATCCCAATACGGTTGCTGTTAGAGTCAAAAATCTTAAACCCCCCCTTTTTCATTAGTCCGCGCAGACGGACAAGTCTGGTATAACTACACCTGTGCCAGGATAAAAAGGGGGTTATAAAAGCGGAATTAGTATGAGAACTTGTAAATTAGCTTGTCATGTTTCATCCTCAGCTAAAGTAATCAGTGCATCATTAAAAGTTAAATTTAGCGGCTTATCTAGACTTGGTACTAAGTCAATCCCAAAATTTTGATTTTTATTTTGAGCTAGTGCGCTAATTTTTACACCAAGACACAATTCGTCACGTTCTTGTGCAGCTTTTACACAGTCAGCGAAAGTCAACCTACCAAGTTCTTTGCTTGAGAAGTAAAGCGATATAGGCTTGATATACAGTTCGCTCCCGTCTACTGAAAACAAATCGTCATAGATTGACATCACACTAGGCTCTTGAGATACCTGAGCGAGAATTTTAGAGACAAATTGGTTGGTGAGGAGAAAGTCTTTCACACCTGCTTTAATCACCAGATCGGTGTCTTGTGAGTCAATTATTTCTGCAATTAATTCGGTGGTGACTTGGTTTTTGGTTTCGGCAGTATATTCTCGGAAAATTTGCCGCAATTCTAACAAAATGGTGAGAGTTTTAGCATCAATTTCTTCCGAATTTTCCCCTCTAAGAGCCAAAATTGAGATGCTGTTATATTCATAGGGTTTGAGGCGAAGAAGCTGCTCAACTGAGTCCAGATTGACTTGCAGAGCATCCATCTTGATCTGTGAGTAATTTTTGGCAATAGTATCAAATTCAGCTTTCACTTGTGATGTTAAATCCTGTACCACCAGGTTAACCTCTGAACCAGAAATCAGGTATTTGGCATATTCTCTTAAAGTTATAGGAGTTTTACTGTTCCAGCCAATAATAAGATGCCTTTCAGGTTTTTGCTCTAGGGTTTTGCAACAGTCACTATAGCTAAAATTCTTAGGTTGCACGACAGATTGTGGATGAAATTGGATGCTTGAGTCATCTTCTGCCAAAACAATAGCTTCATCACTTTCAACTAACTGGTAATCTTTGCTTGGTTTTATTGTTAGGGTGGCATTTGCATGACGCACACCTATGGGTATACCATTTGAAAAATGAAATGGTAGTTCACCAAAATTCACGCTCTGCCAACCTTTTTCTGGACGATAGAAATAGAATTCGTTACCTTCAAAACCCACTAAGTTTAAATAAACTGCTGCTAGTCCTACACTCCGCGAAGTCTGAACTAAAATCCGAGCCAAAATATCAGCTTCATTCAGAGTGGTGACTGCTCCAGGAGCAATATTTTCAGCGAGTCGGCGATATTGCTGCGAGTGTAATTCTACGACAATAGATGGCACGGAGTCTTCTTCGTTAGCTGCCACCACTGCCAAGACTGCTTTGACAACCCGTGCATCTGCTAAAGTCTTCAATTCATCGGGATCTGAAGTTTTGGCATCATTCAAAATGATCACCGATTTAGCAACTTTTATTCCAACTTTATCTAATTCATTTAAATTAGTGATTATGCCATTGCGAGTCACCACTCTTGTGGTTTTAAGATCGCCGAGATTATTTCGGAGGAAATTATCCATCTCCTCTTTATCTTTTTGAGATAGGATAACAACTACTGCGTCTGCTTCTGATTCATTACCAACTACTAACTCTTTGATAATGTCTATAACTCTGTCGCTAAATCCTAAAATCAGTGTATGATTTTCTTCTATGACTGGGCTTTGACCCTGACGCAATATCTGAAGTCTTGATTCAAATTCTTGGGTAATGAAAGCTACTAGGCTGGAGAACAAAACTAAACCGAGAAAAATTGTGATAACACCAATAATCTTAGTCGCTAAATTGGCATTGTCTCCTGTGTCTCTCAGCCCAATAAGCTGTACGAATACCTCCCAGTACAACTCTGAACTACTTTCTACATCTGTGTTGGGAAACAACAATTCAGATATATAACGAACAATTGTCATGACAACAAAAGTTCCAAAAAATAGGGATAACAATGCCAAAAATACTGACAGCCCTCCCTTCGACATAAAGTTGTCGAACTTGTACTGTAGGCGCTTCTGCCAAGAGACTTGATGTTGAAAATTTCTATTGATATTGCTAGTCAATTTTACTCCTAACCTTTATCAGTAATTGTTAGTAATCGGTAATCGGTAATTGGATGAGGCATGAGCCATTACCTGTTACCACATTAGCAGTTACCATTTACTGATCGCGTGCAATCAATACGTGTTAATTATACTTCAACTGAGTTGAATGACTTTCTATCGCTAAAGCTTTTTATTTCTACAGTATGATCTTTAGGATGCGATGATCACATCTTAACCCCCCTATTGCCCAAAGTCTCTGCTTTGAGTCCGCGTGTTGCGGGAGGAACAAGCTTGGCAAAACAAGGGCGAACGCTCTTACCCTGATGTCTGATTCACATATAGACAAAAATATCCCATTAAGGGTTAATTTTTGAAAGTGGAAATTTTAGGTAAAATGTTCTCAACAGCATATGCTGATTCTACTTGATGCTGAATGTGCTTCCCTAAAACCATTAACGATAAATTATTCAGGTAATGTGCGTGATGAACCTGAAAAGCCTAACTTACTCGGTATTTGCTAAACCTCTTATTTATATGATACTGGGGTCATTATCTGTTATTGATACATTACCATTAGTACTAGCCGATACTACATATCCCCAAAAAAATAATAATGATTCTGTTGTGACTCATGATACGCTCTCAACGTTGCCCCAGAACAAGAGGGCTAACGCGAGCAATTTTATACTAGCACAAATAGGAGATCGGAACGAACAAGAGCGATCGCGTCTCATTCAAGAAGCAAATGTTTCCTATAATCAGCGGAACTTCGCAGCTGCAGAGGAAAATTTACGCAAGTTGATTAAAAAATTTCCCAAAGATGCTTTTGCACACTATCAACTAGGGAATGTTCTTTATCAACAAGACAAAGCTGAAGAAGCAATTGGTGAATACAAACAAGCCATTCGTCTCAATTCAAGCTACGCCCTTGCTCATAATGCGATGGGCATTGCTCTTGCTAGCCAAACTCGGTGGGAAGAAGCTATTGCAGAGTTTCAAAAAGCACTAAAAATTAACCCAGAATATGCTGATGCGCTGGCAAGTCTAGGACAAGTGCTATGGCAAAAAGGCAACCGAGATGAGGCGTTGGCATCTGTGAACAAAGCTTTGAATATTTTCAAGACACAAAATAGACCTGATAAAGTTTACCAAGTTCAACAGCTTTTACAAAAGATGAAAGCAACCGAAGATCCTTCTGTGTCATAAAAAAACTCTTTGGCGTAGATGCCAAAGAGTCGAGAATAAGACTTGCTAAAGTCTTTATAGGCGCAGCAAATTCAAATTATGCTTTGCCTACCTAAAACAACTGGAGTTTAGACTAGTAGTCTGTCAAAGCTACTTTGCAGGACCTGAGATCTCTGAGAAACCCGGTAACTTTATCGAAACCGGGTTTCTGTACCGGGCGAAGTTCCTGTGGTGAAACACTAGTATCTGGTGCAGAACAACCAGCAGGTGCAGGTTTATCAGAAGTTGAAATCTTGTTTGCTAGACATTTCCGAAAAATAAATAAAATGAAAATCAGATGGATACCTGGTGAAGCCTATGACCTTCGTCACTACAGCTACCGACTCGGTATTAAGTTTACCCGACCACACGCAGTTGCCAGATTCTGATGGGACATTTGTGAAAAACCTGCAAGAACATCCCCAGAGTATCTTACTCACAGACTCAATTAAACCCATCCTAGAGCAACTGCATCCTGATGGTCAATATTGTATCGGGCAGGATTCTGGTATTTACTGGCGATTAACCGATCCGCCACAAAAAGGAGCAGAAGCACCGGATTGGTTTTACGTCCCGAATGTCCCGCCAACTCTAAATGGAAAAATTCGGCGTTCCTACGTTTTGTGGAAGGAGTACGTCGCGCCGTTGATTGTGATTGAGTTTGTATCAGGAGATGGAAGTGAGGAACGAGATAGAACGCCGCCATCTCTGAGGGAAGACGGGACAGTGGGCAAGTTTTGGGTTTATGAGCAGGCAATTCGCGTCCCTTATTATGCGATTTATGAGGTAGAAAAGGCACTCTTAGAAGTCTATCGCCTCCTGGATAATACTTATCAACTCATGAGACCCAACGAACGAGGACATTACCTGATTGCGCCATTGGCGGTAGAATTAGGAATCTGGCAAGGGCGGTATCAAAATGCAGAGCTACCTTGGTTACGATGGTGGAATGCACAGGGAAATTTACTCCTAACAGGTGAAGAACGCGCTGAGGTTGAACGACAAAGGGCTGAGGTTGAACGACACAAGCGCGAGACAATTGTAGAGAAGTTGCGCTCCCTGAGTCCTGAACAACTCGATGCTTTGGGAATTGACCCCAAAATGTTGGATTAAGATAAACTCCTTCAAACAGTGAACAGTGAACAGTGAACAGTGAACAGTGAAACTGATAACTGATAACTGATAACTGATAACTGATAACTGATAACTGATAACTGATAAAGGAAACTCAAAATGAAGGTGTTGAAACCAGCAAAAGTAAAGATAACCAGTGGAATTTGTACATCTTTATTCTTGACTTTTGCTCTCGGTACACCTTTAGCCAGTGCAGCCAATACCGCTGGTGACTATCGACAATTAGGGCTTTTGTATCGTCAACAAGGACGGCTACCTGAAGCAATTACCGCAATGCAAAAATCTGTGGAACTCGAACCCAAAAATCTTATGGGACGAGTTAATTTGGGTTGGACATTGCATTTAGCTGGACATGATCAACAAGCAGCACAATCTTTATGGCAAGCAATATATCAAAAGCCTACCTTTGTTCCTGCTTACAATGCTTTGGGAATTGTCTATCTCGTTGATAGCAACTTAACAGGAGCAGTTCTGGTTCATACTTTGGCAGCTATTCTCAAGCCAGATAATGAAATTGCCTACTTTAACTTAAGTTTAGCGTTGCATAGATTACAAATTTATAACTTAGCTATTGTCACTGGTAACCGTGCTGCTATTCTTGAACCAAATAATCCTCACCCTTTAGTTGCTAGTGCGATCGCCTATTGGGACAGTGGTAATCAAAATACCGCCAAAAAAGTTTATACCAAAGCTATTTACCTAGATTCCAGGTATAGCAATAGAACTTTTTTAGCTCATCTCAAGCAAGCCGCGTTTAGTCAAGAGCAAATAAAAAAAACAGAGTTAATACTGAATTTTAAGGTGAATTAACATACACTATAACAACTAAAACAGTTATCAGCTTTTTTATGCCATTTGCCATGACACAAACTGCCCTCGACAGATTTTGGGAGCTTGCAGGTGGAGCGATCGCCCTCAACCCCGAAGCCTTTAATCTGATTCAAACCCTACCCCAAGCTTCAAAAGCAGCCTTTTACATCGTACTCGTTGCTGGGTTTTCTCAAGCTGTAGGTCAGGGGACGGTACTATTCATTAACCGAGTCAGACCAATTCGCTTTCTTCTGAGTCTATTCATTTCATCTGTGTTATTTGTATTCACCGTGTTATTTTGGGGTTTAAGTACATGGCTGGTGAGCTTTATACTATTTCGTGCTAATATCCCCTATAACATCGTGTGGTCTACATTAGGATTCGCTTACGCACCGCTGATATTGAGTTTTTTAGTGGCATTGCCTTATTTGGGTGTGGCAATTCAAGTCTTGCTTTCTATTTGGACACTGTTAATATTTGTCATGGGCTTGCGTGTCGCCATTGGTGTTGGTATTTGGCAAGCGCTGTGGTGCGGTGTGTTGGGATGGGTTGTCTTTCAGATTGTGCAGCGCACTATTGGACGACCAGTTGCAATACTTGGCAAGTGGCTGTCTAATACAGTGGCGGGAACACACTTGGTGACAGATATGCAAGGAGTAGAACAACTTCTGCAAGCGGGACCGCAGATATTACGTAGGATCAACCAAAATAACGCAGGTGATAAAGGAGACAATACAAGAGTATGAATGTGAAGCGAGTGAGCATATTTTTAGGAATTGTTTTCATTGCCGTACTTTGTACTGTACTCTTTCCGGAACTGAGTCATCTGTGGTTAGGTTGGTACAACGCTTTGGGAGGTGCGTTAAAGCTAACAGTCGATTTGTTACAAATTAGTTTTATTGCTGTCCTCTTTGCTGGACTCCTAGCACCCCTCGAAGCCTTGGGTTGGTGGGCTGGTTGGTATGGTGATAAAGTTGATACTAAACTCAACCTAGGAATATTAGAACAAGAAATCCCACCGCAAACGAATGTTGTTCGTTATGTTATTTACCTTGATGGCATTGGTCAAGCTTCATTCAAGTACTTCCCAGATGGCGATCAGTTTTTGCATGAGTTAGCGATCGCTTTACCAGATAATACCGTGCTCATTAAAGGAATCATCCCTTACTCAGTCTTCAATCGACCACTGACCGAAGGTGGAATACTTTCGCCCTTTTGGCGCTTCGCTGAACGACGCAGTCAATCCAAGACTGGTAGTATATTCAACGCTTTGCTCACCTTAGCGATTAATATTCGCAATTTGCTTGTTGTTGCGGTTTCTGCTGACCAGCGCTTCGGACCAATTTATAATCAAGGTACAGCGCAGGTTATGTACAATAGCCTGATTAACCACGGTTACAAACCTGGTAGCGCAGTCCCAATTACACTGATTGGTTTCAGCGGTGGTGGACAGATAGCAATGGGAGCACTTTCTTATCTCAAGCAAGCACTAGACAAGGCACCCATTGAAGTCATTTCTTTAGCTGGCGTCATCAGTGGAAATACTAATGCACTATTGGCAGAACATCTTTACCATCTCGTGGGTGACAAAGACCCAGTTGAGCGCTTAGGTCCGATTTTGTTTGCAAAGCGGTGGAAAGTCTTCTTCTTATCCTACTGGAACCGTGCCAAACGGCTAGGTAAAATCAGTTTTGTTTCACTCGGTCCAGTCGGTCATATGGGCGCGGGTGGTCCTTTAGATGACAAGAAATTCTTAAGTGATGGTCGCAGCTATCTGCGTCAAACAGTTGACATCATATCAGGAATTTTGCGAGACGAGTATCCCTACAATGAAGAACTCGTGATCACAAAGCTTAGCAATTACGAACGGTATCGAGAAGCTGCGTTTAATCGACCAGAATACTATCCTTTAAATCAGTCGGTCAACACAGAATTTTATGAACCAATCGCCCCTTGGATGGGAAGACTAATTTTACCGCCAAAAGAGCAACGCCAATCAGGTGTTCTGTTTGAAGTGCATCACGCAGATACTAAACATCAACATTTGGTCGGACAAGTCGTGTATTTACAATGGATTGACGATCCCGAATCAAAAGTATCGGTTCAGTCAACCAAAAAGGATGTTCACTTCAACGCGGAAGCACTATACAACTACACACGGGGGAAAATTGTTCCCATTCGGATAAATCACTGGCGTCAGGTGACACCATTGGAGTCGCTGGCTGGTTCAAGACCGAATGATGATATAATCGTAAAGCTGCGCGAGCCTGTTGTGGTGGAACAGAATGGGAAAATTACCCTTTACATTACAAGTGAACCAGTTCAAATTTCTGGACGCTTTTATGGATTAGTGAGGTTTTTGCAGCCCATTCAGCCAGGAAGCGAACAGTTTCGGGTTATACATTTCAATCGCGCTTCGCGTAAGTTTAACTCTGTTGAGGAAGTCGTGCTTTTGCCTGAGGTGATTCCTTCTGAGCAAAACATTTCTTCATCAACTAAGGATGGTCTGGAAAAGTCTCCCCTGAACGAGACAGGCTGGTATATTTACGGTGCAAAAAACGCTGCCGGAATGTTTGTTGTGCAGGCCTTAGCCCCCCGTGCTTTGTTGCGAGTCCAACCCCGAGAGGTGGTTGTTGGCAGAAAACTAGCGATGGAATATCTCAAGAAACGCTCTTGGAATAATATCATCACAAAGAAAGGACAAATACAATCTGTGATTTTGAATCGCAAGAGTAAAGATATTCCGCAAGCAGTGTCCAAATGGCGTGAAGGTGAGTGTGCTTTGCTTTTACACGTTTATGGCGGTATTGGCGGCAAAAAACGAGAAATCGCAGCGAAAGCCCCTGTCTACTTTGGTCATAGTGCCTATGGGGTCGCAGAAGTGGTGCGCGAACCCCTGACAGGAGAGTTACGCTTTGAGATTGAGTATCACCAAGTTTACACTCACAACGTTGATGGGCTGATTGCAGGTACGCTTTCTTGGACTCGTTATATGGGCGATCGCCAGTTTGGTTGGTTAGGAATTCGTCCCGTTTGCGATACGCTGATTAAATTAGATGCTCTCACAAATGACTACGATGCTGATGAAGTCAAACGCACACTCTTGGGAGTTTTGGTGCGTGAGTTGGAAATCATGACAGCGCGTTACCGGATTGGAGATGGGATGGGTGCAACTTATGTCGGTCCTGCAAACAACTGTGCTCAAGATTCTAACCAGGCATTATATGCAGCGATTAAAGTTATTCAGGCTGCCATTCAATTCGATGCTAAAGATATTGCGTATGCGATCAAAAATAATCCTGAGTTTAAAAACTGGTTACTTCGTCATCCCGAATATGCCACTAGTTTTAAGCAGTTGGTGAAGTTAGACAAAGCTATCAGACATGATCTGTTACCCTTTGGGATAGCACGAGCTGACTGGGAGAACTCTTCTACTACAACGATAGGCAGTTCTCTTGCAGACAGTCCTCTACAACAAATCTTGAAAGCTTTGGTGAGTTGGCGAAGCATTTTGCCACGAAAAGCCAGTGATAGCGTGACTGAGATATTTCATAAACAGGGAGCGTCTTTATGGATACTTAGCACGAGTCAGGTGGGTAACTCAGATCCGGAGATTGCGGCGATCGCTCCTTTTACTTTTTAGTTTTATACGCGCGTTGCATTCATATGTATTACCCTTCGGGTATGCGCAAAGCGCACGCTGCGCTAACGCCAGATGCCTGCGGAGGGAAACCCTCCCGCAGCACTGGTCTCACCTCACCCCGCCCTGACGGGCACCCCTCTCCTTATTAAGGAGAGGGGACAATACGGTTCGGTTAACGTTTTAATATTTTGAAGATCCCCCCAACCACGCCAGGTGCACCCTCGGAGGAACCTCCGCAGTCGCCACAACGGTCAAAGCTCGCCGCTTGGGTTGCTTCCCCCGGCAGACTTTGGGGGAACCCCAACGCCAGATCCCTCTGTCGGGAAACCCTCCGTAGGCGACTGGCGAACCCGAAGGGCGTTGGTTTCCCGACAGAGCAAACTTTCCAAGACGAATGAGCGAATTTTGAATTGTTAACTGTGGTTCCATATTCCAAAAAATTGACTTTTGCAAGAGGCAGCATGAGCAAACGCTCACAAAAATGAATGAAACTAGACTTTTCAGGTAAATCTAGTTATTCGTACGCTCAAAAAACAATCCACTACATCAGCTATAAAATTTATTGCCAGCGCTGCCAAATCTGCTACTTCATTTTTTACCAGTTTTGCTACCAAAAAATTCTACATTTTCACTAGTCTTTGGTGCGGGTTGTAAAGTAGCGACAGTCAGGGAATGAAAACCGGGGTTACCCTGCAAAGATGCGACTGGCGCACCTCTTAAAATGCCAGTCAGGGCAACGGAAAGCATGAAGCCACCAGCAGCGGCAGCAATTAAAGAAAAGTTATCTTTCACACAAATCTCTCAATGACAAGTACAACAGATATTAGGGTAGCAAACGATCTCAAGTATGCTTTTCTTATCGTTAGTTGTTGTATTGACGACTAACCACTATTTAATAACAAATAACTCTCGACTATTTCCGGATGTCTTTTCGTAAACGCGGATTGATATACTCATTTAACCCCTCACCAAATAACGACAGTCCCACGACCATTATTGTCATTGCTAATCCGGGGAAAAGCGCAGTCCACCAAACACCAACGGGTAGCGCTTGCAAAGCTTGTTGTAAATCGCGTCCCCATTCTGGCGTTTCTCTTGGAAGCCCTAACCCTAAAAAGCCCAAACCGCCCAGAATCAAGATTGCGTCAGCAGCGTTAAGGGTAAAAAGCACAGGTACGCTTTGAATCACGTTGAAAAACAGGTATCGAGAAAGAACCTGCCAGGTGTTGGCACCCATTGCTTGTGCTGCTTCAATGAACACTTCAGTTTTAACACTCACAGTGTGGTTGCGAACAACACGATAATACTGTGGTACATAAGCAATGCTGATAGCAAGAGCCGCGTTTAAGATTCCACGTCCCACGATAAATGCTAGCGTTATCGAAAGTAGCAGCCCCGGTAAAGTGTAGATACTATCCATAATGAATAGTAATGCTTTATCTAATCTACCCCCCGCGTAGCCACTCAACATACCCAGAGGTACACCAACAAACATACTTATAGCCGTAGCTAATAAAACAACTTGCAAGGCAGCTTGAGCACCGAATAGAGTGCGAGAGAAGACGTCATAGCCTTCGCGGCTAGTACCAAACCAATGTTGAAGTGAGGGTGGTTCTTGAATGGGGTTACTTAAGGAATCTATGGGGTTTTGCACCAAACCCAATAGCTGAAGTAAGGGAGCGAAAAGAGCTAGGAACACGAAAAATAGAGTCATAGTTAACCCAATCAGCATCAGTTGCTGGGAAAGGGTGGGGCTTTTGGGAAACCGTAAAAATCTTAGTTGGGGACTTTTTGTAATGGTCATAAACGGAGGGAGGAGTTCGCGGCTATGAGCTATAAATGACCATTCTACATACCAGATGGTTTCATGCAATGATCCAAAGACAAGTCACGGTGTCCAATATCAAAAATTAAATTACTTATAAAGTTTTGTAACATTATTTAACAT
>NZ_QMEB01000430.1 GCF_012912135.1 Brasilonema bromeliae SPC951 | reverse complement strand
GTTAACATTTTCAACAGGAGTTACTTGATGATATAACAAAAAACTAAAGTATACAATAAAAAAATCTAATATCACTTGTTTAAAAAAAATGCCTTGTTAAGCAAAAAAGCATAAAATTATTCATTGGCTAGAGCCAAGGGGCATGATGCAACAACAAACACAAATCGCACCTTTGTTAACGAATATTCTTGTTAGTGAGACTCATGATTTATTCGTCTCTAAGACGGTACAAAATCAGGGTTCGACAGTGAATAGCTTTGATTCAGATGTGCCAAGAATTTTGGTAGTAGATGACCATGCTGCCAGTCGAATGACTGCTGTCGCCCTTTTGGCAATGGAAGGTTACCAAGTCATAGAAGCAGACAGTGGTTATACGGCGATAAAGCTGGTAATACAGAAACAACCAGATTTGATTTTATTGGATGTGATGATGCCAGAAATGGATGGATATCAGGTGTGCGAGTTACTTAAGCAGAATGAACATACCAGACTCATTCCTGTAATTTTCATTACTGCTTTAAATGACAGGCGATCGCGCATTCGAGGAATTGAAACTGGGGCAGATGATTTTCTCACCAAACCCTTTGACCGTGTAGAGTTAGCGGCGCGAGTAAAATCTTTGATAACACAAAAGCGTTTGAATGAAGACTTAGATCACGCCGAACAAGTGCTGTTTTCCATTGCAAGGGCAATTGAAAGTCGTGATCCTAATACTGGTAACCACTGCGAACGTTTGGTACATTTGGGGAAAACTTTTGGAGAACATCTCAATCTCACACGCAACCAAATTCGGGATTTGATGTGGGGAGGATTTCTTCATGACATCGGTAAAGTGGGTATTCCCGACGCAGTGCTGCTCAAAAAAGGCAAATTCACTGCCGAAGAGTGGGATATTATGAAGCAACACGTTTTGATTGGAGAAAAAATCTGCCAGCCACTACGCAGTATGCGGGGTGTAATTCCCATTATCCGCCATCACCACGAACGTTGGGATGGCTCAGGCTATCCTGATGGACTTATAAAAGATGATATTCCTTATTTAGCGCAAGTATTTCAGGTAATAGATATTTTTGATGCTTTGATTAATGAAAGACCATATAAAAGAGCTTTCACGCCAGAAGAAGCCCTTGCTGTGATGGTAGATGAAACAGCAAAGGGATGGCGTAATCCAAAACTCATGCAGCAGTTTATAGAGTTTATTTGTTGTTTCAAAGATTGGCAGTTATCGCCTAGCTAAGTTTTGAACTATTACGGCTTTTGTGACCAGAACTAGGGGAATAGGGGAGTGGGGGTGTAAGGG
>NZ_QMEB01000074.1 GCF_012912135.1 Brasilonema bromeliae SPC951 | reverse complement strand
ACAGCCAAAATAATATGCAAGTTAAAAGCGTAACAGCTTACACCCGCTTCTTCAGCAACCTTACTCGAAGCTGGGAATTCCAAATCTTGATTCTCTATTCTGAGTTCTGAGTTCCTAGCTGAGGAGTACTTTTTCGGTAAAGATTCATAAATTTTCTATTTTCATGTCATAACCGCCAAATATCTCCATATATTCAAGAATAGAAGTGCCAAATTCATCCTCAGATACTTTCCCTTTTACTAGAAGATCTACCACTCGATCAGGACCTCTCAAGTGTGCCCCTGCTAAAATGCCAGAAAGGGTAACTGTGATTGTTTTTGACTTCCCTTTATCATTAAACGTTTTTTTCTGACCAAGGTAGTTGTTTATAGACTTACCTTGCTGAGTGAGGATATCGTTGATATCCTTCCAATACACCTTCAAAGCCTCACGAATCGCTTCTTCTTGAACATTAGGGGAATTGAGAAATTTTAATTTGCTATCAATACCCTTCTTTTTTGTCCATGTACCTCGCCAGTAATTCTTGTCAGCACCATGTCCATAATAAACGTCGGCTTTGTAGTAACCAAGACGTATTAACAGGATTTCTCCAAATTGGTATTTGCCAATAAATGAGAGTGGATTTTCAAATTGGTACTGATTAGGATTTCCTGATGATAGCCCTGTTTCACGAACTGCAAGTGCTTCCAGCATATCTTGGAAACTTCCCTTGCTGATATCAGACTGCTTCTTTGGAAAAAAAACAAGTTCCATCTCAGATTTCAACCAACTAGAATCATTTCCCATTAATAAGTCATTACTGTAAGAACTCAGACTTGGTAAATTGCCATTTGTATAAAGTAGTTGACAAACTATAAGTAATAAGATGAGATCGCGAGCTATCTTTGACACAAATTTTCCTAATTCGCTTGCACTTCGGCGTTCAAGATTTTACTAATGCGATCGCGTGTTTCTAACAAATGTGCCTTGGTGTACTCGTCATTTGAACTCAGTCCATCCAGCTTTTCATTTAGCTGTTTGAGTTTATACCAAGCTAGTGAGCGAGCATCTTCTGGGACACGTTCTTTACGTAAAACCATCGCAGTCAATTTGTCAACATATTGGCGTTGCAAACCTCTACGCAAACTAGAAATAACGATAGGCTTACCATTTGGTTTCACTACCTCAGTCCAAATATCGTTTTGTAATGTATCAAATAGTTCTGGTAGAGTTAGGGCTTGATCGCGAGCAGTTTTGAGTTCGATATCTTTGAGACGGGAGAGGCGATCGCTTGACAGCAAATCCCACAACACCGAACTCTGCATATACAATACCCAATCATGAATTGGAAAGTCCAGACGACCAATCCGAGGAGAACTCCCCCAATGTCGCCAACGGGAAGGTGCTAATTTATTCAGCAATTCTGGGGGAAAACTCAGAGCATCTTCAGCGAATACATACTTTTGTACAAGATCTAACGCCTGCCGTTGTTCTTCCACAGGCACAGGTTGAAATGGTAATTTTCCTTGAGGATCACCAGGTTGAACTCTGTAGAAAGACTGTCCACCAATGTATTTTGTAACATAAAAAATATTTTTGAAATACTGGTCAAAGACTGTACCAAACTGTTCCTTCACATCGCTGAAACTCTCGCCAGACAAGAGGTCAACCTTGTTGAGACGTTGCCACATAACCAATGCATTATCCAACTGCCAATGAGAATAGACCAGCACATTACTGCTGTTATCCCATGCATTCGCCGTTGGGTCAAGGTCAAACATATCTTCATCTGTAGAATAACTTAACTCAGGTTTGTTAGATTGCTGAGCAACTTTATCCAAAAATGGTTTTTCTGCTGCAGGAGTTACTACTGGAATTGGTGCGTATCCGTATTGAATTGCCCACTCATCATAAGGTCCTATCATCTTAGGAAAATAATCTCCCTGCTTAGTACCTTGAGGTGCAATATTTGGTGGAATATAGTCCATCACTGACGAAATCATACCCTTGGTGCGAGTGATATCCTGGTTGTTTATCTGTTCGGGAGTAAGCATTGTACTACCACGGAAGTTATGCCTCAACCCTAAGGTGTGTCCCACTTCATGTGCAATAATTAAGCGTAAATACTGATGAATATAATCTTTCATTTGCTCACGACTTGGCGGGCTGTTTTGCAAAAGCTTCATAGCCAGTGAACCATAAGCAAATTGGTTAGCAGCTTCCATACCATAGCAAAGGTCATACTGACCTGCCAGTTTTGATAAACGACTCGCTAACCCCTCCATTGCCATACTCTCAACCGAAGTGTCGCTACTTTCTGCTTCTGTTCTATTGGTGCAAAGCAAGCTATTTTGCATCAACGCAGACAGCGGCGTCTGATTTTGGGTTTGCTTGAACTGTCCAACTCTAGAATAATCATTCTTGAGTGCCCGGATAAAACTGCCATCTACCAGAATGTCTGCAGCTAAAATTTCTCCAGTCAATGGGTTAACACGGGATGGTCCCATAGCGAAATATCCATCTACTGTGTTAATCCAGCGAATTGTGTTGTAGCGTATATCTGCTGGATCCCATGTCGCATTATCCGGCATTTGCTGTACTTGAATCGCATCTTTGAATCCTGCTTTTTCAAAGGCTTTATTCCACAGCAGGACACCTTCTTTGATTGCATCGCGGTATTCTAGGGGTACTGCGTTATCAATCCAGAAGATAATTGGTTTTTTCGGTGGAGAAAGGGCTGCGCTAGGGTTTTGCTTTTCTAAATTCCAACGGTTGATGTAGCGGACAAATGGATCTCTGTGCTCATCGTTAGATATATCTTGGTAGGCAGTGATAAAATAGCCAACACGCTCATCGGCTAAACGCGGTCGATAATTGTTCTCGCTAAGTTGGGACAGACTGTAATGAACCCGCAAGCTAAAGCCTCGAAGGTCTGCTAGTGTACCACCAAAACGGAGTTTATCACTATTGGCACGAGTGTTAGTGAAGTTCAACACCGACTCAATTTCCATATTTAGGGGAAAAGCTTTAGCAGTCCCAAAATAGGATTTATCTGTCGCTGGCGCAACTCCCAAACTAAGAGATAATCCAGCTAAATCTGTTAGTAGTAGATCTCCCAAGTCAATGAGAATTGTTTTGCGTACTGGATGAATACTTTTAATGGATACTGAGTAGAGAACTGAGTCACTAAAAGATCGGGCGAGCGATCGCTCCTGTGGATCTCCTTCACGAGTCCGAAAATTCACATTGCGAACCACAAATTGCACTTTATTATTCACCCGCTGAAAGTAAAATAAAAAATCATGCAACGGCATTCCACTATAGATTCCAGCCTCACCAATCCCAGATTCTAACGTTCCTGTCGCTAAATAATTTTTCTTGAGCTGGTCAGGATTAATTTCTAGATAAATTTTATTCTTTTCCTTGTCTCGATACAAAGTAAAGAGTCCAGGCAGAATTTCAGCATCTTTGACAACTTTATCAAACGGCTCTAATTCTTCCTTTTTTGATGGTTTCGCAATGACCTCAGTTTTTTCCTCTGGCTTAATCGGGTTCTCTACAATCTTCTCTACTTGTAAAAACGGTTGTTCAACTTTTTTACTATCTTCAACAACCCAAGTAAAAGATTGACGCTGTGCTTGTTGCTTCCCATCAATCACCCAGACTTGGTCTTTTGAGAACCCCTGTTTCTCAAAAAAAGTAACATTCTCTAATTTTGATTGACGTGACTGCGATGACCACAAGACGAATGAGGGAACAACAGATGTTTCCCGGACTCTGTTACTCTTTTCCTCTTTTGCTGCTCTTTCTCCTTGTCCCCCACTTTCCTTGTCAGCAAAGTGCCCAGCTTCAAATATCTTTAGAGTTTTCGACTTAGCACTAGAAGGTGGTATACCTAAAAGCAAACAATACAACAGAATAACAAAATAAATAAATTTTTTCATCCAATACATACCTAGTATTGATTCCTATTTTATTTCCAATACTTGTGTTACAAAGCTAATTCATACTCTCTTTAACTAAGTGTTAAGTTCTGAAAAATTTGTTAACTACTTGCAAGCAGTAGTTTCTCAGTGAACTCAGTCAATTGTCGATACGATTTTCTAGCTTTGTTGCAATATCTTATGCTAGTAGTTTTCCCAATAAATGCGTTTGTCGCACAGAGTACGTATTATGAAAAATCACGAAATTTGTAGACACGAATCGCAAAATATGGTATAATAGACTCTAAAAATAACGTTTCGACCCACCTCAAAAATGTTTGAGTTTTGACTTCAAACAACAATTCAAGTAGTGTCGATTCATTCAGTTATTAACTGTCGAGGCATAGAAGATGTGTGGTAGTGCATGCTATGCCTAATAGATAACATCGTGCTTTCTAACAGCGTTCTGTGGTTACTTGGGTCTAAGCCGTAAATCAAACGACTGTTTATATTTGTCTATGACTGATGGAACTATAACAGGCTAAATAAAAACAGGAGGTTACCAACAAACGAAAAACTTTTGTCTGCCGCCAAAGCGAGTGTGTGCTTAGAAAGCATATGAAGCGCTCAACAATCGCAAGTCAATTGCTTAGAACTATCCTGGCAATTGACTTTCGACCTGCAGTACAAACCCAATTTGAGATTATAGCAGTTGCCAGTTACCAGTTATCAAGTACCAGCCGCAGTTATCAATGAACAATCATTTGATCACTGTTCCCTGTTAAGAGTTCCCTGTTCCCTATTCCCTGTTAAGAGTTCCCTGTTAAGAGTTCCCTGTTCCCTGCTATATCTTTGCAAAAAAAAATTCCCACCCAAGAATTGTTCTGGATGAGAATTTTGATTGTCTGGTGGGTACTACCCACCGGAAGAATAACTACTTAGATTCAGTGAAATCAGCATCAATCACGTCATCACCACTGCCAGAAGAGGAGGAAGAACCACCAGAGGTGTTAGCACCAGTGCTTGTAGAAGCTTCAGTTCCACCTGCTTGTTGATAGATATTGCTACCAACTGCAAAGAGTGCTTGTTGCAGTTCTGGCATAACCTTCTTGATTTGCTCGTCGTCTTCCTTAGAAACAGCCTCACGCAGGTCTTTTACTAAACCTTCTACCTTGGTCTTATCAGCAGCGGGAACTTTATCACCCAATTCTTGCAACTGCTTCTCGGCTTGATATGCCAAAGAGTCGGCTTGGTTTTTGCGGTCGATTTTCTCACGACGGTCTTTGTCAGTTGAAGCGTTTTGTTCAGCTTCTCTAACCATCCGTTCAACGTCAGATTTATCCAAGGTAGAAGCACCAGTAATACTGATGGATTGCTCCTTACCAGTACCTTTGTCTTTCGCGGTAACGTTGAGAATACCGTTGGCGTCAATATCGAATACGACTTCAATTTGAGGTACACCACGTGGTGCTGGGGGAATTCCATCGAGACGGAAGGTACCTAAACTCTTGTTGTCGTTTGACATCTCGCGTTCGCCTTGGAGGACGTGGATTTCCACGTTAGTTTGACCATCCACAGCGGTGGAGAAGACTTCTGACTTCTTGGTAGGAATTGTGGTGTTGCGAGGAATAATCTTGGTCATGACACCGCCTAAGGTTTCCACACCCAAAGACAGTGGTGTTACGTCTAACAGCAAGATACCAGTGACATCACCACCAAGGACACCCGCTTGAATTGCTGCACCAACTGCTACAACTTCATCAGGGTTAACGCTTTGGTTCGGGTCTTTACCCAACACCTGCTTCACCACTTGTTGCACTGCAGGAATACGAGTAGAACCACCAACTAAGACAACTTCATCAATATCGCTCTTGCTTAGTTTGGCATCGCGCAGCGCGTTCTCAACAGGAATTCGGCAACGATCAATTAAGTCGGAGCAAAGTTCTTCAAACTTGGCGCGAGTCAGCGTTGTATCCAAGTGCTTGGGACCATCCTGGGTAGCCGTCACAAATGGCAGGTTGATTTCCGCTTGGGTGACGCTAGAAAGTTCAATTTTCGCTTTTTCTCCAGCTTCAGTCAGACGTTGTAAGGCTTGTTTGTCTCTGCGGAGGTCAATACCTTCGTCTTTTTTGAACTGTTCCGCTAAAAAGTCAACGATTTTCTTATCGAAGTCATCACCACCAAGGTGAGTATCACCAGAAGTTGCTAACACTTCAAAGACACCGTCGCCAACTTCCAGGATGGATACGTCGAATGTACCACCACCAAGGTCAAATACGAGAATTGTTTCGTTGCTCTTCTTGTCAAAACCGTATGCCAGAGAAGCAGCGGTAGGTTCGTTGATAATCCGCAGAACTTCAATACCAGCAATCTTACCAGCGTCTTTGGTCGCTTGCCGTTGAGAGTCGTTGAAGTATGCGGGAACGGTGATGACAGCTTGGGTTACAGTTTCACCAATGTACTTGCTTGCATCTTCTACAAGCTTGCGGAGAACTTGTGCCGAAATTTCTTCAGGAGCAAAAGGCTTACCGACTTGCGGACACTCCAGTTTAACGTTTCCGTTGCTGTCGCGCTGAACTTTGTAAGAAACTTCAGTTGCTTCGTGAGTAATTTCGTCGTATTTACGTCCAATAAAACGTTTTACAGAATAAAAGGTGTTTTCTGGGTTCATCACCCCTTGGCGTTTGGCGATTTGACCAACTAGGCGATCGCCATTTTTTGCAAATGCAACAACTGAAGGTGTTGTCCGAAAACCTTCTGCGTTGGCAATAACCGTTGGTTTACCACCTTCCATAACTGCCACGCAGGAGTTTGTTGTACCTAAATCAATTCCAACTACTTTTGCCATTGTAGGTGCTGGCTCCGTATCACTACTAATGAATAAAGGGAGTATAAGGGACTAAATTTTTGAACCAACTGGATTTAGAAAGCAGCCAGTTCAGCATGAATACCTTTGGTTTAATTTACTGCTGATATATATACTGAGGCTGTGTAGCCAGTCCATGAAGGGTGGTTTTCCGAACCTTGGTTAGGGCGGTTATGCTGGAAAATTTTTTTTGGTTTGTTCATGGACTGAATTTGCTTTCACTTTCTTTGTCTAATGTATGAGAATTAATACTAGGAGTAATTCGGGTGAACCGTATCGTTAATGTGGTGTTTGCCGTCTTTAGTAGTCCTGAGTCCCACGCTTCGTTAGAAAACCACTACCAAAGAAACACCATTCACCCTGTTAAGAGTTGCCTGTTCCCTATTCCCTGTTGCCTGTTGCCTGTTCCCTATTCCCTGTTCCCTCTTAAAGCTCTGTACAATAGAAAAGCTTCTATGCCTCGACATGATATATGGTTACGCTATCTCCTGACCTAAAAGCCAAACTTTCGACTCCTCTAAAAATTGGTTCTTTTGAGGTGAAAAGCCGAGTTCTCCAGTCGCCTTTGTCTGGCGTGACCGATATGGTCTTTCGTCGGCTGGTGCGTCGCTATGCACCTGAGTCGATGATGTACACGGAGATGGTGAACGCAACGGGATTGCACTATGTCAAACAGTTGCCGAAAATCATGGAGGTAGACCGCAATGAGCGACCAATTAGTATTCAGTTGTTTGACTGTCGCCCAGATTTTCTGGCAGAAGCAGCGGTAAAGGCTGTTGAGGAAGGAGCTGATACCGTTGATCTTAATATGGGTTGCCCGGTAAATAAAATTACTAAAAACGGTGGTGGTTCTTCCCTGTTGCGTCAGCCAGAAGTCGCTGAGGCAATCGTTAGGGAAGTGGTGAAGGCAGTTGATGTTCCTGTAACAGTGAAAACCCGTATTGGTTGGAGTGACAAGGAAATCACAATTCTCGACTTTGCCAAGCGGATGCAAGATGCAGGCGCACAAATGATTACGGTACACGGACGCACCCGTGCCCAAGGTTACAATGGCAATGCCCGTTGGGAATGGATTGCCCGCGTTAAGGAAATTCTTTCTATTCCAGTAATAGGTAATGGGGATATTTTCTCGGTTGAAGCAGCGGTGAAGTGTTTGGAACAAACTGGTGCTGACGGGGTGATGTGTTCCCGTGGAACTCTGGGTTATCCGTTTTTGGCAGGAGAAATTGATTACTTCCTGAAAACTGGGGAAGAATTACCAGCACCGACACCAATTCAGCGCTTGGAATGTGCTAGAGAACATTTACAAGCTTTGTACGAATACAAAGGTGACAGGGGAGTGCGTCAAGCACGCAAACACATGACATGGTACTCGAAAGGCTTTGCGGGTGCTGCTGATTTGCGCGGACAGTTGAGCCTGATAGAGAATGTTCAGCAAGGTGTTGATTTGATTGATAGGGCAATAGAGCAGTTGGCGAATGGGTATGAGCTGATTGAAGAAAATCAGCTGGCGATACGCCTTTCAGGCGTCTGCGAAGCAATCGCACAGTAAGTTCAGTACCTCATGTCGGGTAGCTGATAAAAATGGAATGAGATTAGTTAAAAAGAGGGTGTGGAAAGATAAGCCGACGTGTGTTTATGCAGTTGAACGCAGTATTAGGCTGTGAGATATGCTCTCAAAGCGAGTTAGTTGAACAGTTAGGCGACAATTGGTGCTAGCTTTAAAAACAGAATATCGCATGAAAAGCACACTATGTCGTCCCCAGCAATCACTACAGTAGTAAAGATGATGGAGTCTTTACCTGTTGATGTACAGGAGCAAATTGCACATCACCTTCGAGAGTACATCAATGAGTTACAAGATGAAATTCAATGGAGCAAATCCTTCGAGAGAACGCAGCAAAAACTTGTAGCTGCTGCACAACGCGCCAAACAAGAAATTGCTGAGGGGAAAGCGACTACACTGGACTACGACCAGTTATGAAGTCCGCCGTGCTTCCCTCATTTTGGGTTGAATATCGGCGTTTAAGTGATGATGTTAGACAAAGTGCCAGGAAAGCTTATCGGTTATGGGCACAGAATCCATTTCATCCATCTTTGCATTTCAAGTGTATCAATAGCCAGGAAGATATTTGGTCTGTGAGAGTAACGCGGGGTTATCGAGCACTTGGAGTACTAGAAGGTGATACAGTCACATGGTTTTGGATCGGTAGCCACGACGATTATGAGCGCTTCTTCTCGTAAGTTGGCACTAGCCCAACACTTCACTCCATCGGAACCCCTAGTGAAGGTGCCGACTGTGTCCTTTGAGGTTGTTAGTGGGACGGCAAGATCCGGCATCAAGGCATAAAATCAAAGCATGACCAGTTATAAGATGAATATGTTAAAAACACTTTGGGCTACCGTTCGGCAAGGAAAAATTGAACTGCTAGAATCAGCGGAAATACCTGAAGGAACAAGAGTGCTGGTAACACTTCTTCCTGATGATGAAGCTGAGTTTTGGCTTCAAGCCAGCCAAACATCACTTGATGAAGTTTGGGATAACGCCGAGGATGATGTTTATGCCCAGCTACTCCAAAAATGATATCATCTTGGTTCGGTACCCCTTCTCGGATTTGTCTAGTTCAAAAGTAAGACCTGCAGTTGTAATTAATGCGCCGCATATTTCTCAAGACATTATCATCACGCCACTGACAAGTAAAACAGGATCGTTACTTGAGGGTGAATTTGTACTTTATGACTGGGCTGCAGCAGGGCTTAACGTGGTTACAGCAGTCAAGCGAGGTTTGTACACAGTACATGAGAGCTTAATTGTGACAACGATTGGTAAGTTGGCGAATTCCGATGTCGAGCAGTTAGAGCAATCCTTACGATCCTGGTTAGGGTTGTTGTGACGCAGCGTTTGAACAGCTTAGATTAGGATAGCCATTAAAATGGAGGTAATGAGTGAAATCAGTCACAGTGAAAACTGGAGTTTAGAGCGATGCAAGAAGATACTATCGAAATCACTGGTTTTCACGCTCATGTCTACTTTGATACCGCAAGTCGTGATGTAGCTGAACGTGTACGCGAAGGATTAGGTGCAAGATTTGAGGTGCGGCTTGGGCGCTGGCATGATAAACCCATTGGTCCACATCCACAAGCGATGTATCAAGTTGCATTCTTACCAAATCAGTTTGCCAAGGTTGTTCCCTGGTTAATGCTCAATCGTGAGGGGTTGGATATTTTAATCCACCCTGAGACGGGCGATGATGTCAAAGACCATACGGAACATGCTCTGTGGCTAGGAGAAAAACTAGAGTTGAATATAAGCTTTTTGCAACGGATTAGCACAAATTAGCAAAATCATACAGCGATCTGCCTTTGGCAGCAAGCTAGCGCCGATAGGCGTAGCCGTGCTGCAGGCATAGGGCGCGCACTCTCGGACGCTTATCGCTGCATACAAAAAAGGGCAGGTACAAAAACCCAACTCATACCATTGAGTACAATCGAGCTAGGCATGAGTTAATTCAGATGTTCCATGACTGCACCAACAGAAATTCGTCAAAGAGCGATCGCATTGGTTGAAAAATTACCAGAAGAAACTTTATTTAAAGCTGTTGACTTATTAGAAGCTTTATGCATTGAAAATGGCGTGGTGACTCTTGGAGAGGAAACTTTGTTGCAAAGAATCCAACGCCGATTACCTACAGATGACCAAACCAGACTAACTTATTTACGTCAGCGTAACGAAACAGGAGAAATAACTGAAGCTGAGCATCAAGAGCTATTAGGCTACGTAGACCGTGTAGAACGTCAAGATGCTGAAAGAGCTGAAGCGTTAATTCAATTAGCTCGACTCCGCAATGTTGAGTTAAAAACTCTACTTAACGAATTTTTACCAGTTTATACAAAGCCTAATGCCCTCTAAGCGAGTTACGGAAGCGATTAGGCGGATTGTTGCAGCACGAGCACAAAATTACTGTGAGTATTGCCGTTGTTCTGGTGAATTTGCAACTGAAAGTTTTACCGTTGAACACATAAAACCTCGTCAAGCGGGTGGGGAAACAACTTTGGAAAATTTAGCTTGGAGTTGCTTTGGCTGCAACAGTCACAAACACACCAAGATTTACGGTACAGATCCTACAACAGGGCAACAAGAATCTTTGTTCAACCCGCGTCAGCAATCATGGAATGAGCATTTTAGCTGGAATAGCGATTTCACGGAGGTTATTGGGAACACTCCTTGTGGTCGAGCGACAGTAGAAGCACTTCGTTTAAATCGACCAGGGGTAGTAAACTTGCGTCGTCTGCTATTCATGGCTGAACTGCATCCACCAAAATGAAGCAATCATACTAAATCCGGATCTAATACCCCTTTATTATTTAGTCCGCGTAGGCGGTGAGTCCAGCGCTGCGGGAGGGTTTCCCTCCGCAGGCGACTGGCGAACCCGAAGGGACTTCGTTTGTGTAGCCGCGATTTCTAATCGCCTGGGTTAAAAGGGGGTTAGAAAAGCGGATTTAGTATCACACCATACAAAAAAGAGCAGGTGCAAAACCCGCTCAGTTAAAGAAATATTGATTTGAAATCAACAACCTAATTCCCAATCTCCGGCGCATTAAATGATAGCGCTGGCGCTTTTTGATCCGCCAAAGCAGGAAGAGAATTTCGTAACCGCGCCGTCAACTGCACAGTTGTCGCATCGTACACCTGAGTCAGCATCTTAGGATACAAACCAATACCAATAATTGGTATTAACAAGCAGGCGATGATGAAGATTTCGCGGGGTTCGGCATCTATGAGTTTCTGGTGAGAAACTAATTCCTTATTTTCTTCACCGTAGAAAATCTCCCGCAGCATTGACAGCAAATAAATCGGAGTTAAAATCACCCCAACTGCCATCAACAACACCACAATAACTTTGAAGGTGGGGTTATAGGCATCGCTGGTGGCAAAGCCAACGAATACCATCAACTCAGCAACGAAACCGCTCATTCCTGGCAAGGCTAAGGATGCCATAGAACATGTTGTCCACATGGCAAACATCTTGCTCATTTTCTTACCAACACCGCCCATTTCATCCAACATGAGGGTGTGAGTACGGTCATATGTTGCCCCTACTAGGAAGAACAAACTCGCCCCAATCAAACCGTGGGAAACCATTTGCAACATTGCCCCATTCAAGCCTAAGTCGGTGAAGGAAGCAATACCGATCGCCACAAAGCCCATGTGAGAAATTGAGGAGTAGGCAATTTTCCGTTTCAAGTTGCGCTGGGCAAATGATGTCAGGGCAGCGTAGATAATATTAACTATCCCCAAAATCACTAACACCGGGGCAAAATAAGCGTGGGCATCGGGAAGCATTTGGGCATTCATGCGAATAAGCGCGTAACCACCCATTTTCAGCAGAACACCTGCTAGCAACATATGCACGGGGGCTGTCGCTTCACCGTGGGCATCTGGTAACCAGGTATGCAACGGGAAGATCGGAAGTTTGACGGCGTAGGCAATCAAGAAAGCAGCATACAGCCAAAGTTGGAGATTGAGGCTGAAACCTTTGGCAGCAAGCGTTTGCATATCAAAAGTGATCGTATCGCCAAAAAACGCCATCGTTAAGCCAGCGAGCAAAATAAACAGCGAACCGCCAGCCGTGTATAAAATAAACTTGGTCGCTGCGTATTGCCGCTTTTTGCCTCCCCAAATCGAAAGCAGAATGTATATCGGCACCAGTTCGAGTTCCCACACCAGGAAAAACAACAGCATATCCTGGACGGCGAAAACGGCAATCTGACCGCCATACATCGCTAGTATCAAAAAGTAAAACAGCTTGGGCTTGAGTGTCACCGGCCAAGCTGCTAGCATCGCTAGCGTGGTAATGAATCCAGTCAAAATAATCAGGGGCATAGACAAGCCATCTGCCCCTACCGACCAATTCAAACCGATCTGTGGAAGCCAGCTGTAACTCTCAAAGAGTTGCAAATCTGGATTGGAGAAATCATACCCAGTATAAAAAGCAATCACGATCAGTGCAAAATCTATCAGCCCTATGATCAGGCCATACCAGCGCACTGTTTTGCCATCTTTATCTGGAATGAAGGGAATTAGCAGTGACGCCGCTATCGGAAACAGAATAATCGTCGTCAGCCAAGGAAAATTTGCTGTATTCATCGCAGGTTGTTAGTCAGCAATAATAATGGTCGGCTATCAACTACTAGCTATTTACTAGCAGTTTTTGCAGGGATTGGTCTTCGTTGTTAGGTTTATTTAATAAAAATAAAGAAAGATGAAGGGAGGTAAACGAGTTGCCCTGCCTTCATCCTCTGTGTGCATTTGTCATTTTGAGCCACAGAGTGGACTCACCTTATTCACCCTACAGGGTGATCAAGTTACACCAAAAACAATCACTAAGCCCAACACAGCCCCAAAGATAATCAAGGCATAGAATTGAGCACGACCGTTTTCCAGGTATTTCAGACCTTCACCAGTGATCAGAGTGAAGAAACCTGTGAGGTTTACAGCACCATCAACAACGCGGAAGTCAACTTCCATCACTTGTCTTGCTAGACGACGCAAGCCGATGACAAAAACACGATGGTAAATGTCATCAAAGTACCATTTGTTGACGGAGAACTCGTAAAGCGGCTGGATTTTTGCTGCGATCGCCACTGGGTTAATTTTACCCAACAGATACGTTAAGGAAGCCAAGGTAATGCCAATCAAGGAAATCCCAACTGAAGCACCCGCCATAATGTAAAATTCTGACGGGTTGAATTCAGCCGCTTTTTCTACGACTTCGGCTAAAGTTTCGCTGGGTGGGAAAATAAACTCCTCAAAGTAGTTGGCAAAAGGAGTCCCAAGCAAACCAATCAGTATGGAAGGAACTGCCAAAATTGCTAATGGCAGAGTCATTGTCCAAGGTGACTCATGAGGATACTCACTGTGACCGTGACCGTGACTGTGGTCATCATGGTGATGTTCCTCAGTTGCTTCCAATTCTCCCTTGGTCATAGCACCAGGACCAAAAGCAGGGGCTGCATCAAAACCTGTTACAATTCCCATTCCTGCTGGAGATTTGAGCTTTTGCCACAAATTAGTTTGATTGCCCCGGAATTTCCCTTCAAAGGTTACGAAATACATCCGGAACATGTAGAAAGCGGTAATTCCAGCGGTTAACCAACCAACTGCCCAGAGAGCTGGGTTCACTGCAAATACTTTCCCTAGGATTTCATCTTTTGACCAGAAACCAGCAAAGGGGGGGATACCAGAAATTGCCACACAACCAATGAAGAAGGTAATTGCCGTAACTGGCATATACTTCCGCAGTCCACCCATCAACCGCATATCCTGCGCCAAGTTGGGGTCGTGACCGACAACTCCTTCCATTCCGTGAATTACAGAACCAGAACCCAGGAAGAGCATCGCCTTAAAGTAGGCGTGGGTCATTAAGTGGAAAAGTCCGGCGCTGTATGCGCCTACTCCCATTGCCATCACCATGTAACCGAGTTGGGAAATGGTGGAGTAAGCTAAGCCCTTTTTGATGTCGTTTTGAGTGATGGCAATTGTCGCACCCAAAAATGCTGTCAATGCCCCAGTGAATGCAATCACGTTCATTGCTGCTGGAACGTGTTCAAAAACTGGGTACATCCGAGCAATTAAGAAAACACCCGCCGCCACCATTGTTGCTGCGTGGATGAGGGCGGAGATGGGGGTGGGACCTTCCATCGCATCTGGTAACCAGACGTGCAGGGGAAATTGGGCGGATTTTGCAACCGGACCCAGGAAGACGAGAATCGCCAACAGGATGGCGAGCAAATTGCTGACAGCACCGGTTTGGACAAGTTGCCCTAGGCGATCGCCCATCACATCAAAATCAAAGCTTCCTGTTGCCCAGAAAAGCCCTAGAATGCCCAACAGCAATCCAAAGTCACCCACACGGTTCGTTACAAATGCTTTTTGACAAGCATCTGCTGCCGCCTTGCGATCGTACCAGAAGCCGACCAGCAAGTACGAGCACATCCCGACCAGCTCCCAGAAGATATAAACCTGTACTAAGTTGGGGCTAACCACCAGACCCAACATTGAGGAGCCGAACAAGCTGAGATAGGCGTAAAACCGGACATAGCCTGGGTCATGAGCCATGTACCCATCCGTATAAACCATGACTAGAACGGCTACGGTTGTTACAACCACTAGCATCAGGGCTGTTAGGTGGTCAACAGTGTAGCCCATGTTCAGGTGGAAATTGCCTGCTGCTGCCCATTCTAAGGTGCGGGTGTAAGGAGCGTGTCCTTGAATTTGACTCCACAGCAAAGCAAACGACAGCGCCATCGCGAGTCCCATTAAGGAGATAATAAATGCCGCATTGAGCTGTCGCAGGCTGTTCGTCACCTGATTCAACGAGATTAACCCTAGACCGACCAGCATTGCCCCAAGAAGAGGTAATACCGGAATCAGCCAGGCATACTGATAGATTATTTCCATCATTGACGCCTACTTTTAGAATTCTTGACTAATTTGTCGGAACTGTTAATAATTGTGACACACACACTTTAGGATAAAATACCCCACCCAATAGTTATTGGGTGGGGTTATTAAGCTTGGTTTTAGATTTGGTTATCAGTTCTTAGTCATTGGTCATTAGTCAAGAGTATAGAGTTGGTTGTCTGGAGCACACACAGCAATTTAGACTCGAAAGCTCCAGTTTTTGGTTAAAAGCCTTACCTGTTAAACAAAAAGATCCTGAGTTAATGACTGATGACTGATGACTGATAACTGATGACTAATGACTCTTCACGCAGAACGACAACCTAAATCCGCTGTTTTTGGGCGATGGTAATTTTTAGGGCGGTTAGTGTAACAAACTTTTATTTCTTCCAAAGCTAAGAATAAATCTTCTCGTCCACGAAAACTTTCCAAACGCTGGCGAACTACGCCATTTTCGATCAACAGTAAAGTTGGCAGTGATTTCAGCTTATATTTTGTAGCCAGTTTAAAATTGTCATCAGCATTCACCCCGACTAATTTAATTTGGTCGCCGCATTGAACTTTAAATTGCAATAATAAAGGGTGGATAATTCGACACAAGCCACACCAAGGTGCTTCAAAATTTACTAAAACAGGAATTGAAGATTCTAAAACTTCTTGAGAAAATGTCCGCTCACTAACCGACAACACCATGACGCCTCTGGAATTTATATGGTTTTGATATCAAAACTAACTGTCAGCTTTGGGAGTGCATTGTCAGGATTTTGTAAACATTGTCCATTGCAAAACTGACAAAAAAGTCAGTCAGACATTCAAGACGGTAACTCTCTCAAACTTTTTGGTCTTAATAGTCGTCTATGTAAAGGTCTTTTTCGCCAATCTGCTGTTGACCTTACCTATGGAGACAACTTATCTCCAGAAACCCATAATAACCGTAGGTAGTTTTCTTCTGCTTCAGCAAAAGGAGACACTACCTTATTTGCCACAGGCTTTATTCTGGAACTAGACGCTCTCGCACAAGTGTTGAGGATTTTCTCAAGTTTTGGTCGCTGTTGGCTATCTTGTTTTCTTCGCCAAATTTAATCAACCGTCTTCTGATTATAGAAAAGAAAATAGCGAATTATCAAGTTTTTCCCTATTTTGGCAGTTGACCAGCAATTACCAAATCTAAAATTTCAAAACGACTAAGCGCACCCCCACTGACAGCTACTTCAATTCATCCTACATTGATTTGGTGGCAGTTGATGAGATCAAATCAATATTTTATCTCATCAACTTCTGTAGATAAATGCGATTATGTTAAAATCATAATCCGATTTTACTTGTTGCTTCGAGCAATAGAGGGTGTGACCACCAAAGTAACAGCACAAAAATTGCAACCCCCAAATAAGCCGGACGCAAAAATTCCTGCCATAAGATAGATTGACGACCGTCAAGAACAGCTGCAAACGGGATGATGGAAGTACGCTGTTGAACTTGAGTATAAGCTTCTCCGTAGCGATCGCTCAAACGGCGATCCCCGTGCCATACTCCGAATAAATGGTGTAACACCAACCCAATCGAAGTGACAAGGGTAAAACTTGTACCTAACCACAGGGTATGAGCAACACACCAGATAATCTGTCCCACCATCTGTGGATGGCGAGTAATGCGAATAATTCCTGTTTCAAAAAGATGTACCTGAGGCTTTTGGATAGCAGCAATTTCTAGTAGATTGAAAGTCGCGGGATACAAAAACAAAAACGAAATAGCTGACAGTACCCAAACGAATTGCTGGACTCCCGGTAAATTTTGGACATACCAAAGTTGCAAGCCATCGTAGCGGTGGTTAAAAAAGTAAATAATTAAGATGACAGCCAACGGCAGGCTGCTAAATGCAAAAAAAATGCGATAAAGCCTACACCCAATATGCTTTTCTGCCCACGGGCGCAGGGCTGCGCCTCCACTATGGACAATTGCAAAACCAAATAGTAGTCCTAGCATGACAAAATGACTAAGGGTCAACCAAGTCGGCTGCATCATAGACACAAATGAAGTAACTTAAAGAAAGCCTAATTTAGTACAACGAATACCACAAACTATGTAAAAAAATCATAGGCAGGATATCCTGTCACCATACAGTATGTGCGTTAGATGAACACAACTTGAGGACCAACATCCGCACCATAAAATAGAATAACCTGATGAAAAAACTACCGTCTGAACTGAAGCTAGCTATCATTGGCAACCTGAAGTTAATTAGAACTTCAGAAAAAGAAAATTTGTTACAGGGAGTGTCTCTGACTGAACAAAGTTGTCTGAACGACACAGCATGGATGGCATTTGAGAATGGTAAAGTGTCCTCAGATATTAGGTTACAAAAGTATTTAGCTGTGATCAAATCAGAAAAAGAAGTACTGCACAAAGCAGTCAGTCGCAATGACCACCCTCTGACAACAGCAAAGCACAAAGGGACTCCCTCAATTAAATGTAGATTAATGGCACTTTCTAGAACAGGTAAACAATTTACTGCTGATATTAATAACCATATTACGAAACAAGTTGTCATTGGCAAGAACTTCATCAAACTGGAAAAATCGACTCGGAGTTTGCGTATCTTCCCCAGTTTAGTCAGTAAACAAATATATAATGACAGGGTGCAGAGGACAGATAACAGGACACAATCCTGTCATCTATCCCCTGTTTTTTATGACCATCCGGGGGGAAAAGCAAAAGTCTCCCAGTCCAAATGGTCGTATGCTGAATTAGATGGTTTCATCCACTATAAAGTCATGAATAATTCTTCAGCTATAAGAGTGGATGCTAACTGTAGCAGTCAATCTTATCCTTGTCGCGGGCATACAAACAAACACAATTGTCCCGAACCTTGGATTAACGATTCAGTGTGGTGGAAGTCGTGGATTTAAGCTATGTGCAGATTTAGTTGGAGGGCAAAATGTCGCAATGAGAACGTTGTTACTCCGGCAGGACGCAAGTCAAACGGAAATTCTGGTAACAGCCTACCCCCTGAAAGTCTCTCTATTCCGGGGCAACAAAATCGTACTCTCTCCTTGCTGGGAGAACCGTAGAGGGGTGCATTGGATTTTGTAACGAAAACAAAAAAAGCGTTCAAGCTTTTGAAACCCAGAGTGGAGTTTACACACAATTCCCTTGAAAATCTACTTATTAGGGCAGGAAAGTAGAAAAGAGAACTTTAGTCAAGATGGTATGCTACTGTCTTTTTCGAGTAAAGTCTCTAAATTTAAGATGCAAAAAATCACGCCCTGCTGTCAAGGCTTTTTACGCTGGTTTGTAGAAGACTGCCGCTCATGCTCAAAGTTTGTGGGTTTAGCCTTATGTCTGACCTTCCTTTCACTTTAGATCAGTTACGTATTCTCAAAGCGATCGCCGCAGAAGGCAGCTTCAAGCGTGCCGCTGATAGCCTCTATGTATCCCAGCCTGCCGTTAGCTTGCAAGTGCAAAACCTAGAACGGCAGCTGGATGTTCCATTATTTGACCGTGGAGGACGTCGCGCACAACTAACCGAAGCTGGACATTTACTTCTGAATTACGGTGAGAAAATCCTCAGCCTGTGTCAGGAAACCTGCCGCGCTATTGAGGATTTACAAAATCTCCAAGGCGGTACTTTGATTATTGGTGCTTCTCAAACCACCGGCACCTATCTTTTACCCCGGATGATTGGGATGTTCCGACAAAAATATCCAGATGTAGCAGTGCAATTGCACGTCCACTCCACCCGCAGAACCACTTGGAGTGTAGCTAACGGACAAGTGGATTTGGCAATCATCGGTGGTGAAATTCCTGGTGAACTCGCGGAATCTTTGGAAATTCTTCCATACGCCGAAGATGAGTTGTCACTTATTATACCAGCATTTCATCCCTTTGCCAAACTTGAAACGATTCAAAGAGAAGACCTATATAAATTACAGTTCATCGCTCTCGATTCTCAATCTACTATCCGTAAGGTCATTGACCAAGTACTATCACGCTGTGACATTGATACGCGGCGTTTTAAAATCGAAATGGAACTAAACTCCATAGAAGCTATAAAAAATGCCGTGCAATCCGGTTTGGGGGCTGCCTTTGTTTCGACCTCGGCAATAGCTAAAGAGTTACAAATGGGGGTGCTACACTGTGCTTCCATTGAAGGTGTGATAGTCAAACGGACACTAAGGCTGGTTTTTAATCCCAATCGTTACAGATCTAAAGCAGCAGAAGCGTTTAGTCGGGAAATTCTACCCCAGTTTGCTGCACCTGGATGGAATCTAGAAATGTTAAAAACGTCACGCAAACCCATAATGGTTAGTACAGTGGATTTAGGAGCGCATAATTCTGACGACGATGATTAAGATGTAGTCATTAGTCATTAGTCATTAGTCATTAGTCATTAGAAGCCACTGCGTTGCACACCGTAAGTGTTGCGGTGAGGCAGGTGCGTTCCACCGGGTTTCCCGACTTGTAGACGCGTGCGCTCTGCGCATACCCAAAGGGTGAGCAGCGTATGCAGTCCTTGTTTCCAACGGCTTTCCTCCTCTGCCCCTCATCCCCAAGGGATCGAGCTCCCCAGGGGGGAACCCCGAGCCCCCCATTGTTCGCGTGTCTCCTGCACAAGAGCAATGCTTACGCCGTAGCCGTGCCACTAGGCTGCAGGAGATACCAAGTGGCGTTCATTAGTTAAGGCCTATTGACTATTGACTGTTGACTATTGACTGTTGACTGTTGATTCTTGACTGTTGACTCAAGATTTATGGAAATTTATTGTACTCGTCCACGCTGCCCCCGCCCACAAAACTATTTTTCAGATTTAGATGATCATGGAACCATGAGAACAGTGCAGCAGAAATACTGTACTGCTTGTGGAATGCCGCTCATGTTAGACGGACGCTATTTGCCGACAAAGCTTTTAGGACGGGGCGGATTTGGAGCAGCGTTTTTGGCACGCGATCGCCGTACCCCAGGAATGCGCCAATGTGTGGTGAAGCAATTTCAACCCGCAGGAGATTTAAGTCCAACTCAACTACAACTAGCACAAGATCTGTTTGAACGAGAGGCAGTCGTCTTAGAGCAAATAGGACGCCAACATGAGCAAATTCCAGACTTATACGCTTTCTTTCCAGTAATAATTCCCAGCTTGCGAGCAGGAGAGGAAGACCAGTTCTTTTATTTAGTACAAGAATATATTGACGGACAAAACTTAGAGGAAGAATTAGCCCAAAAAGGCAAGTATTCAGAACAAGAAGTTTTAGAAATTCTGCAAGAAATTCTCAAAGTACTCAAGTTTGTTCATGAAAAAGGTATTATCCACAGAGACATCAAACCTTCTAACATCATGCGCCATCGTAATGGCAAACTTTTCTTGTTAGATTTTGGCGCAGTTAAACAGGTTACAAACGCTGCTACTAGTGTCTCAGGTGTTTCCACAGGAATTTATTCTCTGGGATTTGCTCCACCCGAACAAATGTCCGGAGGTCAAGTCTTTCCATCTACAGATTTGTATGCGTTAGCTGTCACAACCCTCATGTTATTAACGGGCGAAACAGAGATAACTCAACTGTTCGATGCGTATAGTAACCAATGGAAGTGGCGGGGTCATGTGAGTGTCAGCCCACACCTTGCTGATATTCTAGACAAGATGCTCATAAGCGCCGCCAGTCAGCGTTATCAGTCAGCGCAAGAAGTCCTCAATGCCCTCAATGCACCTCAAAAGCATATACCTTCTACATACATCAATCCCCCTCAGCCTTCTGTCACCCCACAACCACAATCACAGCAAACACAGACTCAACCCCAAGTACAAAAGCAATCGCTTTCTCAGACTCCGCCTGTCAAACAACAATTTTCTTTAGTTAAATTATTAGTTAGAGCAGGGTTTAGTGGGTTTGAAGGAGCATTGATAACAATTGGTCTTTCAACAATCTTGCCATCGCCAATCGTGACTTTGGTTGCTGCTTGTGTGATTTTATCAGGGTTAATTTTTGCTCAATGGAAGCGATGGATTGGAGGATCTGATTTATTAATTTTTCCTGCAATCACCTTAGGGATTGTTTTATTCTTATTACGAGGTAATCTTACCGTTGGGGAGATTGTTATTTTGTCTGTTGCGGCGGCTTTAATGGCGATCGCAGTAACAGCACTATTTCGTCTTATTTACAAATTATTATCTCTGCTGCTATAAACACCATCTGGTGCTAACACCCATTTATGTCTCAGAAAAACGAAACGCTTAGCCTTTTCCTAGCCATTGTTATAACGCTTGGCTTAACATTTGCTGGCTTATGGTTTCTTATAGAACGGTGGGCTCAAATCAGTCGTAGAAACGAAGTTAATTCTACTCTTGTTATCAATCCTTCGGTAAATAATAATCCAGTTAATAACTCTCCTATTCCAAACCCTACGACAACAAGTTGTAGTGTACCAAATCTACCTGCCGGGACATTCAACTACGGTGGTAGTACAACATGGGCACCCATCCGTAAAGACGTAGACCCAGTGCTTCAAAGCATCTGCCCTCAGTTTACTTTACGCTACGTTCAACCCGCTGTTGAAAAACCAGGTTCTGGCACTGGCATTCGGATGTTGATAGATAATCAACTCGCTTTTTCTCAATCTTCTCGCTCAATTCAGGGTGAAGAAAACCAAAAGGCAGTACAGAAAGGATTTAGTCTTAAAGAAATTCCAGTGGCAATTGATGGTATTGCGATCGCCGTCAATCCAAACCTTAACATTCCTGGTTTAACTGTCTCCCAGATCAAAGACATTTACACTGGCAAGATAACCAACTGGCAAGAAGTGGGCGGTTCAGATCTTCCAATTATACCATACACTCGCAGCAAAGAAGCTGGCGGTACAGTAGAGTTTTTTATCGAAAATATTCTTAACAAAGAGAACTTTGGCAATAACGTGAGTTATGTTAATACGACTACTGAAGCTCTGAGAAAACTGGCTTCGAGTCCTGGTGGAATTTACTATGCTTCTGCGCCAGAGGTTGTGCCCCAATGCACGATTAAGTCCCTACCAGTGGGGCGTATTTCGGGGCAATTTGTACCTCCCTACCAAGAACCTTTTATACCTCTGTCTGAATGTCCAGGCAAGAAGAATCAGTTGAATGCTCAGGCATTTCGTACTGGGGACTACCCAATTACCCGCAATTTGTTTGTGATTTTAAAACAAAATAATCAAACAGAGCAGCAAGCAGGGGATGCTTATGCAAATTGGTTGCTCACACCTCAGGGTCAAGAACTGATTGAAAAAGCTGGATTTGTCAGAATTAAGTGATACACAACCTCACCCCTTCCCCTCTCCGAACTCGCGGAGAGGGGTGCCCGTAAGGGCGGGAGTGAGGTGAGACCAGTGCTGCAGAGAGAAGTGCCTTGCGCGGGTTCCCCGCGTTGTGGCAACTTCGGAGAGGGTCTCCCTCCGTAGGCATCTGGCGTTAGCGCAGCGTGACCGAAGGTCATACCCGAAGGGTAATACGTATGAATGCAACTGAGTATTAATACAATTGTTCCTAGCAACTGAAGCACTGAGGGGAAATCTAATAATTCTTAGCAACCTTACAATATAAAATTATGACATCAGATCAAATAAGTTTATTGCTTCAACTTCAACTTCGCCAGACGCTAGCTTTAGAAAAAATATCCGATGCTCTAGAGCGTCTCAAAGAGGGCAAATTCGCTATCCCTAATAAAAATGTTGATCCAGTTTCCAAAGCTTACGTACCGCCATACGAAATTCAGATAGGAGCAAGAATTAAAGTCATTAACGAAAAACTCTTTGGTGAAAGTAAAGAGGGAATTGTAACTGATGTGCGGCGCGGAGGAACCTCCTGGCTTGTCCAAGTGAATGTTGAGGGAATGACAAGAGTGGTTCGACCTTGGGATGTTGAGGTACAACCTTAATGGTTTTGGCGTAGTGGGGTGAGTGCGATACGTTAAGCGTATCGCGCTTGGGGATGTAGATAATTAGCTCAACCCAATTACTCCCGAACCACCAGAAGAATACCTATTTTTGAACCGCAGAGGCGCAGAGTACACAGAGAGAGGAGTAAATAATTATAGGTCATCTTAGACTGGCAAGGGAGTAAACGTAAAATGTCATTACGAGCGGAACGAAGTGAAGCGAAGTAATCGCCTAATATTAATTCTCCATGAAGCACTTAATATTTATTAAACGAACCGCCAAGACAAGGCAGTGCGTTGCGGGGGTTCCCCCCGTTGTAGCACCTGCCGTGCCAAGAACACCAAGAATTAAAGAGTAAGTATTAAGTGCAAGTTTTCTCCAGAACTGGTATTAACAGATTTTTAAGTTATTTTGGGCTTGGAACCCGAGGGCGATCGCTAAAGACATTCTCTCGCTGCTCATCGCCAAAAATTGCCAATCGCTGCTTTAGATCACGCTTGTTGTCTTCTGTAAAACCTTTAGTTCCTCCAAAAAAGGCATTCACAACAATAACACCGATCAGGTTGGCACCGCTCAGGTTGGTACCGCTCAGGTTGGCACCGCTCAGGTAGGCACCGCTCAGGTTGGCACCGCTCAGGTTGGCAACGATCAGGTTGGCATAGCTCAGGTTGGCACCGCTCAGGTTGGCACCGCTCAGGTTGGCAACGATCAGGTTGGCAGCGATCAGGTTGGCACCGCTCAGGTTGGCACCGCTCAGGTTGGTACCGCTCAGGTTGGCAGCGCTCAGATTGGCATTACTTAAATCTCGACCTACAGC
>NZ_QMEB01000073.1 GCF_012912135.1 Brasilonema bromeliae SPC951 | reverse complement strand
ACTCTTCAGATTTTATCAAGATATCTTAATAATAGTCTTTCCAGTTTAAGTATCTAACTATTGACAGTAACTTTATTATCTGCTTTAGTTTTACTTCGTGGTAGAAAAACAGTTTATAAAAAATTGCCCCCACAGTTAAGGTGAGGGCAAACGAAAGTGGAAGTCGTGAAGCTTATGTTACAGATTTTGACTAAATAATATTCACATTAGTCAGCTGTGCCCAATTCTGAGTTCCTAGCAAGTCATGACCTTGGCTAATTGACGTGTTGTTGTCAAGTCCGGCAAGACCGACACGTGGGTCAAGGCTAAGAGGTTTTTCTAACCCTAGGAGGATGATTTCGTCATTGTCGATCGCAGGTGGTCGTCCCACAGAAAAAGGATAGTTGTTGTCATTGGCAACTAAGATAGTGTTTTTATCAATCACCAGCACATTTTCGATGGTTTGGAAGGGGAAGGTGAATTTTGTGCTGCCATCTTGATTTAAGTCATTTGGATCTTGAATGTTGAGTAGATCCGCGACTTCTTCTTTTGCGACGTATCCATTGGCATCTTTTTCTGAAAAGTCTACCTTGAAAATTTTCTTGAATTTAGCGGTGTCTGCTTGTCCGTTATCACGCTCAATCACTAAGTATTCATTATCGTTGACAACAGTGAAGTCACCAATCGCATAACTGGAGTTTTCAAGACGATAGTACCCAACTAGACCTTCATACTGTTTGCTTGCAACATCAAATTTATAAATTCGTAAGGCATCATTGGGATCACCGAGAACTGATCCTTCTAGCAGAGGATACAGTTTAGTTTTATCTGGATTAATTGCTAAGCCTTCAAAGCCCTTGGAACTGGCAAGGTTAGAGTAGGCAAGACCTGCTAGAACATCGGGGTTATCGGGCGATCGCACAAACTCACCAGTAATTTGGTCGCGGACTTTGTCTCCGGTACCAGCGAAATCAGTGAAGTAGCCATCGACCCCTAACTTGATAAACTGCTGGAACTCCAGTTCTGGGTTTTTGTTATAATCTGCTGCCAGATATTGACTTTCATTACGGAAGGTGTATGGATGCACCAGCAAACCTGCAGCATGAGCATCTTTTACTAGCGTTGTTGGAGGCAATGTGGTTTTGTCTGCGTCGTTGACTGCACCATCTCCATTGACATCATCTGCTTTGCCATCACCATCAGCATCAACACCCTTAACCGAGACAATCATCCGCTTCCAAGGGCCAATCCCATCCGCGTATGTGGCAATTTCTTTCAAACCCTCGGCAGTGCGTAAGTCACCATAAGTGCGAGGATCACCACTGACGACAAAATCGTAGGGTTGCTTCTCAATCAGTGTACCGTCCAAGCTAACATCTTCTGCATCCAATAATTGGATCAGCGGTACATCTATCTTCTGGTTGAGTTCTTTGAGGTTGCTGACCTCAAAAGACTGAATAAATACCCGAGTTGGGTCAGTGAAATCATTTTTTTTCAGAGTTTCAACCAGTGGTTCTTCTAAGGACAAGCCGACAGAATCGTGATAAGTGGGGTGCTTGGTTTCTGGGTAGATACCGATTTTTTGACCTGTTTCGGCTTCTACCTGCTTGACCAAATCAATGATTTCTTGAAAGGTGGGAATTTCAAATAGACCGTTATAGGATTGATCCCGGAAGGAAAGACGTTCCTTTGCTCGCAAAGTCTTGATTTCTTCAAGGGTGAAGTCATCGGCAAACCACCCTTTTTCGGTCACACCGTCAATGGTCTTAGTAGTGTAGCGATCGGCAAACTCTGGGTGAGTTCCCACGTCAGTAGTTTCTGTAATATTTACTTCATGACGAGCAATTAACACTCCATCCTTGGTCGAAACTAGGTCTGGCTCAATAAAGTCAGCCCCTCGCTCAATCGCTACTTTATATGACTCTAAAGTATGCTCTGGACGCTCACCAGCGACTCCTCGGTGACCAATCACAATGGGAGGTTGACCATTTAGGGTGTTAAGTTTGTAGTAATTGGGGGTAGAAATGGGAGCTTCTAATAATTGACCTGTCTTATCAACGTGTAGTAGGTATGGTCCAAATTCATCCCCAATCCAGATACTTTTATCAGAACCTAAGACGAAAGATTCTGTGTCAAAATCTGCACCTGTCAGCAGACGGTCTGTGGTACCTTCGTTAACGATTTTGAATGGAACTTGGTTATTTGGGTCAGATAGTTGAATAAAGTTGAGAACCTCAACACGACCATTACCCCCTTCTGTACCTTGAAAACTGGGGTTAAGGCGGTAGATTCGCAACTGAAAATCAGCACTATTGTTCTTTGCCCCAAAACCATTGTCCGGGAGGAACCAGAAAGTGTTTGCGTCAGCAAACTGCACAGCACTAAAGCCTTGAACAGGTTGTGTTAGAAAGGGTACTGTTCTGCCATTAGTATTGCCTGTAATAAAGTTTCCAGAGGAACGACCCTCAGCAAATGTATCTGCTGGTAGTGAAGCAAATCCTTTGAGTGTTACGTTTGCCATAGTTTTTCCCTAGTTTGTCGCAACTTACATTTCTTAAGCGGTAGATATACTATGTACCTGGAATTGGGTATTTATAGCGCTTACGGTGTTGCATGCAATACATATGTTTAGTGAAACTGCATGCACTTTCACATTCTTCGTGATGGTGTATGTGATTCAAATGAGAACCGCTATATTTACAGCACAAAAATCCAGATTTCCTCTCTTTTTTCCATAAATGCTTATGGGATACAAGCGACAGACATCTGTCAAGAGCAAGATGTACACAAAGCAAAAAATTTACATTCTGTACATCTCCATCGAAGTTCTCACATATAGGTTAAGAATAAGAAATGCTTTGATTAAAAATATTCTTTTTACCGAAATATAGAAGTTATACTCATTCGTCTGAATGACTGAGAAGTCTACACCTACCCGGCAAGAAAGTGTAGAAGTGTCACTCAAATAAAAACTTTACAGAGGTAGCAATAATTTCACAGTTTCACGTTGAAACGTGACTTAAAGTTGTGGGAATCTCAATATCACAGGTATTTAAAAGTGAGGAGCTAGCTTATCATCTGGGAACAAAAATAATATTAAAGTGATAAGCTTGTTAAATTTCTTGAAGATATAAGTAGATGAGCGTAAATAAACGCTTATTCTAGCTTATTTGACACAAACTAATCAATTTGTTGAATTTGGTTAAACTCTTTATCCGAAACGTCCAGAAGTGTAATCGCGGGTGCGAGAATCGAGGGCGTTGCTGAAGATTTGATTTGTTTGTCCAAATTCAACCATTTGACCAATTCGACTTTCATCAGTGCTGAAGAAAGCGGTAAAATCAGAAACGCGAGCGGCTTGCTGCATATTATGGGTCACAATTGCAATTGTCAGTTCCTCGCGTAAACTGTGGATGAGTTCTTCAATTTTCATTGTTGCAATGGGGTCAAGAGCCGAACAAGGCTCATCCATTAAAAGAATTTTTGGTTTAACAGCTAAAGCACGGGCAATACATAAACGCTGTTGTTGACCACCAGAAAGCCCTAAAGCTGATTTATTCAGTTTATTTTTGACTTCATCCCAAATAGCAGCACCTCGCAAAGCATATTCGACAATTTCATCTAATTCTGCTCTGGGACGCCATCCAGCAATTCTTATACCGTAAACGATATTATCGTAAATGCTTATGGGAAAAAGGTTTGGCTTTTGGAACACCATACCTATTTGGCGGCGTAGCCGATTTAAGTTAACACGAGAACTGTAGATATTTTGACCATAAAATTCTACGCTGCCATCTACTTTTACTGGTCCTTCTAGTTCACTAATGCGATTTAGGCATTTAATGAATGTAGATTTACCACAACCACTAGGACCAATAATTGCGGTGACTTGGTTCTCGTAGACATCCATTGTTACGCCTTCCAGTGCTTTGGAAGTGCCGTAGTAGAAGCTGAGGTTCTTGACTTTGATGGCTGGGTTTAACTTGCTCATATTGTGTTATGTACTACAACAATAATTCACAACATAACTTCAGTTGTGATTAAACGTTTCTCTTCCTTGTGAAAACACGAGAGAGAATACTGATTAACATAATTATCCCGACTAAAACAAGAGAAGCAGTCCAGACTAATGCTGTTTTTTCTGGCGAGGGATCGTTGTATAAGTTGAAAATTAACACCGATAACGAAGCTGTTGGACCGAATAAATCGCTTGACCAATCTAAACTGAACAAAGCAGTAAAAATTAAGGGTGCGGTTTCACCAGCAGCACGGGCTACGGCTAACAAAACGCCTGTAGTAATTGCAGGAATTGCTGCGGCGACAACAACCCGAAAAGTCGTCTGAAAGCGAGTCCCTCCTAAAGCGGCTGATCCAAGACGTACGGAAGTGGGAATAAGTTTTAGAGCTTCTTCTGTTGTCAATACGATAACGGGGAGCATGAGAACAGCTAATGCAAAACCACCTGCGATCGCACTAAATTGCTTAGTTATCAATACAATAACAGCATAAGCAAAAACACCGACAACTATTGAAGGGACTCCAGTAAGGATAGATGCAACAAAGCGAACAGCACGACCAATGCGATTTCCTTTACCAATTTCTGAGAGAAATATGCCTGTCATGACTCCAGTGGGAATACTAAACAGTGCAGCAATGATTACCATTTCCAGAGTACCAACAATCGCATTCGCAAATCCATCGTTTATAACTGATGTCACAAACATAGATGGTTTGATGCTTGTTATACCCCGCCCGATAATTTCCCACAATAATGACAGCAAAGGAATCAGGGCTAAAGCTGAGAGAAAAAATGCTACTACAGTCATTCCATAGTCAAATATCATCCTTACAGGTGATAAAGGACTACATATTTCTGCTGCCACAGATTTATCTGTATTAAACTCTTGATGACTGGTCATATCCCTTACGCATTTACATCTTCAAATGATTTGGTAACTTTGGCGTCTACCTTTGGAAATAGACTACATAGGACATTTTATCAGTGTTTTCCACTATTAATATATGTCCCTAGTGTCTTAAAAATTAGCTTTCTATTTCCCCTTGCCACCAACAAACTGTACAATCACCAAAGCAAGAATATTTACAACTAAAGTCACAGCAAACAGAATCAAGCCCAAATATGTTAAAGCACCAATGTGCAATGGATCTTGAGCTTCAGCAAATTCATTGGCTAACACAGAAGGAATTGAGTAAGCTGGATCGAGTAGTGACGGACTAATCTGAGCCGAGTTACCAATCACCATAGTGACAGCCATTGTTTCTCCCAAAGCTCGCCCAAGAGCAAGCATTGCTGCACCTACAATTCCAGAAAATCCAGCAGGTAGTATGACTCGAAAAATGGTTTCCCAACGGGTAGAACCAAGAGCCATTGAGCCGCTTCGTAACTCTTTGGGAACAACTAACAAGACTTCACGACTAATTGCTGCCATCGTAGGCAAAATCATAATCGCAAGAATTATGCCAGCAGTCAATATATTAAACCCAGCAGGACCTGGTGTATGAAATAGTGGTATCCACCCAAAGAAGCTGGATAGCCAAGTTTGTAAAGGTACAAGAGCTGGAATAAAAACAAAAACACCCCACAAACCGATAATGACGCTAGGAATAGCAGCGATCAGCTCAACGATAAAAGCTATGGTGGTGCGTGCTGAAGGAGGAATAAAATTTTCACTCGTGACTAAAGCTACCGCTATCCCTACTGGTACGGCAAACAACATGGCGATCGCGCTACTGACCAAAGTGCCGTAAATATATGGCAAGGCACCAAAAACTAAATTACCTGTATCCCATTGTTGATTCCACAAGAACCCCAGTCCAAACTTTTCAATAGCTGGTAGAGCTTTTTGGAAAATTATCAAACTCATCCAAAATAGGACTATCACCGTTAGAGCAGCAAACACATAAACTAGCCATGTAAATCCTTGGTCTATCCAAAAATTTTTTCCACTGCTGGCTGTTATGTCTATACTTTCATCAATCAAACTAGGTTGATTGCTATTAGCTGGTTCAAAAGAATTTGCCATTACTAATCGGGAAACTAAATTATTTTCATGACCTAATGGTGGGCAAATAGCCCACCCTGGTAGAGCAAAAAGTGTGAGATGACAGATTATTTGATGCTGTTGACCGTTTGTATGACCTTTTGAGCCACAGGAGCTGGAATGCGAGAGTAGTTCAGGTCATCATTAATTTGTTGACCATCTGTTAGCACCCAATTCAAAAAGTTCTTCACAGCAGTTCCTTTCGCAGCATTGGGATAACTCTTATAAACTAACAGCCAAGTTAGACCAACGATAGGATAACCTTGTGCTGGATCATCAACAAAAACCCGGAAATTGTCTGGAAAATTTACAGTTGATAAAGCTTCGTTCGCAGTCTGTAAAGAAGGAGCTACAAACTGTCCTTGCTTGTTCTGTACCTGTGCTACTTTGAGCTTATTTTTCAATGCATATTCATACTCAACATAACCAATAGCACCTGGAGTGCGAGTTACTGAAGAGGCTACTCCTGGATTGCCTTTTGCCTTAGTGACATTTGGAATAGTCCAATTTGGAGATTTGCTGACACCAATTCGTCCCTTAAAATAAGGACTTATGGAATTCAAATGGTTCGTAAAAATGAAAGAGGTACCACTACTATCAGCGCGAACAACAACTTTAATCGGCTGACTTGGTAGATTGACACCGGGATTATCAGCTTTGATTTGAGGGTCGTCCCATTTAGTAATTTGACCAGAAAAAATTGCTGGCAATGTTTTGCGGGACAATTTGAGATTATCTATTGGAAGATTGTGAGCAATTGCAACAGCACCGCCTGCAGTCGGTACGAGGATGACACCATTCTTCACTTTAGCTATTTCCGCATCGGTCATCGCAGAATCGCTAGCACCAAAGTCAACAGTACCGGCAATAACTTGATTCACACCAGCGCCGCTACCAACGGCTTGATAGTTAACTCCTAAGTCTGGATACTTCTTTTTGACTTCACGAGCGTAACGTTCGTAGAGCGGAGCTGGAAAAGTTGCTCCCGCGCCATTGATGGTTTCTGCTTGGGCGATCGCTGTAAAAATCGGTCCCAAAGTAACAGCAGCCATGATAGCTGAAGCACTCACTACACGATTCAAAACGGTAGTTGAAAATGTCATCTTGCCTCGTTCTTAATAAGAAAATTTTTGTTGATTAACTCTTCCGCAAATAACCTACTATGTTCAGAGTTAATCGGAGGTTAAGTTTATTTTAACAAAAAATTAAATGTTTCTTAACATCTGTTTAAAAGGGATTAGAGACACAGATGATTAATCTATAGAATTCTTATTTTATTTTTGAACATAAACTGTACCTAGCTGAGCAAAAATTAAATAGGAATTCTATAGTAGTTCTAAATTATTCGTGAACAACAAGATAAGATTCCCGACAACTTTGGCTAAGTCGAGAATCTTAACATGCTGATTTTTACAAATCAAATATGATGACTATCTTCATCAATATTAAAATATATTTTTTTAGATATAAAATATCTCTTGAAATATATATTTTTTAAATATGATTTAGAAAATATTTTGACCTTGTGATCAAAAAAAATTCAAACTAATAACTAATATCAATTAATTATTAGTTTGAGTGTTTGTTTGAGTAGAAGGTTCATACCAGTATTGCAAGTAAATAAGCTCTAGATCGTTGCCAACTTGAGAAAAAAAGCCCATTTGCCGCGCTTGCAAACATAGAAAAAGTCGGAAAAAGATAAAAGCAAAAACTGCTACAGCTATTGCGGTTGTAGAGCTAAATAGTGCTTGAGTAAGACCAAGCGTCACTGTAGATAAATCAGTAATATTGAAAGAATTAGTTTTAAGGTTAGTGAAAGTGGTGACTAAACCCTCAGCTGTACCTAATATACCTAGCAAAGGGGCGATCGCTACCACACTTTTCAGGAGCATACCGCCCTTGCGCATTTCCACGAATTCTCTATCACAAGCGGCTTTTATTGCCAAATGAAATGTCTCAGGAGAGGGCTTTTTTAGTCTTAGTGGTTCCACTAAAAAGCGACCAATGGCTAAAACTTGAGCATTTTCTGCAATTTCTTCTGCTTTTTCTAAATCTACTTTTGCTGTTGTCAAAACCTCACGCACGACTTTTTTTTCTTGAACGATTAGCCTCAACCAAAACCAACTACGTTCCAATATGCATACTGAAGTTACTGTAAATAAACCCAACAAAGCCCACATAACAAGACCGCCTGCTAGGAAGATGTCGTATGCTTGAGTCATATTTTCATCAGGTAAACGTTTCTTGGTAAAAATTAATGCATATCTTGGTTAGAATATCCGAATTCATTATTTTTGTTAATAGGTAGTTAAGGCAAGTTATTGTCCTTGAAAGGAGATGAGGTCGTGAAGTCATGCGGGGCGTCCAGAGTCCAAAACTGAATCAATGGAAACTCTAACCCCATTCAAGGGGCGATGGGAAAATATCGGTGGGGATGACTACTTGCACAATTTTCCTTTTGACACATAACTCATAATATTAGAAGAGCGCCTCACACTTCTTAAATATTAATTTTTTGGAACGATGGCAAGAGATTTACGGGGATTTATCAAAATTCTGGAAGAAAGAGGACAATTACGGCGAATTTCAGCCATAGTTGACCCAGATTTAGAAATTGCTGAAATTTCTAACCGGATGCTGCAAAAAGGTGGTCCAGGACTTCTATTTGAAAACGTCAAAGGCGCTTCCTTCCCAGTGGCGGTAAACTTGTTGGGGACAGTGGAACGGATATGCTGGGCGATGAATATGCAGCATCCACAGGAGTTGGAGGAATTAGGGAAAAAGTTGGCAATGCTGCAACAACCGAAACCACCCAAGAAGATTTCTCAGGCGGTAGAGTTTGGCAAGGTGCTGTTCGATGTCTTAAAGGCGAAACCAGGACGGGATTTTTTCCCTGCTTGTCAGCAGGTGGTCATTCAAGGTGACGAGTTAGATTTTAACAAGTTACCTTTGATACGCCCTTATCCTGGTGATGCGGGCAAAATTATTACTCTGGGACTTGTGATTACCAGGGACTGTGAAACAGGGACACCGAATGTGGGTGTGTATCGCCTGCAACTACAATCAAAAAATACGATGACTGTTCATTGGTTGTCGGTGCGGGGTGGGGCGAGGCATTTACGCAAAGCAGCAGAACGTGGGAAGAAATTAGAAGTGGCGATCGCCCTCGGTGTAGATCCCCTCATTATCATGGCAGCTGCCACACCGATACCTGTAGACTTATCAGAATGGTTGTTTGCTGGACTTTACGGCGGTTCAGGCGTACAGTTGGCAAAATGTAAAACAGTAGATTTGGAAGTCCCAGCAGATTCAGAATTTGTTCTAGAAGGGACAATTACACCAGGGGAGATTTTGCCAGATGGTCCCTTTGGCGACCACATGGGTTATTATGGCGGCGTGGAAGATTCGCCCCTGATTCGCTTCCATTGCATGACGCACCGCAAAGACCCAATTTATTTAACCACATTTAGCGGGCGTCCACCGAAAGAAGAAGCGATGATGGCGATCGCACTCAACCGCATCTACACCCCCATTTTGCGACAACAAGTTTCAGAAATTGTCGATTTCTTCTTACCAATGGAAGCTTTGAGTTACAAAGCGGCAATTATATCTATAGATAAATCATATCCAGGACAAGCGCGACGGGCAGCTCTTGCTTTTTGGAGTGCTTTGCCACAGTTCACCTACACCAAGTTTGTGATTGTGGTAGACAAAGATATTAATATCAGAGATCCGCGTCAAGTTGTGTGGGCGATAAGTTCTAAAGTTGACCCCACCCGAGATGTGTTTATTTTGCCAAACACACCGTTTGACAGTTTAGATTTTGCCAGCGAGAAAATTGGTTTGGGCGGAAGAATGGGAATTGATGCAACCACAAAGATTCCCCCAGAAACTGAACATGAATGGGGTGCACCTTTGGAATCAGATCCAGAAGTCGCAGCGATGGTTGAGAGGCGTTGGGCGGAGTATGGTTTAGGTGATTTGCAGTTAGGGGAAGTGGATCCGAATTTGTTTGGTTACGATGTGAGGTAATATCCTACTGCTACAGAAAATCTAGACAAAGCTAGACATTACTTGACGTTTCCACGGGAGCATTTGATATTAATACTTACCAGACAACACTACTCTCCACATTATTAGCCCCCTCTTCGCTTGCGGGGAGGGGGTTGGGAATGGGGTTCTATGGGTTTATGTTGCATTAAATACAACTTAGACAACTTTTCGCTAATTTGTTATTTTAATACAATAAACAAAAAGATTCGCAGAATTATAAATGGACTGGATTACCTTACTGCGATCGCTACAATCTGATTTCATCAAGAGGTTAACATCTGGTTGTCTGCTGCATTGTGAAACAGAAGGGCAATATAGCGAGTTAACAGTCATCTCAGGCGAGAGGTTAAAAGCACTACGAGAATTTTGCTGGCAGATGGCTGAGAAATATAAACGCACTTCACCAGTCCGTGATGTTTTTATCAGTAATTTGAAAGGAAAATTAGGTGAAGAAGTTGTCAAAGAACGTTTGGCTGCTTTCGTGACTGAAGTAGATTATGAAAAACGATTCGGCATTGGCGATGGCAAAGTTGATTTTACGCTGACTTTTGACCCCTCAGTTGGTATTGCAGTTAAATCTCGTCATGGCAGTCTTAATAAAGTCAGATGGTCAATTAATTCAGAAGAAGTCCAAAAAAATGCCGTTGTTGTCTGCATATTCATTCAAGAGGAAGTCAATGAGGCACAACCTGAATATCACCTTTTCTTCGCTGGTTTTCTTCCTACTCAAATGATTAAGCTGAAGACCGGAAAGATTTCATTTGGGATAGAACAATTACTGTATGGAAGTGGTTTACGGTGCTATTTACAACAGTTAGAATCCTTAACACCAGTCAACTCTCATAACCAAAAATCTCAATTGGAAAAATCTAACCCTAAGCAGGAAGCCAGCTATCAGCAACACAAGCAACACTTTACTAAAACAAACTTTTCTCCTGAACAACAGCAACCCAGTTATCAGCTACACAAGCAACAGTCTCTCAAAACCAGCTTTTCTCCTGAACAAAATGATTATCCCCGTTTCCATAATGAAGATTTAAATCTGCTTTCTGTCAAACTCGGTGATGAATGCTTTGAGAAAGAACAGTACAACGCTGCAATTAATAACTATAATCAAGCTTTAAAACTGAACTCTAAAGATGCTGAGACTTATTACAAACGTGGTTTGGCTCGTTATCATCTAAGAGATTACGAGGGAGCAATTGCCGATTACGCTCAAGCAATACAAATTAATCCTTATTACGGCAAAGTTTACACGAAAATTGCCTTAGCTCGATATCACCTAGGAGATTACGAAGGAGCAATTGCGGATTATACTCAAGCAATTAGAATGAATCCTAATGATGCAGTAGCTTACAGAAATCGTGCTGATATTCGCTATGAACTAGGTGATTATCAGGCAGCAATTGAAGATTATAATCAAGCCATCAAGATTAATCCAAATAGTTCAAATTTGGCAAATTCAAAGAAAGCTATTGAGCTTTTTAGCCAGTCCATTGAACTAAAACCTAATGATATTAACAGTTACAAAAATCGTGGTAATTCTCGTTTTGATTTAGGAGATTATCAAGGAGCAATTGAAGATTACACACAGGTTCTTAAGATTAATGCTCATGACATTGATGCATATTATAATCGTGGTCAGGCTCGTTGTCACTTAGAAGATTATCAGGGAGCAATTGAGGATTACACCCAGATTATAAAGAGAAATCCCAACGATGCTGACGCATATTACCATCGAGGTCATGCTCGTTATAACTTAGGAGATAAGCAGGGAGTTGTTGATGATTTTCAAAAAGCAGCAGACCTTTATCGGAAAGAAGGTAAATTAGAAGAGCATAAAAAGACACGAGAAAAAATTTTAGATTTAGAAATAGAAGAATCGTTAGATATTTTAAATTTTTAAAAACCTCTAGTAGAGGTTGAGAATTGAGTAAGAAGAAGAAAAATAAATCTGAAGTGGTTGCACTTAGTGTAGGAGATGTCACTTGTCAAGAATTATCTTTTCCAACTTTCAAACCCACATTCCGCACCTTGTAGTCGGCTAAGCCAATACACTATAGCGGCGGATATCAGGTTCTGCAGCAAGCAAACTCGCCAGTTTAGCACCTGCTTCGTTAAGATGGGGTGTCGCTAAATGTGTATCAAGAGCATCATCAGAAGCCCATTCTTCTACAAAAGTGAAGTCTGTTGGGTCAGACTGATTTTGTAGCAATTCATACTTGATAGAGCCTGCTTCCTGTCGAGTTGGCTCAATAATCTCCAGCAGCACAGCTTTCACAGTTTCCACCTTTTCAGGTAAAGCAATAATCCGGGCAACAACGCGAATAGTTTGATGAGTCATTGGTCAAATGTCAATTGTTTTCTTTTCCTACTTTTTCTATTCCCTCTCCTCGCCGGCACGGCAAAAACCCGTACCTCTGGCTGCAACCATGTAGCGGAAAATGTATTCCACTAACTCAATGTAATTACGGGCAGTTTTTGCAGAAGGTGCCCAAATGGTAACACCGTGGTCACGGTTAAGTAAAGCGCTTAGTTGTGGAGGAATTGTTGTAAAACGCTCTTTAATCTCATCTGCAATACAGGAAACCTGTGAATGGTTGGCAAAGATAGACATAGCGCAATCAGGATTCTCTTGCCAGATTCCCAGTCCTTTAAGCATCTCGAACGGTGGTAGGGGCAAGGTATCTCCTTGAACAAAACGAGAAACCAAATTTGCTTCTACTGAGTGAACATGATAGCAGCTTCTAGCTTCAGGGAATAGAGTATAGAGAGCCTGGTGAATGACAGTTTGAGCTGAAGGCTTCACATCCGGCGAAGGTTTCTCTACCGTACCATCTGCATAGATACGTACAAAATCACCAAGTTCTAATTCTCCTTTAGACCGACCACTAGCTGTAATCCAAAAGCTATCATCAGGTAGACGAACTGAGAGATTTCCCGCAGTCCCCACCATCCATCCTTGTTGGTAGAAGTGGCGGGCAGCTAAGATGAGTTCAAGGCGAGGATCAATGAGCTTTGGGCTATTCATTGTTTCCTCATCTATACTTGAGTCACAACCTGACGAGTATGAATTTCTCTACCCGTATATTCGGGAGTCCAACCCTCACTTCCAGTGAAATAACGTACTGCTTTAACTCGCCGCGCTGGAGTTAAATAAAACCAATGTTCAGTTCCCGCAGGCACATTGATGTACTCTTCGGGGTGTACTGTGAGTTCTACTTGGCTATCATCAGGTCGGACAAAACCAAAAATGGCTTCTCCATCAATGATGTAACGAACTTCGTTTTCTGAATGGGTATGGATTTTGTCAAACTTTGTCAGCATGGTATCAAGGTTCGGGATTCCTGGATGTAGGACAATTAAGTCGCGTGTTTGATATCCTGCTGTTTGTTGCAGTTGCTCGAAATATCCATCCAGAAATGTTAAGACTTGTTGTTTTTCATCTTCATTGAGGCTATCTTGTGATAGCAGTTCACGCAGCTGTTGACTCTCTCCGACAGCCCAGCGATTAAGTTGAATATTTAGAGGTGCTAGTTCGCGGGAAATATCTTGCAAATCAGTGTATCGTGTCCCATCTTCCAATTGTAGAATCGCCATATCTCACCTCGCGCAAAGATATATATCCTACGGTATCTTATGAGCGACGCGGCGCGTGCGTTTGCCCCAAATTTTCGAGTTAGGGAGAGAGTTTTTCTTTAGAAAACCCTCTAGGCGAACAAGGCGATGCTCCGTTCGCGTAGCGTGTCCTCCGGACACAGGGAGCCACCAAAGGTGATCGCGAATAAAGTTGAATTGGTATTTCACTGTCTTACCAATATGATTTATCTATCAAAGTTGTAGCTTCACCATTAAAACCCCTAAGAATCAGTTATCTTTGCAATTTTTCTGGCATTTTTCCTATTTCTATCCGAAAGTGCATAAGTTGATTTTGTTTACATTTAATAAGTCAAAGCAAAGTTTTCCTTGGTTAACTTTCCTTCCACAAATCAGGTACCTATTACTGAGTAATTGAAATTTTGTCAAGACGTAAGTCCTCGTCTTATATCTGAAAACAAGGAGTTTATTTCAGTTATGTCCTTAATTGAAGATGTCAAAAAAGTGTGCGATCGCCTAGCTCCTCTTGGCTGGCGCGACTTACTTCTCGCTCATGGAGTTGATATCACAGCAGCTAATCTTAAGCAAGAATTAACAAAGGAACTGCCAAATATCAACAGAACTATTAAAGGATTTGAAGATTTTGCTTTTGAAGGAAAAAGGGGAATAGAATCAGGAAATCCGGCTCGGAGTTTACTGTTTCATGCTTTTGCTTCACCCAATGTTGTGAGTGAAAACCTGAGGGAATATCCGACGCTAGGGGAAATTGAAGTTATTGAAAATTATGTTTACGGCGTGCAGCCCCCTTCGTTGGAAGATTTGCGAGTTCGGGCACAGGGACAACTTTTAGCGATTGTTGTATTTGCTTATGAATATCGTCCTGCATCTGAAACTGTTCAGCGTAAGCATGCTGATTTGTGTTTTTCGCGTACTGGTGTGGCGCGTGTAGGAACAGCCCAAGCACTGTATGACACAAAACTTCGTGGATTTTTACCCTTCGTTAAGGAAGACTCACAACTTTTTCGCGTTTTACCAGCTCGCTATTCTGCCTATATTGCTGTTCAACGCAGAGGGAATTCAACTACCTTCGGTCCATTGCGCTTTCAAAATGGAGATGATGGCAGACTTTTCTGGGTTCCTCTGCACAAGCTGTTCAACGGTAAAGAATGTATTCGCAATTTAGATTTACAGGTGACACTTAATGCTCGCCATATCAATGAAAAACTGCGGCGGGTTCATTTAGTTTTGAAAAACACAGGATGGGGTGAACCAGACATTAGTAATCCGCCATTCATTTTTTCAGATGGCATTGCTGAATTGACAACAAAGCCGGAATTTGGTAATGGACTTCTAGTTCCAGTCGTTCAGAAGAATCTAGTTGAAGCTGCGACTTATCAAGGAAAACCACTCACATTTAAAGTTCCACCAAACAGCGAAACTCTATCCTCCAGCTTAAGCATTTCTGCAGATAGAACAACAGGGGCAAGACGTGCTCCAGAATATGTTCACGCCCGTCACAAATTCTCCAATGGTCAAATCGAAAATCTCAATAATCTCCCAAATGTCACAGAAGTTGTACAAAAGGGTGATTATAATGCCCTTCACTACGTTGACTTCACAGGTGATGGATCGATTGAAGCAGTCTGTCCACAGTTAGCAGTAGCAATTCCGCGCCGTGTTCCTGCTTATTCGCTTGTAACAGCACCGGATTTCTTTCCCAATTGCGATCAGCGAGAGCTATTGGAATGGACTCAGCAGTCGGTACCTACCGCACTTAGACAGAATCTCTGGCGAGTTCCCCCAGAAACCCTATCAGACAATCGCTTCGCTCCTAATCTTCAGTTAAAGAATGCTAATTTCCGTCCAGAAGATAAAACCGTAACTGCAATTGTCTGTTTACCCCTAAGTGGTTCGGTAAAACAAATGCCGTTGGATGGCTCCCCAACAATGCGACATGCCTATCTTCCAGATGGAGCATCTGGGGTGTTTGCCCCTGGTTGGGATATCAGTTTTGACACAGTTAACGGAGTAGAACATTTAGCAGCTTATGGATTAGGCAGTCCTTTTCCAGAAGATTCCAAACTGTGTGCAGCACTCAGTACATTTTGGCCCGCAGTCGCTCCCGATGCGACACGGACATTTGCGCCTAATCCCTCATGGCCCACAGTCAGCCCTCTCACGGATGAAGAAATTGGTCAGGTTGGTAACCTCGCGTGGGACGGTATCCCTGGTCCGCGTCGAGTCACAAGGAACGGCAAAAACTTTATTGAGTATACAGATTTTGCCCATGCAGATTATGTAGAAAATTCTGTGCAAAAGAAATTCTCGTTGTCGCTAACAGGTAAAGTTGATGTGCGTGAATATGAAGCCAGAGTTTTGGCGATGGCAAATGTTTACCGCGTTATCCCTGAAGCAAGAAGTCAATGGAGTGTATTTTCGTTCCGTCAAGTGCAGCCAACTGATTCAGAATTGCAACAGGCACAAACTCAAACAACAACTAGACTTGCTGGTATCATCTATCGGTTTGAACTGTATCGTTTTGGAAATTCATCGCCAAATCCAGATGATTTTCGCAAACAACTGGTTGAAATTCAAGAAACCGCAACGCTTTTTGTCACACCCCTCAACATTTTGTTGAAACGTAACAATGCTGCTTGGAGACGTGTCTAATTCTGATGTGCTAATTATAGGTAGCGGACCTGCGGGATCTGCTGCTGCGATCGCCTGCGCTCAAAGGGGTTTACGAGTTATCCTCATTGAGCGCGAGCAATTTCCACGCTCTCACCCCGGTGAAACTCTGCACCCAGGTGTAGAGCCGCTTTTGAAGCAGTTAGGTATGATCGAGCCAGTGCTAGACGCTGGCTTCCTACGCCACACTGGAAACTGGGTACAGTGGGAAGCCCAGAGGCATTTTGTCCCCTTTGGAGAAGACGATTCCGGCGCGTGGCTGGGATTTCAAGCCTGGAGAGCCGATTTTGATACTATTTTGCTTAATCGAGCAAGAGCTACGGGTGTTGAGGTTTTGCAGCCATGCCAAGCTTTGCGTTTGCTTGTGGATGGGGATAGAGTGGTTGGTGTTGAGACAAGCCTTGGAACTTTGAGAGCATCTAAAGTGGTTGATGCTACAGGAAGTCATCATTGGTTAGCTCGACAATTACAAGTGCAAATCAACTATCATTCTCCGCGTAGAATTGTATACTACGGTTATGCTTGTGGAGAATGTCCAGTGCGGGATGATGCTCCAGCGATAATTGCGGACTCTGGTGGCTGGACATGGACTGCTAGAGTGCAACCTCAACTTTACCAGTGGACGCGCCTATCGTTAGTTGATCAGAAAATCCCAAAAGACTGGCTTCCGGATGAATTCCACGGACTTAAGATTCATCAGAAAATGCAGGCGGCTGATGTCACTTGGCGCATTGTTTCGCAACCTGCGGCTTCTGGTTACTTCATGGTTGGGGATGCGGCGATGGTTCTTGATCCCGCATCCAGTCATGGGGTGCTCAAAGCAATCATGTCTGGGATCATGGCAGGACATTTATTAACAGCTGAACTTTTGGGTGGTCTTAGCCCCGCACAAGCAATTCACCACTATTGCCAGTGGATTCATAATTGGTTTGAGCACGATGTAGAGAAGCTGAGCAAACTCTATGCCATCCTGCCAAACTCTAAAAATTATTAGGACATGATATAGTCCTTGCCAAAACGTCCGCTAATATAGCGCTTCTCAATTGCGTGCAATGCGTAATGTAGAGACGTAGCATGCTACGTCTCTACATTATACCAGGTTTGATGTGTGATTCACTACTCAGTAGTAGGAAAACAGTGATAAATTAATTTGCAGAAGCCAATTCTTTGACATTGGGTTGCAAACTCTTCACAGATTCTGCAAACTCATTGAGAGCTTCCTTCAATCTTTGGTCAATTTCCTCATCAAATTGAAGGCTGCCATCTTGTTGTATTTGCAGTTGTTTGTCTACTGCATAAACACCGCCCAAGACGAACCGTGCTTTTAACTCGGACAACACAGGTTTCAGGGCATAATCAATTGCCAACAAATGAGCTAGAGTCCCACCAGTGGCAATAGGTAACACGACTTTCCCTGACAACGCTCTTTGAGGTAGCAAGTCTAAAAACGCTTTGAGAACTCCCGTATAAGCTGCCTTGTAAATCGGAGTGGCAATAATAATACCATCTGCCTTTTCTATCAGTGCTTTTGGTTGTTCTAGATCTGGCTATCGTAACGTCCATAGGCTAGAACTTCAGCAGGGACATCACGAACAGAGATAATATCTGTTTGGAAGCCCTCTTGCTGCAAAATTTTAGTGGAGTGTTCCAGAAGGGTGTAGGTTCTGGAAGGATGAGATGGACTGCCAGCAATTGCTATGATGTTAACCATATTTTTTGAACCGATACTTTTTCGCTAACGTTTGTTAACAAAAATATAAGCTGATAATAATCTTCAGCCAAGGGACTGCGTATCTCATTCTTTATACTACGGCAATTATATCAATTAACCGTTTTTTTTGGAATCTTAAGATAAAATTGTTGCACGTCCTGTTAAGTCTAGCAAGACTTTTTTATGAAAAATAGGTTTGGACGTTAAATCCTCTGCGACTGGATATTCTTGGCTTGTTGGGGCGATCGCTAGTACCTAATATTGAATATGTAGAGTATTTTGTAGTTCCTAAACGTGCTTTCATCTGAGTTACCAACGATCAACGCCCTCAAAACACCCACAAGTTTTGCTTGGGTGGAACAAGCAATCTCTAACCTAGACACCATTCTCCTCGATCACTCCCAGTGCGAACGTAAAGCCGCAGGAGTCGCTTTGAACATGATATTTCGCTACCCTTCCAATGCGAAAATGGTGCGGGAGTTAACCAAAATTGCCCGTGAAGAACTAGAACATTTTGAATTGGTCAATCAATGGCTGGAACGTCGAAATATCCCTTTGCGTCCCTTACAACCACCTCCCTATGGTGCTGGTTTAAAGGCGGAAATTCGCCCCAAGGAACCTGAACGGTTTTTAGATTCCCTGCTGGTAAGTGGTTTAATTGAAGCTCGTAGTCACGAAGGCCTTGGGTTGTTAGCGGCTCATTGCCCAGAATGTGATTTAGCCAAATTTTATCACAGCTTGATGGCATCTGAGGCACAGCACTCTGGAATGTACTGAGTTTTTTAGATACTTACCTAGACCGTGAAATTGTCAGACAACGGTTGGATGAGTTAGCGGTTGTTGAAAGTCAATTGCTAGCAAATTTGCATTCAGAACCTCGCATTCACAGCTAAAAGTACCAAGAACAGATATTGAAAATGAAAAATTACTACAAGGATTTTCTCATTCGTGACTGGGAGGAAAGGGATCGCACCTGGGCTAGTGAAGTTATCCAGTCTGTATTATCAGAATATGGTTTGGGTTGGGAAGCGAACCGTGCAGATCGAGATGTGCTGCAAGTGGAAGAATGCTACTTAGCAGTTGGGGAAGAGTTTTGAATTATTGAATACCAAAATAAACTTGTAGGTACTGGGGGATACTATCCTATAAAACGAGGGGAAAAAGCTGTAGAAATCCGCCGCAAAATGTATCTTTTGCCTCGCGTTAGGGGTATAGGATTAGGAAAATATTTGCTACAACAATGAGAAACAGCGATGCTCCTTTAGGAGCCACCCCTTTGGGGTGATCGCATATCGTGGTTTTGACCAAATTTGGATAGAAACTGCCAGTGTTTTGACCGAAGCAGTCAAACTATATGAAAGCAACGGGTATCAGAAGGCAAATGGTGTGAGAACAGCTCGTTGCGATAGAGTTTATGTAAAATCGCTACGCTCTAGTCATTAGTTATTTGAACTTTGTTAAGTGCGTACTCCTACGACATAGTTTGAATGCATTAATTTGAGCATAGCAAGCGAGACATAACCCTCACTTAGCATGCACCGACTCTGAGTCTTAAGCTCTAAAAAAAATACTCCGAAATCAGTCTCTAGCTTTCTCTATACTTTGTCTTTTTGCCTTTTTTGGCAAAAAAGTCAAGTTTAAAAATGAGAGACAATTGCTAACTTTATACAATCTTTATAATGTAAAATATCTATACAAAAGCGTATACTTAGACAAAAGTATTAAGAATCACTACTTGATTCTTAAAGATCTGATTTGCAATTCTCACTTCATCTATGGAGTATGGAGAAACATTAAAATAAATGAAAATAGGAATACAAAAAATCTCTCTTGAGAGGGTTGCATTCTTTATCAAACTAAATTAATAATAAGTATTTTAAACCAACTTCAGGGATAGTCATCGGACAACTTTTTGTAAAAAAATGGAACCACTTTAGGCTGCCATTGATTTTTAATAACAAGTTGCTACATCTACCATTATCTCGTCAGATGTTGAAATTTACCAGACAAATGCTATAACCTTTTTTCCTGTAATCTACCTAAAATTTCTGTGTTTTGAGGGACACAAACATTATGTCTGCTAAAAAGACAGACGTACTCAGAAATTGGTTGATAGTAGTAGCAGCAATGTTTATATTATCACCAATAGTATTTTTCATAACATCTTCCAAAATGGAAGAGTTATCAAATCAACAAAAAATCGAAAATAGAACTCAAGTTTTATCAACGACTGCTACCTTTTTCTTAGGATTAGCAGTGATGATTCATGCATATGTGGTAGCCAAACGAGCGCAAGCTCTTCAAGAAAGTGCGATAAGCCAAAGGCTTGACGCAGAGCGTATCGCAGCCCAAAAGAGCAATGAAATTGCAATAAAGAATGTTCATCTAGCCGAAGAAAGGCTGATGACAGAACGCTTTATGGCTGCAATTACGACTCTTGGGCATCAAAGTGTTGCCACACGGACGGGTGCAATTTATGCCTTGGAAAGAATTGCTCAGGATTCTCCTCAACAATACTGGATAATCATGGAAATTCTCACAGCTTTTGTGCGAGAGAATGCTGCTGGAAAACCCCAAAATGAGCAAATTCAACAGACAGCAAGAATTGCTACAGATATTCAAGCAGCTTTGAGTGTCATCGCCAGGCGTGATGCCCAAAAAGACCAGCCAAATCAGAAAATTGATTTGCGCTATGCTGATATGAGTGGAGCAGACTTGCATAAAGCCAATTTGCAACAAGCAGACTTACGAGGAGCTAACCTCTGTCAAGCCAATCTACAAGGAGCTAACTTGTGTGAGGCAAATTTGGATGGTGCTAAACTCTGTGGGTCAATTCTATATGAAGCCAACTTGCAATCAACAAATTTAACTGATGCTAACCTCTGTGGGGCAAACCTCAATTGTGCTCAAGCTTATGGGGCAAACTTACGTAGCGCAAATCTTACAGGAGCAACTTTGCGTGGAGCTAATCTACAAAGAGCCAATTTATATAAAGCCAATTTGCAATGGTCTAATTTAAAAGCTGCTAACTTACAAGAGGCAAAGCTGTTTTTAGCTAATTTGCAAGGAGCAAAGTTGGGTAAAGCCAACTTGCAAGGAACGGGTTTGATTGGAGCCAATTTGCAACAAGCAAACCTTAATGGAGCAAATCTGCAACAAGCAAACCTCAATGCAGCCAAACTACAACACACAGAAGTGTTTTTTGCCAACCTTTCTGAAGCAAGCCTTAGAGAAACTGACCTCTGTGGAGCAAATCTCATGGGAAGCAACTTACAAATGGCAATTCTCTATGAAGCAAATCTCTGTGGGGCAAACCTCATGGGAGCTAACCTTAACATGACAAACCTAAGTCATGTCAAACTGGAAGGGGCAATCTTAACAGGAGCTAAAAACCTGAAACTGCATCAAATTACATTGACAGAGGGCGATCTTAAAAATCGCTTGCCAGAAAATGTTCAATCACCAGGGGATAGGACACTGATTAGTTAACTAACAGCAAGTTGTAAGCATAATTAACTGCCTGATAATTCATTTGCATTTCATATGCAAACAGGGTGCTTTCCTACTTTTCAATACACCAAAAGTGACCGATCTCACTAAAGTCTTTTGCAGCTACCTATTACAGAAAATTTTAGTTATTCAACTTTTTCATTGCACTTTATATTTTTATATTTATTTAAGAAAAATGAACAACACATAAATCAGAATATCCCCACACCCTATAGGGAAATCCAAAATTGTGAATATGCTATTTGGGCATATTTTAACTTTTGAATAGACCTCTTGCAAAAATATTTCAGCGATAAGCTGAATCGCCCTGCTGCGGCAGGCTTTGTCTGTACAGCCAAACTACTCCCGTGCCAAGATGTGTCTATTGTGCTCCAGTTTCCAATACAAGTGCGCAAGTTCTACTAAGCATCAAAAGAGCGAGGCTAAGAACTATTCCCCTAGCCTTTCATCTCTTCTAGGGAGGGCGATCTTCCAAGAGGAGAACCCAAAGCCCTTGTTCACAGAGGCTACCCTTTGAAGGGGGGCGTTGTGTTCCACTCGTGGCAGACATATCGTAAGTCATTGGTGTGATTCAAAATCACAAATTTTCGACTTTTGCAACAAGTCTAATATTTGAGAGGGGATGGTTATTCAACACTGGTAGAACTCAAAGTTCTTGTCTCCCAAACCACCATATTATTATGAGTTGTCGTTGGTGTAGGTGGCTGGTGTAAGGCAATCAACTGTGCTAATGATTGTTTTAGCTGAGTACGAGGAACAATCTCATCGACAAAGCCGTGCTTGAGTAAATCTTCCGCAGTTTGAAACTCCTCTGGAAGTTTTTCCCGTAAGGTTTGCTCTATCACTCGCCGCCCAGCAAAACCAATAGTAGCCTTTGGCTCTGCTATGATAATATCCCCCAACATGGCAAAACTAGCAGTTACACCACCTGTGGTAGGATTTGTCAAAACGGGAATGTACAGTAGCCGCGCTTGTTGATGACGCTGCAAAGCTGCAGAGATTTTCGCCATCTGCATCAGCGACAGCATTCCTTCTTGCATCCTAGCGCCACCAGAGGTACAAACAATAACCACAGGATATCGTCGTTGAGTAGCTTGTTCAATCAGGCGCGTCAGTTTTTCTCCGACGACAGAACCCATACTTCCTCCCATGAACCGGAAGTCCATAACGCCAAGACCAACGGATAAACCATTTATTTGGCCAAAACCAGTTTTAACCGCGTCTACTAAGTTCAGTTTGTCCTGGGTTTCCCGCAGACGATCAATATAAGGTTTGCGATCGCGAAACTGCAGTGGATCGGTAGGACGCAAATGCTCATCTATCGATCTCCAACTGTTCATATCAATCAATTGACGGATGCGCTCATCGCTATCAACTCGATTATGATGTCCACACTCAACACAAACCATCTGGTTTGCTCTCAAGTCTTTGGTATATGTCAACACACCACAGTTAGAACATTTATGCCACAGCCCATCGGCAATTTCGCGTTCTTGGGGTTCCAGGATGGTAGATCCTGACTTGCGTCGATTTGCAAACCAATCTAATAAAGATTTTAAACCGCGTGATTCTTCGTTGTTCGCCATTTGTATCTTATCTTACGTGGATAGTATGTTGAAAATAGATCAAACCGATGCTGTCAAAGTCTTAGTTTTTTATCATGACTCCTTTGTCCATATTAAGGATGAATGACTCATAACTAATGACAACATATTCAAAATTGTCTTGTAAGCAAATGAAACCATATTTTAGATCTTTGGTTGTCAGCTTAACGAAAATACGTAAACCAATTCAAGTCTCTTGCTCGCCTTTTGGGAAACTTAAAAAGTAGCAAAGCAGTCCATTTCTCTTGTAAATGTACCTGCAAAGCTGCACCAAGTCCCTGCCCACAAGTAGGATTTCACCCCCTAAATCAATAATATTTGTTGGTATGTTAGGAAAGGCAAGCAGTCGTTGCATCAATTTTGCGCGTGTTAAGAGTACTCGCTATTAAGAGGATCATCCAACTCACCCTGCGGGTAGTCTCAGGTGCCTAACGCTACGGCTTTTGTGCCAGTGCACGCGCAGCCTGTTTGGAGAAGATCCGATACATCTGTGACTAATGTTACAGCTATCGCTTCCAAGTTCTGCGCTGGCTTGCGCGAACAAAACTGATACGTTACTTTCAATGGTGTTCGCATGATTGCGTGCGCTTGCGCTTACACCAGTCTACAAGGTGTGGTCAGCCAGCCTAGCAGGTTGAATTCACAAGACGATGTTATCAAAAGCTTAAAGATAGTAGTGGTGATTAAATCTACAATTCTAGTGTATCTGCAAGTAGAGCTTGACTAAATAGCCAAATACTTTACTAAACTCTTTCATAATTATTCATAAAGAGAAGTTTGACTTGTTTGTAGCTTTCTGATACTTTAGTGATAGTGCTGAAAACCAAAGCCCAAAATCATCTGGTTTGTAA
>NZ_QMEB01000072.1 GCF_012912135.1 Brasilonema bromeliae SPC951 | reverse complement strand
GCAACGCTTGCAACGCTACGCGATTTTGAATTGCTTAATGGTTCTTGTTGCCAACTTTTTGACCATTGAATGCGATCGCCACTAAACTGAAGTGGATCGTTTGCTGGCAAAGGAGCATCAATTGCTTCCTCAACCAAAGCAAACTCGCCATTATCAAACGGGTTTCCCTCCGCCTGATGCTTGAGAAACACTCGCTCACGAACACCACGGTTTACTTGCGTGATAGCACGGTGATGACAGTAAGGATTATTACCTCTTTTGTCAAAGAAAACGTGAGCAGTCCAAGAGCAACCACCACGACAGAGTTGAGCAAATTCACAACTCTTACAAAAACCCCAAAGATGTTCTGTCCCTTTAGGAGTATCAGCTCCGAGATTAAATCTTAATTCTTCTGTCTCTTCAATGATTGTTCGCAGTGAGTGGTCGCGGATGTTACCTCCGGTGTATGCTGAAGTCGGCAGTGAAGGACAACCTTTGATTGCACCATCCGCTTCAATGCCCAAAGTAGCCAGTCCGGCGTTGCATCCCTGCCAAAAAGCCCAAGCATGTCCTCCCCGCAGCAATCGTTCATAAGGACCGTAATAGCCGATATTATTTCCTGGCTGCACCTGCACCCCTTCTTCTTGGGCGCGTTGAGCAACACGAGCTATCATTGGATAGACATCCAGCAGTTCATATGGTTGCAGCAGAATGTCACTATTATCCGCTGCATTGCCCATTGGGACTGTTAACTGAATCTGCCAAGCAAAAATGCCAGCATCGCGGATACGCTCGTAGATTTGGGGAAATTCCGGTGCAGATAGGCGATTGATTTGAGTGTTGCAGCCAAAGATAATACCAGCTTCCTTAAGATGGCTCATGGTCTTAAACGCCCATTGCCAAGAGCCTTTTCTACCCCTGAGGCGATCGTGAGTCGCTTCTAAGCCATCAACCGAAACAGAAACCACCTTAATTCCAGCTTCCTTCATCCGGCGTGCTGTGTCTAAGGTGATACCGTAACCCCCAGTAGTCATACCACAACGCATTCCAGCATCGGTAATCGCAGAGGCAATTTCCAACCAATCAGGACGGAGGAAAGCCTCACCCCCAATTATGGTGACTTCTGTAATCCCGACTTCCGCCATTTGTTTGACTAAATCAAGGGCTTCCTCAGTAGAAAGTTCTTTCGCCCTTGTGTGCCCAGCACGAGAACCGCAGTGCTGACAAGCTAAATTGCACTTTAGCGTTATTTCCCAAACCGCATAACTCACTCTGCGATATGTCATTAAAATATCCTCAGCTAATTTATTCAGATAGGGACGGACTTACTTGTATCCGTCCCAATAAACTTAAGCTTATTGCTCAAGCTTCCTTGAAATTATTATTCTGGCGATACCACAATTCCATATAAAGGCTGAGGATCAATGGGTGGCCACTTCTTGGGTGGCCACTTAATGGGTGGCTTAATGGGTGACCAGTCAGTGGGTGGTTCATAAATGATTCCTCCATACAGTGGCTGTGCAACAATTCCACCAAAAACAGTTGCCAATTCTTTTTCGTCTAAATCTGCCAGACCATCCTCATCAGCACTTAACTCCAACAGTTCGGCTGTATATTCTTCCAACTCTTCTTGGGTGAAGTCATAGCCAGCACTTTTGACCATTTGGCTACATTCATCCTTACTGTTAACCCCTTGAATTTGGGTACGGAAAGCTTCGTCAGTTCCTAGTCTTTGGTAGAATGCTTGGACGTCTTCTAGAGACATAATTTCTCCTGGGATTACTTAAATTACAACTAGTGCCATCAGGCAAAACAGAACTAAGCTCATAACATCTAGTTTTGAGCTTTCAAAAACAAAACAGATATTTCTGCCGTGCTGCACTAGTAGTTTTGCTGAAACAGTCGTCAGTTTTACACCGCATCAATTATTTTCTACTTGTTAAGTGAAAACACTAAAGCAGTCTCATCACTGACTAATAATCTTCTCACTTAGACAGTTTCAATTCAATATGTCTTAATTATTTTTCAATTTTTGCCTCCTACGGAGGAGATAATATCAAGCCAAATGCTACGTACCAGGCTTGATATTACGCGCTGAGTGCAGCCTGTCCAATAGGACATAAGGACGAGACGGAGGGAAGTAGTCCAAATTATCAGTATCCAAACGAACCCCAGATTGACACCACTTGTTTGGCGATCACAACCAACGCAACGCCAATCATTGCAATCAGCGTCACTTTACCACCAGGAACCAGCGGTTGACTCATGCTATTTGATTGTTGCTGTTCTTGACGTTGCTTCCAAATCATCAATGCAGGAATAATTCCACCTAAAACTGAAATACTGAACGTTCCAGCATAGTCTAGAGCAGCCAAGAAGATGCTAGGATTAAGCGCCCCAAGACTCATCGGTGGAAAAAGAATCAGTGAAAAAAGCGGTAGACGTTTAGAAGGCTCATTGGGTGCTGAAGTATCTTTGAAGAAATCTAGCAAGCCGTACACAAACCCAATAAATGATGTGACAATTGCAAACTCAGAGAAAACAGATACTAACACTCCTAACCATTCTCCCGCGCCACCTTCACGTAGAATTTGCAGTGGGTCAAAAACAGTTCCGCCACCAGAACTACCTTGTAGCATATCAGTGCTGACGCTTCCCAAAATCACGGCATTCCAAGCCAAGAACATGATTAAGGGAATCGCAGAACCAATGAAGATGGACTGACGTATCTTGCGGACATCACCTTCGAGTTGAGTGACAACAGTTGGCACAACGTTACTGTAAAATAGCGCCACAAACATCACTGAAACGGCTGCAGGAAGCGCACTCCAATTTTGAAACGAGAAAGAGGAAGTCTTAAGCTGCGTTGCTCCCAACACTAACAGTCCTACAAATGAAGCAAGGACAATTGCCACAAACGCGCTGTTTAATTTCTCTATAAATCTTTCTCGCCCAAGGTACATGATGCCACCAAACAAGAGAGTGAACGCTGTTGTCCCCACACTCGCAGGCAGATTATTCTGTACACCTAACACTTTTTCAACAGCAGACACTAAAATCTCTCCACCTTGGCTAACATAAGCCACAAGCAAGGCGTAGTGCAAGAACAGATACGCACCACCAGCAACCCGCGCACTCGGCTTCCCAAGCGTCCTCTCAACCATCACCAACAAACCTGAACTTGAACTCCCCACAAGACGCATTGTGTTTAAAGTCACCTCTGCAATCAGAAGACCTGAAACTAAGGTGTAGAGCCAAACAGCAACAAGTAGAACTGTCGATGGCACAACGCCAGACGGTAAAGTGACAGCAGGCAATGCGAGAATACCAGCACCAACAGTTGTTCCAGCAACAAGTGCAGTACTTCCTAAAACACTACCTGGTTGATGATTGAGTTTGTTTCCATAGAGTTCAAGGTTAGAAAATAATCGAGTGACTTGTGGGGTATCCGAGTTGAGAACTGCCTTCATATGAGTGTTGCTAAAGTGATCACATTCCGAAACAATCAGTAACATAACATAAAGTAATGTAAATTATTTTAGCAATAACGGTGATTTTTATCACCCTGGTGCTTATGAGCACTGCTATTTTCATAGGCTATAGCAATCCTCTTTGATTTGTGTGAAAGTGCCTGCGCGTAGCGCATAAATCGCGCATGCTCAGATTCCCGACAACTTTGGCAAAGTCGAGAATCTTGTTGTTCACAAATGATTTAGGACTTCTATATGCTTTTAATGAACGCTTGCGATACGCAAAAGCTAAAGCCTCCGGCTTATCGCTAACCGATGAACTTACCAAAAAAATCAGCCCTCCGACTCAGAACTCGTTCAAATTAAAGCCCACTTTTAGACAGAGGTACTCATATTTTCGGCTTTTTAAAATGACTCCAGAACTTGCAAATAATAATTACAAATGGGCAAAAAAGCCTCGCAAGTTTTCACTTTGTAAAGCACAAGAACTTGAGTCAAAAGGAGAGATATTATGGCAGACACAAGTAAGCGTGGATTTGCCTCAATGGATGAGGATAAACAGCGCGAGATTGCGAGCCTTGGTGGGCAAGCTGCTCACGAAAAAGGAACAGCGCACGAGTTTACTTCCGAGGAAGCCAAAGAGGCTGGTCGCAAAGGTGGTGAAACAGTAAGCCAGGATCGAGAACATATGTCAGAAATCGGTCGTGAAGGTGGTAAGAACTCTCATAAGGGCGCAAAAGACGAATAGTTTCACAAATCGCACGCTAGACCACCGAAGCATACTTTCAATGACGGAAGTCAAGACTTACGCTATCAGACAACAAAACTAAGTTAGAACTTGACCTGACAACTCTGTCAGATCACACAAAGTAGCGCTACCGCGCGGTAGCGCTACTACTATATTCAAAAATCTGATGATGAAAAAGGAGGAAACCAATTTAACCAAGCATTCCAACTTTGCACAATTTCTGCAAATTCTGCGTAACCTGCTGACCTGGGATGAGCACCATCATTCGCTCTCGCCTCATCTTGCCAAATATTTGACTTTTCCAAAATAGGAAAAATGTCTAGATATGGTATATCAAGCTCATCACAAACTAAAGTAAATTGTTTAGATAAATTCGCTATTCTCTGATTTCTCTTATCCTGTTCTTCATCTGCACATGGTGGTGGACCAACCATTAAAACAGGATACAACTGTTTCGCTGTACTCAAAATACTACGAACATTTTCTATTGATTCTGTTAACTCAACACGAGGTTTACTATTTATCAGTGTTGTATCATTCACCCCAAAAGAAAATACAACTCTGCCGTTGTACTGTTTTGGTAAACGATAAGAAACTTCTTTTAACCAACGTTGTCTTAGCTCTGTACTCGTTTCCCCCCTAACTCCTAAATTATAGAAGGTGATATCATAGCCTTTTCTATAAGCATCAACACAGATTCTTCCAGTCCATCCAAGAAACTCAGGATCACCAGTACCATTGACAAATGATTCGCCAAGGAAGCAAATTCTGATTTGTGGTCGATATTTTGACATAATTCAATCGAAATTCCGTCTTTGGAGGGTAACCCGAAGGTAGGCGACTACCGAAAGCTTTCCCCCCACGAGGAAACTTTAACCGAAATTTGTGCAAATTTTAACTTAACTTTTGCTCTTAGTATCTTACTCTATCTAAAGAATTAAGAAATAATACCAAGTCTAGGTCAATACCCCCCTTGGACATGACTCCGCGTTCGCAAAGCGTGCGCTTCGTGCATAGACTGACAAGTCTCGTATAGCCGCACTGTGCCAGGGTTAAGAGAGGGTTATGAAAGCGGATTTAGTATAACTGTGATAAACTACGGAAATACTATCATTTTTTAGATATATGCGAGATTGTCAATAAATGTTCCACAAAACAAATCAGTCTAAAACTGTCATTTAAAGCAAAATCAACAGAACCTAAGAATTCCAGTCGAGAACGAGAATCCTTGTAAAGTGCTTCACGGGGCTAATTTGTGTCTTTTTATAGCTTGTAAAAAAATGTATGTGATAACACTGAGAAAGAAGATTCAGATTGTTTTTTGTGTGGTGGTTTTTACTAAAATTTGAGGATTAAATAATGTTTGAGGCGATCGCGTGTGCTTGGATACTCCTTGTTATTGGTGACTTCCTTTCTACCTTTTGCTATCACGTACCTGAACATGTTTTTGGTATGCTTCACTTACGAACTCACCACTCCTACAAAAAGAGCTTTCGCCATTATGCTATCCTGACTTTCAATTCCCAAGTTCTTCTGGATGGTATTCTGGGTGCTTTACCTTATTTATTAGTAGCAGCAGTTCTATGGTTTTTTTCCCCGATAGGTGTTGTGTGTGGGCTACTGTTTGGTCAGTTTCATGTATGGTGGAGACACACCACTACCTTGGGTTGGCAAACTCCAAAGTTCATAGAGATTTTATGCCGAATTCTGTTTATTACGACTCCAGAAAGACATTGGGAACACCACCAAAAAACCAATCAAGGTTATGGCGATATTTTTACATTTTTTGAACAGCCAGCCAAAGGCTGGTTGCGTCTGCTACGCCTGTTGAGGCTGCGTTTCTCGCACTTGCTTGTGTCTTAACCAGTTACCAGTGAACAGTAAACAGTGAACAGTTATCAAGCTAAGATGAGCTGATGACTGATAACTGATAACTGTTTGAATAGTATGCTTGAGGTTTTGTTAGAGAATTTGAGATAAGAACTTGCGAGTGCGATCGTGCTTTGGGTTTTGAAAGAAAATACTTGGTGTGGCTTCCTCTACAATCGTACCGCTATCCATTAAAATCACGCGGTCAGCGGCTTCGCGAGCAAATCCAACTTCATGAGTAACCACAACCATTGTCATACCATCAGCAGCGAGAGTTTTAATAACGTCCAAAACCTCTCGCACCATCTCTGGATCTAAAGCGGAAGTGGGTTCATCAAAAAGTATAACCTTAGGCTGCATAGCTAGTGCTCTTGCAATAGCTACTCGTTGCTGCTGTCCACCAGACAATTGTCCTGGATATTTCTGTGCTTGTTCCAAAATTCCCACTCGTTCTAGTAACTGCATCGCCGTTTCTTCTGCTTTGACTTTCGTCCACTTGCGCACCCAAGTTGGTGCCAAAGTGATATTTTGTAATACTGTCAAATGAGGAAACAAGTTGAACTGTTGAAACACCATCCCCACTTCTCGCCGAATTGCTTCTATATTTTTTAGGTCATTTGTGAGGTCAATTCCATCAATTTCAATTCGTCCCTCTTGATATTCTTCTAAAGCATTAAAGGTGCGAATAAAGGTCGATTTTCCTGAACCCGATGGTCCCATCAGTACCACGACTTCTCCACGATTGACTGTCAGGCTAACCCCTTGGAGTACGTGAAATTTACCATACCACTTGTGGATATCTTGGGCAATAATAATAGGCTTTTGTTGGTTCATAATTATTTAGTCATTAGTCATTAGTCATTAGTCATTAGTCATTAGTCATTAGTCAAGAATCAAAAATTATTCTCCCCTGCTCAAGATATCCCCATTACCGTTGACCTACACCCAATTCCTTTTCTAGACGTCGTGAAGCTAGGGACATGGAATAGCAAAAGATCCAATAAATAAATGCAATGAATAAATAGACTTCTGCATAGCGAGCAATAAATTGAGGTTGAGCCAGGATAGCACGAGAAATTCCTGTTAATTCCAATAATCCAACAATGGCTAACAAGGAAGTATCTTTAAACAAACCGATAAATTGACCAACAAGCGCTGGGATAACAGCACGTAGGGCTTGGGGAAGAACAATGAGTAGTACTGTTAAAGGAGCATTAAATCCCAGTACTTTGGCAGCTTCAATTTGTCCGCGTGGAACTGATTGAAGACCACCACGTACATTTTCTGCTAAATAAGCGGCACTAAAGAAAATTAAACCAGCAATTCCCCTCAGAACTCTGTCTAAACGGTATTCTACTGGTAGGAATAAGGATAACATCACTTGAGCAAAGAACAAAACTCCAATCAGTGGCAGTCCTCGAATAATTTCAATGTAAAGGATACTAAACCAACGCACAACAGGTAGCTGACTTTGACGACCTAATGCTAATAAAACACCCAAGGGAAAAGAAAGAACAATACTAATCACCGCCATCACCAAAGTCAGCAGCAAACCATTCCACAAGTTGCTTTCTACTGGTTGCAGTCCAAAGCCTCCCCCAATTAGCCATAGGATAATTGGAAAAGAAAGCGCCCAGCCTAGTGGTAACCAACTGTTCATTCGATGGGGTAAACGTTTCGTAAAAGTTCCCCATGACAAGCCAACGAGACCGAGGATAATAAAGAGTGCTAGCCACAATCGCCAGTAAAGTTGTTGTGGGAAACGACCAACAAAAAATAAAGATAAGTTGGCTGTGATGACTTGCCATTTTGCTTGAGTCAATACCCAAGTCAGAATACCTTTGATACCAAAAAAGAGCAACCAGAGACAGACAACAGTGAGAATACTGTTGTACCAGTTGTTAAACAGATTTTTCTGTAGCCATTGTAGGATAGTAGGTTTTTGACTTTTAAAAGAACTCATTTGAAAAAACTCATCTTTCCTTGAGTTGCACGCTACGGTTTAACAAATTCATCCCTAAAGAGATGCTCAGGCTAATGGTCAGATAGGTAACCATAATTAACAGAATAACTTCTACAGATCGACCTGTTTGGTTAAAAGTTGTGGAGGCGACAAAGTAAATATCAGGATAACCGATCGCAATTGCTAAACTAGAATTCTTCGCTAAGTTAAGATACTGACTGCTCAATGGTGGAATAATCAGCCGCAAAGCTTGGGGAAAAATCACTAGCCGTAAAATGAGATGCGGCTTAAAACCTAACGCCCGTGCTGCTTCCCATTGTCCTTTAGCGACTGATAAAATTCCAGCTCTAACAATTTCGGCGATGAAGGCACCAGTGTACAGCGTTAGTCCTAAAATGAGTGTTGATAATTCAGAAGAGAGTTCTATTCCAAAAGGAAGGGTAACTCCTCGATTGTTAATATTTATAAACCCAAGTAGGGAAATTTGATTTTCTGTTTTTGGCAAACTGAGGAAAACCGCAAAGTACCAAAAGAACAATTGCAGAAGTAAGGGTGTGTTGCGTAAGGTTTCGACATACACTAGAGCTAGCTGACGTACTAACCAATTATCTGATAGCCGCGCCACTCCCACGGTAATGCCAATAATTGTTGCCAAAGTGATGCCAAAAACTATAACTCGCAGGGAGTTCACCAATCCAACTAATAAAGCACGACTGTAGGAGTCAGAAGATTTATAGGGAATGGGCGTTTCACCAATATCGAAGGATGCTTGGAATTGTAGAAAATCAAATCCTAGTTGGAGACCTAGCCGCTGGAGATTGTATATCAGGTTGTGCCATAGTATCATCACGACGATGGCAACTATGAATGCAGCTATTAACTGACCGAGAATAGGAAAAAACTTTCGGTTGCGCCAAATTGGAGTCATAGTGAAACAGTGAACAGTGAACAGTGAACAGGGAACTCTTAACAGGGAACTCTTAACAGGGAACAGTGAACAGTGAACAGGGAACTCTTAACAGGGAACAGTGAACAGTGAACAGTAAACAGTGAACACAACGACCACGCTCAGTGCATCGCAGTAAACAAGGGGTGGACGAGTCCGTTTCCTACCTGATAACTGATAACTGATAACTGGTAACTGATAACTGGTAACTGATAACTGATAACTGATAACTTGTTTATCGGAAGGGGGGAGCGTAAAGAATACCACCTTGATTCCAAAGTTTGTTTGGACCACGTTCTAGTTTTAACTCAGAGTTTTTCCCTAAATTACGCTCGTAAATTTCACCATAATTGCCGACATTTTTGATAATATGAACGACGAAGTCGTTTGTTAAACCCATGCCTTTACCGAGGTTACCTTCTGTACCTAGCAAGCGCTTCACTTCTGGGTTATTACTGTTTGCTAATTGACTAACATTTTGGGAGTTGACTCCCAGTTCTTCAGCATTGACAAGAGCAAAAATTGTCCATCTCACCATATCCAACCACTTAGAATCTCCATTGACTACAGCAGGTGCGAGAGGTTCTTTTGACAGCACAGTATCTAAAACAATATGGTCATCAGGTTTAGATAGAGTGGTGCGACGGGAAACGAGTTGAGAACGATCTGCAGTGACACCTTCGCAGCGACCTTGCTCGTAGGTGGCAAAAACCGTGTTAGCATCTTCAAAGACTAAAGGTTTATAGTTAACACCACGTTGCCGCATTTGGTCTGTCAGGTTTTGCTCGTTGGTGGTTCCTGTCCCAATACAGATTGATTTGCCCTTGAGGTCTTCTAGCTTCTGAATACCACTATTTTTTTTCACCATTATGCCTTGACCGTCGTAAAATATAACGGCAGCAAATTTTATACCGATAGAAGTATCTCGGCTCATACTCCAAGTGGTATTTCGGCTGAGGATATCTACTTCGCCCGTTTGCAAGGCTGTAAAACGTTCTTTGGAGTTTAAGTTGCGGAACTCTACTTTGTTGGGGTCATTAAAAATTGCTGCGGCGATCGCCCGACAAATATCCACATCCAGCCCTGCATATTCACCGTTAGACTTAACATAGCTAAATCCCGGTAATTGTCCGCTGACACCACAGATGAGCTTACCACGGCTTTTGATTGTATCCAACAGACTTCCGCCACTTCCTCCAAGCTTTCCAGCACAAGCACTCAGTGAAAAGACAAGAGGTAACGTAGCTAGCAGTGATAACCCCCGTTTGAGCTTCAACATTTACCAATTTTTTCCTCTGCTCAATAAAGACTAAGATACTTTATTGTTTCCCAAATGGTTGCAGAGGTGAGCAGTTTATACTAAAAATGTTATGGCAAGCTACGTACGCTCTCTATGCCAGCTAAAGATATTTACCATTATGCGGTGAGAAACGCTCTAGAAAAAGAAAGTTGGAAGATTACCAAAGACCCATTTATCTTAAAATGGGGTACAAGAGATTTATATATTGATTTAGGTGCAGAAAAGCTGATAGCTGCAGAAAAAAGCGGACAGAAAATAGCAGTGGAGATAAAAAGCTTTGTTGGAGCTTCTCCAGTAGCTGACTTAGAAAATGCTTTGGGACAGTATATTTTATACTATGATATCCTCAGCCGCCTAGAATCAGATCGCCGCTTATACCTTGCCATTCGTCAAGAAACATACTCAGAACTGTTTACTGAACCGATTGGTAAAATATTGATAGAAAATCAGCGTCTTTGTTTACTCGTCTTTGATTCAGAACAAGAGGTCATTCTACAATGGATACCTTAGAAAACTATCGCCAAATCATCCAAAAAGTATTAAGCGAATACGCCCAACTTCCTTACGCTTACGGACAATTAGAAAGACAACTAATCATTGATAAAAATGCCAATCATTATCTGCTGCTGACACTAGGCTGGGAAAACAAACAACGGGTGCATGGTTGTTTAGTTCATATTGATATTATCAACGATAAAATCTGGATTCAAAGGGACGGTACAGAATATGGTATTGCTAACGAACTTGTCAACGCCGGAATTCCCAAAGCTCAAATTGTTCTGGGTTTCCAACCAGCCGATGTGAGAAAGTATACGGAATTTGCGGTTATTTAGCTCCTAAATTTAGCAATCTTTATGACGCATTCGTCAACCTGGACGAATGCGAACACGTGAAACTGATGATGGTACTTCAAAAATTAATTTTTGCCGCCAAACTTTTCAAATCCGGTACTTCCAAATCTGGTTTTCCTTGAGCAGGTAAAGCAGCTCCTGAACCTTCTTGACCTAATCTACGATTCACCCAAACTGTCGATAACCCAAGGGAATTTGCCGGAACAATGTCGTGGTAAACACTACAAGCGACGTGTAGAATTTTTTCAGAGGGAATGCCGATTTCTGCGAGCCGGGCGATCGCCACTTGAAAATTTTGCACAGAAGGTTTATAGCTTTGCACCTGCTGTGCAGTCACAACCTCATCAAATTCAACTTGCAAATGTTTTGCACTGAAAGCAAACAAATCATCATCAACATTAGAAATAATTGCTAGTTTGAATCGCTGTTTCAACCTCTTGAGTGCTTCAACAGTATCAGCAAAAGGTTGCCAATTCTTGATAGAATCAGCAAGTGCATTTAACTCCCCAGAAGAAGGCGTAAATCCAAATTGTTCTCCAAATTTTTGCACAACCCCCCTAAGAACATCCTTGTACTTGCGGTACTCTCCTTGCTCAAGACTAGATTCAAAACGAGCGAACCACTCAAGGATTTCCTTCTCACTCAGTTGAATTTTATGGGACTGCAGAACTGGTTGCAACGCCTCCAGCACACCTTTTTCCCAATCAATCAAAGTTCCATAGCAGTCAAAGGTTAAGACTTCATATTGATTCAGGTTAATCATGGTTTATGCTCCCTAGCTCAATGCTTTGTCAGCTGAATTTTATTTTTCTATTTCTTGCAGGTGTTCTACCAGTGCTTTACCGTCTGTATTATGGTCTTGAGCGATTTTCTCTGCTCTGGACGCATCGCCTGAGCAAATTGCGTTTACCAATTCTTGATGCTGCTGTATGATGTCATCCAAATCTGGGTGCAGCGCATTGCAGGAAATGATGTAAAGACGAATTTGCTGTTCAACAATCTTGTACTGCTCCTGTAACCGCCGATGACCAGCAAGTTGAATAATTGTTTTATGTAGAGCAAAGTCTCCATCAGCCACTTCGCTCCAACTGCCTTTGTGAGCTGCTTTGACCAATTGCTGCAAGGCAGCATTGAGTTCTTTTGCCTGACTCGGTGTTATTGCAACAGCTGCTAGTCTCGCCGCCAAACTCTCAAGTGCACTCCGTAGCGTATAAAGCTCCCAAGCATCCTGGGAACTCAATCCCGAAACAGTACAACCTTTGTAGGGGAGCTGTATAACCAAGCCTTCATAGGTTAACTGTTGCAATGCTGAGCGTATAGTTGCACGACTCAGATTAAATTGCTCTGCCAGATTGATTTCTAGCAAACGAGTCCCCGGTACAAGCGTACCATTGAGAATTTGTTCTCGAATGACATCAGCTGCTTGAACATCTAAGCTTCGAGGTATGATGACAGACTTGGGTTGATTCCCTTTCATTTCGATTCTTGTAGAAATGCGAATAAATTGAGCCACAGTTACAAGCCCTGTGACTGCTGGTTTGATTGCAAACTATTGATACTCTGACTCTAAACCTCAAATTGTAGATTGTCAACAATCGACAATTCCACTCAAGCTTATTTTATGGAAGTCCTTATAACGGGAGTATCCCAAATGTGTAAGTGATATCAAACTCAGATGATGACTTGTCATTGCGCTTACGCTTCATTTCGTACGATCGCTACAGACAAACATGTTTTGGCAAAATAGAGATGATCCCCTTGTTACTAAAATCTCTGCAATAGCTTAATAAACGCAACACCAATAAATAACCCCGAAAATTGCGCCAAATAACCAACACTTACAGGGTTTACGCCACCAGGAATATTCAAACTCCCAATTCCGTAAGAAATCTGTTGCACAAACCACCAAAATAAATAAAAATAGGCTGGTACTTGTATGGGAATAAACACAATCAAAAGGGGCAGAATAGTGTCAATTTTTGCTTTAGCGAACTTAAAGACATAAGCTCCTAAAATAGCTGTAATCGCCCCGTTAGCTCCAATCAATGGCACTGTCAAACTCGGTTCAGCTAGAATTTGTATGAATCCAGTAAGAATGCCAGAAACTAAGTAAAATACTAAAAATCGCCCGTATCCCAAAATACTTTCAATCGTTTTGCCAAAAACCCACAAAAATATCAAATTCCCTAAAATTTGGCTAAAACTGCCATGAAGGAACATTCCCACAAGCAGTGAAGTCAAACCCTTCAGCACAACTATCCAAGCAGCTGGGTTTCCAGCAAGTGCATTTGCAAAAGCTGCACTAATTTGTGCGGGAACGACACCCCAGCTATTGACAAAATTGCCCAATGTACCACCAAGCTCAAGTGTCAGTTCCCATAAAAATAGACCAATGTTAATGCCAATAAGACAGTAAATAATTATTGGCTTTCTCCGTTTGAAAAAGAAAATGCGATCGCTAATAGGAATCATATCAATAAGTCATTAGTTACATAGTTATTCTCTTTATCTGGCTTATCCTTTTATCGACCCTTAAGAGAAGCTGTGGCAAGATTGGAATCAGACTGTACTACATGAAACTAGGCTAACCAAATGTTGGGAACCATACTTGTTGGACGATACCAAATTATTAGTCACTTGGGAGGTGGGGGATTTGGTGAAACTTTTGTTGCTTGTGATACTCAATTACCTGGTTCTCCTCAATGTGTCGTCAAAAAACTCAAGCCCCAAGCTAGTGACCCTGATACTTTGCAAACAGCCAGACGCTTATTTGATACAGAAGCGAAAGTTCTGTATAAATTAGGTATTCATGACCGCATTCCTCAACTCCTAGCTTACTTTGAGGAGAAGCAAGAATTCTATCTCGTACAGGAATTTATAGAAGGTCATGACCTCAGTCAAGAAATCATACCAGGAAAACCGCTTAATCAAGACCAAGTTATTTGTCTTTTAGAAGAGATTTTAGAGATTTTAGACTTTGTCCATCAGCAGCAAGTTATTCACCGTGACATCAACCCACGAAATATCATTAGACGCAAGCTGGATGACAAGTTAGTTTTGATTGACTTTGGCGCTGTCAAACAAATCACTACCCAAGTTATTATTCCTAGTGGGAAAACAAAATTTACCGTTGCGATCGGTACTCCAGGGTATATTCCCAGCGAACAAGCACAGGGAAACCCAAAATTCACCAGTGATATCTATGCTTTAGGGATACTTGGCATAGAAGCACTGACTGGATTATCTCCTGAACAACTAGAAAAAGATGCAGAAACTGGTGAGATTATCTGGCAAAACCAGACCTCAGTCAGTCAGGATTTTGCCAAAGTTTTAAATAAAATGGTGTGTTATGACTTCCGGGAACGTTATTCTTCTGCAAAACTTGCCCTACAAGGTTTGAAGGATTTAAAAAAATCTCAATCTCACATGATGACATTGAATTTTGCCATATCAAACAATAAGATAAGCAATTTTTTAAAAATCAGAAGTCAGCCTAAAAAAAAGAACATTAAAAAGTGGTTAGCGCTAATAAGTTTAATAGGGATAGGTGTAGGATCATCTATATATATTGCTCATGCGATCAATTCTGTCAATGCTACTGAATTGTATAAGCAAGCCAATACCTTATATGAGTTACAACGTTATCAAGATGCTTTATCAACATATGCAAAAGCGGTTAACATCAGACCAGATTACGCTCAAGGATGGAATGGACAAGGTAAAACTCTGTATGAGTTGAAAAAATTTCAAGACGCACTTGTAGCTTATGACAAAGCAATTCAAATAGAACCAGATTATTTAGAAGCTTGGAGTGGGCGTGGATTTGCATTGAATAAGTTGCAAAGATACCAAGAAGCGATCGCCTCTTTTGAAAAAACATTGCAATTCCAAAATAACTATCCGGAAGTTTGGAATGCTAAGGGAGAAGCTTTAGCTAAATTAAATGAGTATGACCAAGCATTTAAATCTTATGACAAAGCCATTGAGTTGAATAAAGAATATTATGAAGCTTGGTACAATAAAGCATTGTTGCTACAAAATTTAAAACGTTACGATGACGCAATAGCAGCTTATGATAAAGTGCTTGAATTCAAACCAGACCATGAAAGAGCTTGGTATAACAGAGGCAACGTTTTAGTGAATTTGCGACGCTATCAAGATGCTGTTGGTGCGTATGAGAAAGCCGTCCAATATAAGCCCAGTTTCTACCAAGCCTGGTTATCTAAAGGTAATATACTTATCAACTTGCAACGTTATCCAGAAGCCCTTGAATCTTTTCAGCAAGTTATTAAATATAATCGTAGAAATTATCAAGCGTGGTATGGTAGCGGGTGGTCACTACATCAAATGAAACGCTATGACGATGCAGTGTCATCTTATAATAAGGCAATTGAATTAGATCGTAGAAATTATCAAGTATGGTATAGTCGAGGAAATTCACTCTACAATTTAAAGAAATACCAAGAGGCAATTTCATCTTATAATAAAGCAATTAATTACGATTATAAAAATTACGATATTTGGTATAGTAAGGGCAATGCTTTGTTTAATCTGAAACGTTATAAAGAAGCGATCGCTTCATACGAGCAGGTTCTTAAAATCAAGCCGGATTATCAACCAGCAATAAACGCCCGCAATCAAGCACAACAAATACAACAGGATCTCGTTCCAAGTCCTGAGTCTAGATTCAAAAATCTATAGTCCAAAGTGTTCTTTAATTTTTGACTCTTGACTCTTGACCTTGACTATCTTATATTCACCTCTTCCATTTGGTTACTTGGATCAAAGGATTCTAGGTTCTTAGCATAATTGCTATTGCTCAATGGTTTTTTCATATTCGTAAAAGCTGGTGCTTTTGATGAAGCTATTTTTTGACTTTTAGCTTGCACAACGTGTTGTTTTTGAGTGTACTCGACAAGTTTCTCTTGAGCTGTGGCATATACAGGAGTATCTTTAGGAACTTGTTGGAGAAATTCAACAGCACTTTTGAAGTCTCCCTCTGCTGCTTTGTTGTAAGCTTTTTGTAAGAAGTAAGCTGCTCTAACACTCTTTTTGTGGTTGTACTCAGTCAATTTTTGTTGAACAATTGCCCCTGCAGAGCTTTCTTCAGGAATTTGACTCAGATAATCTAAAGCGCCGCTGAAATCTTTTAATGATGCTTTTTCATAAGCCTTGGTTAATAAATCTTTCGTTTGTGCCTCAATATTAACTTGTGCTTGTTGAACTAATTTATTTGTTTTTGTTTGCCAATGTAATATATCAGGAACTTGAGAGGCTGCACGCAATACATCTGACCAACGATTCTCTTGAAAGGCTTTTTCTGCGGCTTTGTATTGTTCAGCAGCATTATGCCATTGCTTTTGCCATTCTTCAATACTGGCTTGTGCGTCAGGATAGACATTACTATTCGAGGGAATTGATTTGGCTAGAGCAATTGCTCGATCCAAATCTCCTGCTTGATATTCTTCAGTTGCTTTGTATAGTGCTTCTTTTTCTGAATAACTTGGAGTGTTATGTATGATAAAATAAGTTCCAAACCCCATGACCAAAGAATTAGCAACCAACCCCACCTTCATTCCTTTCAAGAGTGGAGATGAATTTGGAGATGTTGAATCTTTAGGGTTAGTATTTAACTTAGTTTGTGGTTGATTTTTTTCAGAGTCCTCTGAAGAAACGGTAAAATCGACATCTACAATGTACGAGTATTGAGTTTCCAACGGCATTTGCTGAAGCGCCCGTAATGCAACACGAGCTGAGTGGAATCGGTCTTCGTAGTTGTAACGAATCATTTGGCTGATAATGGTAGCCAAATAATCGCTCACTGGTGTGCTTGGAGAACGCCAGAGAATCTCATTAGTTTGGGGATCTACTTTGAGTTGCAGCGGTGTCACCCCGGTCATTGCCTGAATGGCAATCATTCCTAAAGCATAAATATCGCTATTAGGTTGTGTTAGACCAATAAATTGCTCTGGTGGTATATAACCCAGTGAACTGACGGGAATGCTATCTAAAGGTAATATCTCATCAATGATTTCAAAATCGATTGATTGAATTGAACCAAAATCAATGAGAACTAACTTGTTATCACAAGCACGTCTGATTAAGTTTTCTGGCTTTATATCACAGTGAATAACACCTTGAGAGTGAACAAAGTCTAAAATTAACAGAACATCTTGTAAAAAGTTGATAACTTGACTTTCACTCCACAAATAACCTAAATTGCGATCAATTGGTAGTTCTGCTGTGAGTGCATGTCCTTCTATAAACTCTTGCACTAAGTAGAACCGTTCATGTTCTTCAAAGCAGGATATCAATTGAGGAATTTGCTTATGGTGTCCTAATTGTCTCAGTGTTTCGGTTTCTGTAAGAAATCTTAACCTCAGAGTTTGTAAGTAGCTTGGTTGGGAACTGATAACCTTAAGCTGTTTAACAACGCATTTGGGATTCTCTGGATTCTCAATGTCTACAGCGACGTATGTTTCGCCAAACACGCCTGCACTTAGGGTTTGGACGACTTGGTAACGTCCTTGTAGTACTTTACCGATCATGTGGTTACTCATGAGCTAGTTACTTAGTCACTGCTTATATAGGTTTTCTAACATTGCTCCCTATTTCCGGAACCCTGATTAAATTAAATGAAAGGAGCGCTGAATAAAGCGCTGAGTGGTTAAATAGGAGTTGGATTTTTCTAAGTGTTACTACTGTAATCAAGGCTTAAAAATGTATTTATAAAAACACTTTATCACAGACTAGCTTAAAATATGGAATAGCGCCACTGCTGTCAAGCACTGACAATATTACTAGTCTGCTCTGTGTGCCAGTTGATGTATCTGGTCTAAGCAGTATTCCTACTGTAAAGATTTATTGTTAAGTTCCTGTTCCTCTACTTCAGAATTTCCTTGCAACGGCTGCACGATCCGTTGTATTGCCTGCTGGATAAAAATCTTAATAAACTCATCGCGGCGATTGAGTTGAAACTGTCGCTGGACAACTTCCGTCATTCCCCCATCACCCCAATCTTGATCATGACGAAAATACTCAATAAAACTCTTGCCAGCAATCCGCGTCAAATAAGCGGCTGTCACGCCTTGAATTGCCCTACCAACAATAAAAGTAGCGACATTAAGCTGCAAGGCGGTAGTAAGTAACTGCAATGCTCCCTTAACTATACCCAAACTAGCAAGAGTTTTTGCCAAAGACAGCGCTAATTCTTTTGCATTCTCCATATTTAATTCACAGCCGTAGACTCTGCCAATTTCTACCACCATTTGAGCATTGACAGCGGCTGTTGCTAGCAAATCAACGACTGGTAGAGGCGTCACCGAAACCACACCAGCACCAATCCACTGAAACCGATCCACGATTTTGTCAGCTTGACGGCGACGCTGAGTATCGATGAGTTTTCGCGCTTGCTCGCCTAATCGTACGGATTGTAGGAGAATGTTATCTGCTACCAAGTCTTCACCCTCCGCCCGTAAAATCGCTGCCATTCGCCGAAGTAAGGGTAAGATATCAGGTTCAGGTTGGAAAATTCCCCCATTTTCTAATTCTACAGATTGGGGATTTGCGGCGATCGCCACCACATCACTCGGTGCAATAAATCCCCGCACTCGCTGACGCAACCTCGCCAAAATAGCTTCTTTGTCCTCGTCTGTATACAAATCACTTTTATTGAGGACAAGTAAAGAACGTTTACCAATTTGAGCCAATGCTCGTAACGGCTCATATTCGGACATCCGTATGTCATTATCCACCACAAACAACAGTAAGTTTGCGTCCGTCGCCACCTCTCGTGCGAGTTGTTCCCTCTCGGTTCCCGCCACCCCTGCTTCTAAAATACCTGGTGTATCCGTAATTAAAATCCTGCGTTCTAATCCTTTCAACCTCAGACAATAAGTTTCTCCAACCTGAGTCGTTCCCATTGCTGCATCAACCTTACCCACCACACGTCCCATCACCCCATTCACCAGGGAGGTTTTACCAGCACTCCCAGTACCAAACACGACAACTTGAATCTCACCACGAGTCAAATTGGTTTCAATTTCCTGCGACTGACTCAGTAAAGCTTGGCGTGTAACTTCATCTTGAATTTGCGCGACTTGTTGCTTGACAGCTTCTAAAGTAGAAGACGCAGCCTCAGATTTTGCAGCAGGAACTTGTACACTTGGGCGTTCTCTGCGCTGGCGCTGACGATTCTCGCCCGATTGAAGCACGAACACATAATAGACAAACGCCGCGATTAAAACTCCAATAAGGATAATCAGCAAAAATAATAGCAGATTACCCAGCAACGGCGCAGAATAGGAGAATTGGAAGTAAAGCCGACTGAAAGAATCAATCAGCCATAGACTTAGTCCTAGAATGACGATAAGACCAACAATCAGCGTGATAATACGTGACAGAGGCATGGTTGGGAAGAAAAGCGTGGATACGTACTCAGATGCTTCTCATGTTAATGGTTTCAGTCTTTTTCGCCACAGTGTTGAGAAAGTTATTTTGTTGAAGAAATAACCGATTATGTATAAAATTTAGCGTAAATAAGTTTGATAGAATTCCTTTTTAATAAGGAAAAGCTTTCTTTAGAAAAGTTGAGCAGCAAGTTGCAGCATGACTTGGGCAGCTAAATTTTGTATGACTTTGACTGGGATATAACGAGTGTTCCACCAACTTAGTATTCGACAAAAAATTATCTGTGGGTATGTTCTTTCCTTTGGGACTGCTGTTTTGGGAACAACAGTGGGATTGGTGATAGGCGATCGCTACTTCCAACATGCCAAACAACAGATGAGAATGGCAGATCAGGAAGGATGTTTATTGAATAGATTACAAGGGTTGTTGTTGGAAATTGACACTCATCAGCAAGAAACAGTGTTTTTTTTAGAGCAAAAAGCTTTACAACAGAAACATTCTGATATCAAGGCACATCTCAAGGACACTGAAACGTTGCTGAATGAGTTGCGAAAATTTAGCCAAACCAACGAGCAAGGGGATTTGCAAGCTTTGCTCAACAAGTATGACAACACACTAGTAGAATATATTCAGCAACTACGAGTCCTGCTACAGCAAATTTCCTCTCTTAACTCCAATTCAGACAGAGTTTCAAAAGCAAGAAAACTGATTTGGCAATTTCATCAAACTCAAGCAACACTGAAGTTTTATCAATTCACCCACGAGTTAAACAACTTTGTCATATTAGTTCGCCAGCGTCAGGACAAAGCTGATGTCGTTTCAAATGATACCTATGTACTAAAAGGGCTAATTATTATCTGTAGTATGTTGCTGTCAACAGTACTGGCGACGATTTTTGCTTTATATACAAGTCGTGCGATACGCGAAGCGTCAAGCCTCCGGCTTATCGCTCGTCCCCTAAAAGCAGTAACGAACATTGCTCAACGTGTGACCCAAGATGCCAATTTTGATTTACAAGCACCCGTCACGACAAAAGATGAAGTGGGCGAATTAGCCACCTCTCTCAACCAACTCATTCAACAAGTCAAGCAACTTTTAGAAGAACAAAAAGCCGAAACTCAAGCGCGACTACTTCAGAGTGAAAAAATGAGCAGTTTAGGCAAGATGTTGGCTGGCGTCGCTCATGAAATCATCAATCCCGTCAATTTTATTTCTGGTAACCTTGTACACGCAAAAAACTACATTGATGATCTCCTAGCGCTGCTGCAAACATACGAAGCTGAAGTTCCTAACTCCCCCACCGCTGTACAAGTATTAGCAGAGGAAATTGATTTAGAGTTTCTCAAAGCTGATTTGCCAAATCTCCTAAATTCAGTAGAGTTTGGGGCTGAACGCATCCGCGAAATGTCCCAGAGTTTGAAAGACTTTTGCCGTCTGGATGAAAGAGAAGTTCAGCTAGTTGATGTACACATATGTCTCAACAGTACGCTGTTAATTCTACAAAACCGCTTAAAAACCGGCATCAACGTTATTTGTCACTATGGTGATATTCCACCCATTCCAGGCTATACAGGACTACTGTATCAGGTGTTCATGAATCTTTTGAGTAATGCGATCGATGCTGTGAAGGAAAAGTCTCCTGTCACTTCGGAATTTTCTCCTACAATTACCGTAAGTACCGAACGCCAGGACAACAATTGGGTGAAGATAACAATTGCAGACAATGGCTCAGGTATTGCACCCCAAAACCAGGATAAAATATTTGAAATGTTTTTTACGACCAAACCGCGAGGTCTTGGTACTGGATTGGGTTTATCAATTAGCTATCAGATTATTGTTGAAAAGCATGTTGGGGAAATGACTTTTAAGTCCGAGTTGAACCAAGGTACAGAGTTCACCATTTTTCTACCTATTGATAGAAGCTAATACTTAAAAATAAAGTTATATCTTACTCTTCACGTTCCGACTTCTGCTGACAGTGCTTGTTAAGCTTAATAACAAAAGAAGCGTCTTCAAATAGAAAAAATAGAAAAAGCTTATTTTTTACTGAATACTTTGGAACAAGTCGTCGCTGGTGTGTCAGAATTTGGTTTTGTTGGCATGAGTACACAGGGAGAAAAAGCTTATGGGACTTTTTGACCAAATTATCGGTGCAATTGGCAATTCTAGTCAGCAAGGGAATATCGGTCAGATTGGGAATATCCTCAACACCGTGCAGCAATTAAGTAATAATGCTGGTACAGACCCCTCTACAATGCAATCCGCTTTAGGGATTGTTGGTGGTTATGTGCGTTCTGCTTTACAAGACAAACGAGATACAGAAGGTCCTGAAGCCGCGCAAGAGGTCGTAAATCAGTTTGGCGATACTTCCCCTAATCCTCAAGCTGTAGACTCTCTTTTCGCTCCTTTTTTGCAACAGCAGTTGGCTAATACTGTTGCCCAGCGCACAGGGTTAAATGCAGGGTTGATTCAACAATTACTACCAACTTTGGTTCCTTTGGTTCTGAATTTGTTGAAATCTGGTGCAAATTCCCAAAATCCCCAAACAGGAGGAAATCCAGTGCTGAATTCTTTTCTTGATGCAGACGGCGATGGCGATATTGATATTTCTGATGCAATGCGAATGGCTAGTCGGTATCTGGGTAGGTAATATCATGTTCGGATGAACACTTATAAAAAATGAAGAACCTCACCCCGCCCTATGCCTAACGGCACGCTACGCTATCGGGCACCCCTCTCCTTATTAAGGAGAGGGGAACTCACCGGTCCCCACGAAGTGGGGATTAGGGGTGGGGGTGAGGTCTTTTTATTGTAAGTAATTAGGCGAACTTGATATAGTAGAGAAATGCTAATTTCTCATTGCTAATAAGTAAAGTGGGATTACTTATGCCCACCCTACAGTAAATGTTTATTTCAGTCTTTTTCTGGTGGTAAATCTACACTGTAGAGAGTTTTGCCTTCCAAGTTCACCAATGCGACTCTCATCACCTCTGTATAACCATCAATTTTGACGGTACCAAAGAATTGGAAACCTTCACTTGGGGGTCGATTTGCTTTCAAATCTTCAGGTATGGCTAGGAACTTCACCTCTGGACCAAAGGTATTGTCGAGTTTGTTTGGTCCAAATGTGCCAGAGTTGAGAGGACCTGCAACAAACTCCCAGAAGGGTTTGAAGTCTTGAAACTGTGCTTTGTTGGGGTCGTAATAGTGTGCGGCTGCGTAATGTACGTCCGCAGTTAACCAGACAACATTCTTGATATTGTTTTGTTTGATGAACCGTAGTAAATCCGCAAGTTCTAGTTCCCGTCCTAAGGCTGGACCATCTCCGTTAGCCAAGTTTTCAAAGTTGGTGGGACCATCTGGAACGACTAGTCCAATAGGCATATCACTTGCAATGACTTTCCATGTTGCTGTTGATTTCCGCAATTGGTTTTTCAACCAACGCACCTGCGCACTTCCTAAAAATGCCGTTTCTGCACTTTGTTCTGTCTGACGATTAGTTGTGTTTGGTCCCCGGTAACTGCGTTCATCTAGCATGAAAATTTCCAAGTTAGGACCATGCTTAAAAGACCGGTAAATTCTGGTTGGATCATCAGCATTAATCCGAATCGGTAAGTATTCTAAAAATGCTTGATTTGCCCGCTGTGACAGTAAAGATACGTCCTTGACTGTGTAGCGGTCATCATCTACAATCGTTTGTCCAGGATACCAGTTATTACGAGTCTCGTGGTCGTCCCATTGCGCTAGTATGGGTACTTCAGCATTAAAGCGACGGACGTTTTCATCCAATAAGTTATATATATAGTTACCACGAAATTCTGCTAGGGTTTCAGCAACTTTTGATTTTTCTGGTGTGGTGATATTTTTCCAAATACTACCGTCATCTAGCTTGACTTCCGCTTGAATCGGACCATCGGCATAGATATTATCACCAGAATGAATGAAAAAGTCTGGCTTGACATTCCGGATGGTTTCGTAAATCTTCATTCCACCAAAATCCGGATTAATACCCCATCCTTGACCAGCAGTATCACCTGACCAAGCAAAGAATACGTTTTGCCGATATGCAGCAGGAGTTCGGAAACTACCCTCCACAGGATCACTGTAAATTTTTGTATCAGATAAATCCCGGAAACTCACCCGGTAGAATATCCGCTCATCTGATGGTAAATCTTTGAGATAAACCCGTGCTGTATAGTCGCTGGCATCTATTGCTGTCGGTCCAACAACACGCTGTGCGCCACGAAAAGATTCATCAGTTGCATATTCTACAATCATTCGGGCTGGGCGATCGCTCCGACTCCAAATAACAGCTCTATTCCCATTGATGTCACCACTAGCCACTCCATAAGGTATGGAGGGACGTGCTTTCTCAGATGTGATGATAGCAGGTGCTTGAGCAAAACCTGTTGATTTTGATAAAACGTTTGTCGCAATAATTCCACCAGTGGTGATGGCTGAAGTTAGCAAGAACTGGCGACGGTTTAGCTTGAATGGAAAGTTAGATTTCATAAAATTAAGGGTCGGTTAAAACTGCTATGTGGAATTGAATCAGTGAACAGTGAACAGTAAACAGTGAACAGTGAACAGTTATCAAGCAGAAGCAGCTTTCTTGAGCTAATCACTGATAACTGATAACTGTTGAATACGCTTTGCTCCCAAGTTTACAAATTCTCTTGGCTATGAACTTCAAAATCTAACTGAAAGCAA
>NZ_QMEB01000071.1 GCF_012912135.1 Brasilonema bromeliae SPC951 | reverse complement strand
CTATGTATTAGCTGATATAAAATGCCTATAAGTTTTGATGCACCATTGAATATTTGAGATAATTCTAACCGAATAGTATTGGAACTTAGAAACTATTGAAGAAGAAGTCAGAAGTCAGAATTCAGGAGTCAGCAATCTTTTAGTGGGGGATTCTGACCCGCCACTAATTGAAGACTACTGAATTTTTGATTCAGTAGGGGACTTAAACCCCCCAAGTCATCTACCACGTAGCCCAAATTCATTCTGAATTCTGGCTCCTGACTCCTGACTACTTTCTTGTTAAAAATTTTCTTTATTGATGGAGCCTCGATATCCAAATTACATCAAGTAAGGTAAAAATACATGAAATTTGATTGGCTAATTATAGGCGCTGGATATTCTGCTTGTGTCATAGCGGAGCGAGTTGCTAATGAGCTTGGGCAGAGAGTACTGATTGTAGAGAAACGGGATCACATTGGCGGTAATGCCTACGATTATTACAACGAGCATGGCATCCTGGTTCATAAATACGGTCCCCACATCTTCCACACCAAATCTAAAAAAGTTTGGGATTATCTCTCTCAATTTACTGAGTGGAGACACTACTATCACCATGTGCTGGGAGTAGTAGAAGGAAAGAAAGTTCCTGTCCCTTTTAATCTCAATTCGCTCTATGCTCTTTTTCCTCCAAAATATGCAGAAAAGCTAGAGAATTTGCTTCTAGAAAACTTTGGTTTTGGCGTCAAAGTACCGATTTTGAAACTGCGTGAACATGCTAGTGGTGACCTCACTTTCTTAGCTGAATACATTTATGAAAATGTCTTCCTCCGCTACACGATGAAGCAGTGGGGAGTGAAACCAGAGGAACTGGATCGGGCAGTCACAGGACGTGTTCCAGTTTATATCAGTCGGGATAACCGTTACTTCCAAGACCCTTATCAAGCTATGCCCAAGCTTGGTTATACCGAAATGTTCCGCCGTATGTTGGCTCACCCCAATATTAAAGTACTTCTGAACACAGATTACCGCGAGATTATCAACGAAGTTAAGTTTAACCGAATACTCTGCACTGGACCGATTGATACTTTCTTCGATTATATGTATGGTGAATTGCCATACCGTAGCCTGCGCTTTCAATTCGAGACTTTAGATCAAGAGCAGTATCAAGAGGTTGGTACAGTTAACTACCCCAATGACTACGACATCACACGCATCACTGAGCAAAAGTATTTGTCGGGACAAACTTCACCCAAAACCACTTTGGTGATGGAGTATCCTCAAGCTTATGTACCAGGAAAAAATGACCCATATTATCCCATTCTCAATGAAGAGAACCGTGAACGTCTGGAACTTTATCTTAAAGAAGTAGAGAAACTCAACGGTTCAGTACTGTTTGCAGGACGACTTGCAGATTACAAGTACTACGATATGGATCACGCAGTGCTGCGAGCACTTGGTGTGTTTGAGAAAGAGATAGCAAAGTAGACGCTGTTAGGACTGACAAGTAACATTGAGGGAGTTAAAAACTTGCTGAAATCTGGGTTCTGCATCTACCAAAAACTAATAAATTAGACATTGGAAAAAGTACTACATACTCAATAATAGTGTCTTTGTTCACTGAACAGTTTCTCTGTCAATGAGGTATTAAGTTTCTCAAAAAGATAAATATAGTATATATAACATGAGGTAAATATACATGAATGTAATAAGCAGAATTCAGTTTCCACGTATGCCTGAAACTTCTGGCTTGTACATGAAATTTGATGAGGGCACATCATTAAGTCCTTGTGTAGATGAAACAAAAGTTATGTTTCATCAAAATACTATTGTATCTTTTAATACTTATTTTCATTCATTCTATGAGAAGTTCTATGGTAAATACACAGAGCTGAAATCTGTATATTACCTTTTAGCTCTTGAGGGTCATTTTATAGTTTCTCTCTATAGAGAACATCATGAGCAAGATGAAAGAGAATTGATTTATAAGGAGAGTTTTGAGAACTGTCAGCCAGGAGAACCTATAAAGATTTTACTACCTCATTCCTGGCTAGATGAAGATGCAGGTAGAGTTTACTTAGAAATCATGTGCCTAAGTAAGGAGGGTTTTTTCACAGAAGGATATGTTGCAACTGATGAAAAACCTCTAAGGGAAGTATCTTTAGGTATTATCACCTGCACATTTAAGAAAGAAGCTTATATCAAAAAGACAGTAGATAATCTACTCAAAGATAATTTTATAAAATGTAAGAACTTTAAAATTTTTATAGTTGATAATGGGAAAACTTTAAAAGAACAAGATTTTTATCATTCAAATGTTCAACTGATTCCTAATAGGAATTTAGGAGGAAGTGGTGGATTTACTAGAGGTTTGTATGAAGCTCTACAAGAAGACAAATACACACACTTCCTATTTATGGATGATGATATAGAGCTAAATAGCGAATCTATCTATCGACTTTTTACTTTATATGAATATGCAAAAGATGATTTTGCAGTAGCAGGTGGTTGGTTAGACTTAGCTAAAAAACACATGCTTTATGAAGCTGGGGCTTTTTATGGAGAAAAGCATGATTCTCTTGGATATAAGGCATTCTCTGTTAATCCTCTGAAGAGAAATCTTGATTTACAAAACTCTACCTTCCTCAATTCTCTTTTGAAAGAAGAAGATTTTGATTATGGAGGGTTTTGGTTTTTCTCTTGTTCTCAGGAAGTTGTCAAAAAAATTGGTTTACTCATGCCTTTCTTTATTCAAAGAGATGACATAGAGTTTTGTTTAAGAATTAAGAAGTATGCTGGCAATAAAATAATCTTTTTCCCACCTATATCTGTATGGCATGAACCATCATATGCGATAAGTAAACAGCCTGCTTGGTTAATTTACTATGTCTGGCGTAACAGCCTGATTACGTCTTGCATTCATAGCTCTTTAAAATATATGGATGCGATTAAGCATATTCTCAGAAGCTTAATCATTGAATTATTCTTTTTTAATTATAGTTATGCAGTAATGCTTGTAAAAGGGTTTGAAGATTGTATGAAAGGTCCAGCCTTTCTGCAAAGCATTGATGCTGAGACATTACATTCTACTATTTTAGAGCTGAGCAAACGTTATGAAAGCCAAACCTTGTCCTGTGATAACTATCTCGTTGAGGATTTTTACCAAAAGCCAGAAGAAAGCAGCTGGAAAAAAATTATCAGTATCTTGACTTTGAATGGTCATCTGCTACCAAGTTTTTTAATAAGTGATAGCCAAGCGTTGGTTGTATCTGCTCCTGGTCATTCAAAAGAATGGCTCAAAGGTTTTGCCAAGAGAAAAGTTCTTATGTTCAAAGAGGAAAAAAATACTTTCTATCAATATGAACTGAATCAATGGGCTGGCATCAAGTTATTAAGCAGATTTTTGAAAATTGCCATGACAGGTGTTATTAAATGGTCATTCATTAGTAGACACTGGAAAAATGCCTCAAAAGAGCTAGTATCCATCAAGTTTTGGCAAGCTTATTTTGGATTAACGACATAAAATGTATTAGGAGGGAAAAATGGCAGACAGCTTTATTGTCAGATTAAAAAGGCTCCTAAATCATCGCGATTGGTACCTTTGGTTATTAATCACAGCAGGTTTAAAACTCAATAAATTCTGCGTCCAGCGACTAAACTTTAATGGCTCTCATACCTTTATTGATAGAAGTAAGGGATCTGATCGCCTGCTGATTGTGCTAGCTGGCTACAAGAGTTTTTTGTGGCCTCTAACGCTTACTAGAATTGCTAAGTTTGTCCCGTCAGATGTTGATGTCTGTATCCTTTCTTCTGGGCTGTATTCTGAACCTTTGGATAAAATGGCAGCTAATTATGGCTGGTCTTATCTTTATACAAAACTTAACAAGGTCTCACTAGTTCAGAATCTAGCAATTCTCAGACATCAAAAAGCTAAGTGGATTTACAAGCTAGATGAGGATATTTTTATATCTGAAAACTTCTTTGAAAAACTTTTAGAAGGGTATTTATACGTCAGAAATGAGGGATTATATAACCCTGGTTTTTGTTCTCCGATGCTTAATGTTAACGGCTACTCATACATCAGCTTTCTTAAAAGTATTAATGCTGATGATGAATACAAAGCGAAATTTGGCGAACTCAAACACGCAGCCAGAGACATCAAGGCTTTTGATGATGGTGAGGCAGCGAAATGGTTGTGGGCAAAGAGTTTGCCATTTGATGATTTGGCTCAATATATTGCCTCCCAGCCTTTTAAATACTCAGCATCACCACATAGATTCAGTATTGGAGCTCTTCTTTTTGAAAGAGAGTTTTGGGAAGCAATAGGTGGCTTTAGAGTTTCTCTCAAAGAGGGATGTCTTGGTATCGATGAAGGCTATCTTTGTCAAGATTGTATTGAGATGTCTAGAGTGATGATTGTTATTCACAATTTGTTTGCTGGACATTTTTCATTTGGTCCTCAATCAGCTGCAATGAAAGAGTATTTGCCAGAAATATACTCTCAACTTTGTCTCAAAGAGATAAGTCATGAAAGTAAATTGGTATGTTAGAGCTTGGTTTTTAATACCCTTGCTCTATAGGAATCCGGTTTGATTTCTGAATCCCTCGTGGAGACAGGGAACAGGGAACAGGGAAGAAGCAATAAAAGTGTACTGATTTTTTTTCAAAAATCAAATACGAGTCCTATAGATATATATATATTTAAAGCCCGCTAATGCGGGCTTTGTTTGCATAAACTAGGTATTCTTCTGCCCAGAAGGGAGTAATTGTGGAAACTTTTGTTTTCCCTTCACTGTCCTCCCATGTAAAGCGGTACCGCACGACCACTACCATTCGACAGTAGCTTGTCGCGAGTTAGTTGACGATTATTAGACTTGCGTTTTTCTTGAATGTGAATCTGGAAATCCTTAGCCCCATAACTCATCGTGGTATAAGAGAGTGCAACCCGAGAGTTGTCATTGATAAAAGCAATCTCATTTGGTGGTATATTCCCAGTCACATACAACAGCGCCCCTAACAACTCACTCGCACCGCCTCCTTTGGTATGAAGCACTGTGTTAACGTTACCTCCTTCGGTCTTAAGACCTAATACCCACAGCTTCCCGCCGTTATTGAATATCTTCTTGCTACTACCTTCAGGATTAAGCTGACGCGCCCACACCTGTTGAGGATGCTCAAATTGCCAACTTTCAGCAGATACGTCTTCAATAAAAAGCTTTCCGGCTTTCGGTGTGTTCCGAAACACATACTTCTGGTCGTTAGGTTTTAAGGAGCAGCAAGTCATATCTTTTAAAAAGAGTGTTCGGGAAGTTGCTTGTTCAAAACCAATAAATCCAAGTCGTGGTGGAGCGTTTTGATGGAGGTTAATAATACTAAGATGTTCAATTGTGACATCACTTGCTTTTCCATTCTCGATACGAATGAACGGTTTTGGCTTGTTTGCATTTTCAAAAGCTGACCCAGAAGAAGAAAGCGTAGCACTTATCGCGGTGATTTTGCGAACATTTCCTTTGACTCGTAGAGTATCGCTCACAAAATAACGACCAGGTGGAAAGTAAACAGTTGACTTTCCTGAGTCAAGAGCTTTTTGAATTGCAGCTGTATCATCGTCCCAATCCTCACCTCCATCTGCTTTTTTCCCTCTCGCACCAAAATCCTCAACATTTGCCCAGTTTGAAGGATTGTTGTCATGAAAGTTTGGAGATTCTTGAATCGGAAGATTGAGAGATGTCTTTAAAGAAGATGTAAACAAAGTAAAAGGAGCATTCGAGGTAAATTCCTTTAACACAGTCTGCTTCAAGTCTTTCTTATCTTGCTTAAGAACTGACTTATAACCGGATGAGCGGACATTGCGAGCAAACAGACGGCTGTTATTCTCAATCGCACTCATTGAGCGATCGCCCCCATAAAGCTTCCCATCCACAAGGGTCATCAGGCTCGTTGAGTTTATGTTACGCACGGCTGGAACACGATTGTTGCTCGATAAGTCTCGGATTGCGACAACATTGCCCGAGTTCTCTAAACCAACAGTTTTCTGATTGCAAAGAGTCATGTGCTCAACAGTCACACCGTTGACCTCACTCGCAATACGAACACCATAGTCAAAGCCTTCGACAATGACGTTTTTGACCATCGCCGGACCAATCCACCGTCGAGTCATATCAAGTCCGACGAGTCCTTGACCGCGAAGTCGAACATTACGAACAGCACCAGTGTTGTTTGCTAGATAATCGAGTGCGATCGCTCCTCGGTTTTTACCACTGTCAATCGTCAAGTCTTCGATGTAGTTTGCAAACGCCTCGTTTCCCTCTCCCTTGGCGGGATAGTCCTTACCTCCTCCGTTGGGCTGTTCTACATAGAGTCCTGATGCGGTGTAAACAACTGCTTTAGGGTTTTTGGGGTCATTATAACCTGGTGCATTATCCTTCAAGCGAATAATAGTGGTGGCACGGTTCTGTCCTTGCAGCCATAGTTGCGATTGCCATTTGCCGTTTTTATCTCGCCATTCTAGGCGATCGCTCACCAAATAAGTCCCTTTAGGAAAGTAAACAATTCTATTTGTCCCCACATTCTCTTGAATTGCCTTCTGGATTGCCTGAGTATCATCTGCGACACCATCTCCTTTCGCTCCGTATTGAGTTTTCACATTAATCACAAAATTTTTGGGAAAGAGCTTATCCCCTGTTGAACCTTTGTCAACAACACATTTGCTCTCTCCTTTCTTTAAAGATTTTCCCTCAGAAACCCCTAACACAGAAACAGATATATTTTGAAAAACTGTAGGAGTTATAACAACAACTATCAGAGAAAGTACTAAGATTCCACAGAGGCTGGAAAGTCTTTTCCAGAATTTTTTACTGCGCTCAAATTGTATCATGATCACCTCTTTAGGTTTGACAAAACAAGCTTCCTACCTTTAAAAGTCCTCTTGCTTCCTTTCAAAACAGTTATTCAGTTATTCAGTTATCAGTTACCAGTTACCAGTTACCAGTTACCAGTTGTCACTGTTCACTGTTTTAAGCCTTAGTTATTCAAACCCATAGCAACTCTATCCGGAAAAAAATACAAATGTACAAATAACTTACATAGTTTCCAAAAAATTTCTGAATTTTTCACATGGCTAAAAGTATGAGTATAAAAGCATTTCAGCACTTTGATATGAAATGAAAGACGTTTATCAGTACTTCTTCTGATAAAAGAATCCGGAATATTTGCTAATTTGCCGAAAAAGTATGACAGAAGATTCTGTGGAAAATGACCAACTCACTTCCCGAAAGTTGCTACATTGGGAAATGTAGAAACACTACTTTCTAGTATGCCGCAATATTTCGGTGCAATCTAACTAAATATGTGTTGAGTTTAGAAAGCCAAATGGGATAAAGCTGTTTTTTACAGACCAGCAGAATATCAATATCACGACATGGAGTACGTTGTGTTACCGGCATTGGGTTTGTTCGAGAAGGAAGTCGCAGGTCAAAAATAATTGCACTTCCAGGTGAAATCTGTCAGTTCATAAAGTGGTTAACCATAGCATGTATTGAAAAATTCAATGTTACAGCAATAACATATAATGAAAACCGAGGAGTAAATGCAGGAACTTCAAACCGAGAAGCAACAACCAATTGAACTACCCAAATTACCTGAAAACCCCCTAGTTTCAATACTGATTGCTAACTATAACTACGCCAAGTATATTGGGGAGACTTTAGATAGTGTACTTTCTCAGACTTATCCCCATTTTGAAGCAATTATTTGTGATGATGGATCTAAAGATAACTCTTGTGAAATTGTTGAGATCTATGCAAATAAAGACTCCCGGATTAAGCTAGTACGTCAGCCAAATGGCGGTGTAGCCTCAGCATTAAACACAGCTTACAGAAACAGCAGCGGTGAAATTATTTGTGTACTGGATGCAGATGATATATGGATGCCCAGCAAGTTACAAAAAGTTGTCGAAGCGTTTCAATCTGACGCTAAAGGAGGCTTTGTTATCGACAATTTAATAAATATTGATGGTGATAGCAAAATCATTAAATCGACGCCTATATTTAGTGAGCTATCTTCTGGTTGGAAGGCACCATTTGCAATGGAAAATGGTGGATTTGCATATAATATACCGCCAGCTTCAGGACTTTCTATTCGACGCAAAGTCGCTGACTTCATCTTCCCCATGAACGAAGCGTTTACACGCAACGCAGACAGTCTGATTAGCTACTTAGCTCCCCTAATAACTAAGATAGTAGCTATCCCAGAAGTGCTAACCCAATTTCGCTTACATGGCTCTAACCTGACAAGTTCAAGGAGTTACGTGTTAAAAGATTTCGAGAGAGACGTGAGTAATTGGGAGCGTACTCATCAAGAGCAAAAACAGCTTTTAACTAGAGTCTATGGTAAAGAAGTTGCAGAAAAACTGACTGGTTTGGAAAAAAGCGTGAAGTATCTGCACTTCCGCTATGTAGCAATGCGCTTAAAGCGCTTACCCAGAAAAGAGACCAAGAAAGCCCACCAGCAACTAACTGCTCATCAACACTTTGGTTACTCTGCGCCTGAACGATGGTTTTTACCTTGGGCAGAGTATTTACCTGATGTTCTGTTTGCCAAAATGTTTGGTGTTGTATATGGAGCCAATCCAGTCAAGCACTTTCTCAAAAACTTAGTCGGAGATTTGACCAATCCGCGTTATGTTCTCAGGTAATTCCAAACCAGATGTTTAAGGATAATTGCAAAGGACGATAGATGAGTCACAAATCAATTGCTATCTTTACTTGGGGTTTAGACGGCGGAGCATTCACAAACCTTCCAGTCGCGCTGACTAAAGGGTTTTGGAATTTGGGAGTCAAAGACTTATACATCTTGTATCTCTCAAAAGGACCAGCAGAAGATATCACTTTTCCAGAAGGTGTTAAATTAGTGTCACTGGGTGTTGAGCGATCGATGGCTTCTCCGATTGCTCTATCAAGGTTTTTGAAAACAGCTAAGCCAGATGTGCTGATAGCTATGCCCACAATTATCTCTATCCCTGCAATTATGGGATGGCTATTAGCTCAACAGCGACAGACAAAATTTGTGATTTATCAAGGGGATACTTTAACCTCAGACATAGCAATTGACCACAAGCATAACCTGCGCATGCAAATCATGCCCTGGCTAGCACGGCTTTTATATCCTACAGCCAATGGTTTAACTACTGTCAGCCAAGGTGTTCTTGATATTCTCAAACAAGACCATATCCCAATTCCCCGCAATCGTGTAGCAGTCATCCCGAATCCTGTCGATGTTGAAAACTTTTTAGTGCGTAGTCAAGCAGAAGAACCTGAACATCCTTGGCTTCGACACAAGGACAGTCCGGTTATTGTCAGCCTCGGGCGTTTAGGAAAGCGCAAAAACTATCCCATGCTATTGCAAGCAGTCGCAAAAGTTCGCAGCCATCTCAAAGTTAAGCTGATTATTTTCGGAGAAGGTCCAGAAAGAAAAAATTTGCAGGAGCTGATTGCTAAGCTGGGTTTGCAAGAGGATGTCAGTTTACCTGGTCATGTCGCTAATCCTTGGAGTCACATTGCTAAAGCTGATGTTTTTGTGATGTCGTCTTTAGATGAAGCGTTTTGTCTAGCATTAGTGGAAGCAATGGCGTGTGGAGTACCTGTTATTTCCACTGATGCGATTGGTGGAGGACCTCGCAGCATCTTAGAAGATGGCAAATACGGGAATTTAGTACCTACAGATGATGTGCAAGCGCTTGCTGATGCAATTCACAAGGTGCTGACTTCACAGAGTTGGCGATCGCACTTAATTGATGTCAGTAAACAGCGTTGTCAAGCCTTTGAGCCAGAAGCAGTTGCCAAACAGTGGTTATCTTTTTTGCAACAAGTCTAAATGATAAGGAGAATTCCATCAATGAAAGTCCTTGTGTCTGCTTATGCTTGTGAACCTGGTCGTGGCTCTGAGCCGGGAGTAGGCTGGAACATGGCTTGCCAGATTGCTAAACATCATCAAGTCTGGGTTTTGACTTCTAATACTCATCGTCCAGCAATTGAGGCAGAACTTGCTCGTCATCAACCGCCTAACCTGAACTTTGTTTATCTCGATCCATTCGGTTGGGTTTATGACTGGTCTTATGAAGGAAAGCGATCGCAATGGTCAGTCTATCTTCACCACTACTTATGGCAGATTTGGGCATATTTTGTAGCCAGACGACTTGATCAAGAAATTAGCTTTGATGTTGCACATCACATAACCTATGGTAGATATTCCAGCCCAAGTTTTCTAGTCTTTCTTCGCATACCCTTCGTTTGGGGTCCAGTAGGAGGCGCGGAATCTACACCCAAACCATTCTGGCAAGACTTCAGCAGACGCGCTAAAATTTACGAGACTCTGCGTAACCTTTTGCGTTGGGTAGGTGAACTTGACCCATTTGTACACCTAACAGCTCGCAAAAGTACTGCTGCAATAGTAACGACTCCAGAAACCGCAACCCGTTTGAAAGTTTTCGGTGCTAAAAGGATTGAATTTTTGCCTGGACAAACTGGAATTAATCAACAGGAGTTTGCCCGTCTTGAACAACTTGCGGTTTCATCGGACGAAACTATTATTCGATTTGTCAGTATAGGACGTCTCTTACACTGGAAAGGATTTCATCTTGGCATAAAGGCATTTGCTCAGACTGGTTTAGAGCAGAGTGAGTACTGGATTATTGGAGAAGGACCAGAGAGAGAAAGGCTGGAAGAACTTGCAAATCAACTCGGAATTGCCGACAGAACCTTCTTTTTAGGAAGAATATCTCGTGAAGAAACCTTTCATACTCTAGCAAAATGCCATGTTGTCGTTCATCCTGCCCTGCATGATTTTTCACCAACTGTTTGCTTAGAAGCTATGGTCGCAAGGCGTCCAGTAGTTTGCCTGAATTTAGGTGGACCAGCTATCCAAATTACAGAAGAAACTGGTTTTAAGATTGACGCTCAAACACCTGAACAAGCAGTCACTGATATGGCTAAAGCCATGACGCTGCTAGCTAAAGATCCAGATTTGAGATTGCGTATGGGTCAAGCTGGACACAAGAGGGTAAGAGAGGCTTTTAGTTGGGAAAGTAAAGGACAATTCTTTGCTCAACTTTACAAAGAAATTTCAACCCAAGATAAATCCTACGTGAAATTGGGTTAGAAAATCATGAAGCGGAACGAACACCCGAAAAATTTACCAGAAAACTTAGTCTTAACATCACCGCAAGCAGGAATTCTCAAACAGTCTACCATGATTGTGCTATTCCTCGCTTCTGCTATGTTCCCACGAGTTCTTTCAGCACTAAAGTTTCCTTCAGTCGTTAACTTTTTGCATTTTGCTTTTGCCCTCTTTTTATTTGTATGGGTATTATCTATAATTCGTAGTCGAATTGCTGTACAACTATTAGTAGGGGTGCTAATTTTATTAGCAATAAGCACAACGAGTGCCCTGCTCAATAAAGCAGGACTTATCAATGTTATCCTGAGTTTTTTAATGCTGGCTGAGCCTTTTATATTGTTAATAGTAATTACCAGTACAAAGCTTCCTCAAGATAGCATTAAAACAATGCAAAAATGGATATCTAGATTTGTCTATATTCACTTTGCTTTTGTCTATTTTCAGAAATTCGTTCTCGGATATGAAAACGATTTCATTAAAGGAATTTTTCTGAACATGGGAGCGGGACACCACGTAGGAGGTGATATTGGTCTAACTTTTAGTCTTTATTTTCTTCTCGCTTCTGGAGTTCGTTCAATCTGGTTAAGAATCTTTGTGTTTATCTTAGGTGTAGGAAATATTATTTATGCTGATGTCAAACAGGTAATTATTGCATTTCTAGTCTCCTGGCTTATCTTGATCATAACGCAACTTCAGGAGGTTTGGAAAGCAATAATGTATTCAGCTATTGCCATTCCAGTGACTGTTTTTGTTTTGAATCTTATCAATAACATGTACGCTGGAATCCGCTATATAAGTGACATGGAAGTCGTGACAGAGGCTTTTCAATATAAATTATCTGTATTTTCTATTATTACCTCCTTCTATAAATCAGATTGGAATTTTTTGTTTGGATTTGGTCCTGGTCATACTATTAGTCGCTTAGGTTGGCTAATGAAAGATTACATACAATTTCTGAAACCATTAGGTGTGACTGGCACTTCTGTCTTTAATACAGTATGGGTTGCCCAAGAAAGCTATTACTGGTCTAATAGTATTACTGGCTCTAGTATGTACTCTTTATTATTTTCTTGGGCAGGTATTTGGGGAGATTTGGGATTTATGGGGTTAGGAATATATTTATATCTCTGGTTTTTAGTGTGGAAGTATATTTGTGTAGATAAACTTTCCAAATTTTTTCTCATCACTGTATTTGTAGCTGGTTTAATCTTTTCTTGGATGGAAGAACCTGCTTTTATGCTTTTTGTCGTGAGTCTAATTGGGCTGCAATGGCAAAAACATCAGGCAGAAAAATCTCAGAGGATGTTTGAAAAGTATAGTTTTTATCATGCTGAAACTAGCGCAGTGGAGTGAAGCATCTGGATAATACCAATTCTCGAAATTAAAGCTGTTTGTAGTAGCGCTTAAGCGCAATTACAAACCTTATTTCGTATAAATTTAACTTTCATCAAAAGCCTTTGTAAAAATTCTCAGTTAAAGATTCATCCTATGAAAATTCTCATTGCCCATAACCGCTATGTTTACGCAGGAGGCGAAGATGTCGTTGTACAAGCTGAACGCGAGTTGTTAGAATCTTACGGACATAACGTCTTAATATGGGAAGTTAATAATGATAGCATCATCGGAATTCAAGGAAAAGTAAAAGCTGCACTTTCTGTTGTCTATTCATCTACATCAAGAGAGCAAATCAAAGAAAAAATATCTCATTTCCGTCCCGATATAGTTCACGTACATAACTTTTTTCCTCTTCTTTCTCCGGCAGTATACGATGCTTGCCGAGATGCAAACATCCCAGTCGTACAAACCCTCCATAACTATCGACTTGCATGTCCAAAAGCAATGCCATTACGAGATGGTAAAATCTGTGAAGATTGCATAGGCAAAGTCGTTCCTTGGTCTGGTGTTGCTCATGGATGCTACCGTGGTTCACGGGTACAAAGCGCTGCTGTAGCCACAATGTTGACTTTTCATACATTTCGTGGTACCTGGCAAAACCGCGTGGACGCTTACATCGCCTTGACCAACTTTCATAAAGATAAAATGGTTCAGGCAGGCTTACCCAGGGACAAAATTCACGTCAAACCTAATTTTGTGTTGCCTCCTAAATTTAAATCTGAAACTCACAAGTTGAAAAACTACGCACTCTTTGTCGGGCGACTTTCGGAAGAAAAAGGCGTGTCAACGCTGATTGATGCTTATGCACAAGGCCATTTGAGCATACCACTAAAAATTGTAGGTGATGGACCATTGGATGAAGCACTGCGCCAGCAAGTACAAACCAGAGGACTTGGGGAGGTAATCACATTTTTAGGGCGACAAACTAAAGCGACTGTATTGGAACTCATGTACAATGCCAAATTTCTGATATTCCCTTCAATTTGGTATGAAGGTTTTCCATTGACAATAGCAGAGGCGTTCGCCTGTAGTTTACCTGTGATAGCTGCCAAATTAGGAAGTATGGCAGAAATTGTAGAAGATGGAGTCACAGGTCTGCATTTTGAAGTTAGGAATCCACTGGATTTGGCAGCTAAAATAAATTGGGCAATAACTCACCCTGAAGCAATAGATACTATGGAAATAAATGCTCGCTGCACTTACGAAGCTAAGTACACTCCTGAAGCTAATTACAAACAGTTGATGGAAATTTATAACCAAGTTATGAATCAAGCGCAAACCAAATCAGAAAACGTGTTATGACCAATCAATTATCAATTATCGATTTTATAATTGCTCATTGCTCATTGCTCATTGTTCATTGATAACTGTTCATTAATGTTGCTCTCTCTATTTTGAATATCTCTTTGAAGGCAACGCGCCTATTAGATACATTGTTATTAAACGGATTGGTCGGACTAAATAGTAAAAGAAAGATAAAAAGTTAGGTAGTGGTAGAATCACTCGGTCTGCTACTGTTGGAACAAGCAAATGCTCGTAACAATACCGGATTTTATCCCAGGGATGTTCTATCATCTTTAAATGAAAAAATGAACTTCTCACTTTCCAATTTTCTAGATAATACTCGGTTGTGCAGAAAAGCTGGGTGTAAATCTGGGAAGAAAGAGACTTCAACAATGGACTCGCTTGTATTTGCTGCAATATACTCTTCGGAAGCTCTACTTCTAAAAGTTCATGCGCTAGTAAAAGACCAAGTAAGAGGATTCGCGTCATACGCAACTTTGCAGCCCGTTCACATATTCTCTCCCAATTAATCTCACAAGAAGTGCGGATGACTTGAGCAATATCACAAACCCGGTTTAGCTGTAGCCAACAGTCTTTAGCACCTTGAGAACAGAGAACCAAGATGAGGTCTTCCAGGGTAAAATTCAAAACCATCTTATTGGCAAAAGGCTTTAGGTGAGCATCTTCCCATAGCCATTCAGTATCAAACAAAGATGAGAATTGCTTTGGTAATATCCCGTGGTGGACATCTATCGTAACGCGATCGCCCTTGGCGGGGCTTTGCCCATCGCACTCATCCACTAGATGCAATTCCCAGTGGGATTCCAGATAAGCCTTCTGTTGTTCTGAGTTAAGAGTACTAAGATAAATTGCTTCTTTCTCACTGCTGTTGGAGTATGGTCGATATCCTTGAGATGCCAGTAGTTCTTTTGTTTTCAAAAAATCTTGTTTGCGAACCAAAATATCTAAATCATAAAAATCTCGACGTGAGATATCACCATAGGCCCAAATGGCAAGGGTAGGACCTTTGAATGGAATAACAGGTATGCTGTTTGCTTCAAAAAACTCCAATAGCTTGAGCAGCTTACTTGTTAAGATAAAGTTGCGCTGAGTTCTCCCATACTGGTCTTGTTGCAGCTGCTGTAGCAAAGTTGCTGGAACTGATTTTGGACATATTTTATTTATATTCAAGTAAAGGAGCGGTATGACACCGTGGATATATGCTGTTTGAATAAGGTATTCCCAGTCTATATCTTCCTGAACTAAGGCTTTAATACGCTCAGTAGTTAAATAATTTAGGTGAGTGCGGGCACAACAAAGAAGTAATTCTATTTCAGAGCGAGCATTGATTGCCTGGTTTTGATTATTGGGTTTAGATAAGATTTTCATTGGTGCTTCTCACTACTAAACAATCCTGCTCTCAACAGGATTGCTTGAATCAGCCTGCATTTGTGATTTCCAAGACTGGGCATAAAGTCCATCTAAAGCCAGCAATTGATCATGACTCCCTGATTCCACAATCTGCCCAGCACGCATAACGTGAATAATGTCAGCCCGCATCGCCAGAGTGAAACGATGAGTAATGACCACCGCAGTCCGACCACTCGCCAAGGTGCGGAATCTCTCTAACCAATCATGTTCCGCCCAAGGGTCCATAGCACTAGTCGGTTCATCCAAAATAATGATTTGGGCGCGTCTAAAAAATGCCCTTGCTAACGCCAAACGTTGCCATTGACCGCCGCTGAGATCACTTCCTTCGGGAAATAACTTACCCAACATAGCGTTATAACCCAGAGGCAAGCGCTTAATCTTATCGTGAATACCCGACGCTTTGGCAGCTGCTTGAATTTCTGAGTAATTTGATGCTGCCGATATGTCACCCAAAGCAATATTTTCTCCAGCCGTGGTGTAGTAGGGAATTGGTGACTGGAACAAAACTGTAACTAGTCTGCGGAATGCTTTCACCGAAAAGTGACGCAAATCGATACCGTCGAGCTCAATGCTTCCAGAATCGGGGTCATAGAAGCGGCAAAGAAGTTTAATTAGGGTACTTTTTCCAGCACCGTTATCACCAACAACCGCCACGATTTTGCCAGCAGGCAGCGTCAGGTTAAAATTCTCTAATACTGGTTCCTTAGTACCAGGGTAGCGGAAGCTGACTTGCCGAAAGCGAATTCCTTGCTTGAGTTTTGTCGGTACAGGAACAGGACTGGGCGGATCTATAATTTTGGGTTGGATCTGTAAGAACTCAAATAAATTACCGATAAACAAGCTATTGCGATATATTTTTCCTAAATTACTGAGCAAATCCTTGACAATGCTCTGTGCCTGATTGAATGCTTGGAAAAATAGCGCTAAATCTCCTAAAGTCAAAATTCCTAGCAACACCTGCCGACCCATCCAGGCTAGCGCCCCACCTGTGATTGTCAGTGCAATAATAGCAGCAACAATGCGACCTAAAGTTTGCAGTCTCAGTAAATTGAATTGTTCGCGTCTGAGTCGCTTACGCAAATTTTGATATGACGATTGGAAGTAGTCGGCATAGTCAAACAATCGTACTTCCGCTGCCGTGGTATTGTTTGTGAGCAGATAGTCATAATACATAAGCCAACGGCGATCGCTTGTTGTTCGCTGCGACCACCTGTATTGAATTTTACTTATATACAATAGTACAGAAAAAGCAGGAAAGGCACTGATAAGTAGAATCATCGGTAGCCCTAGACCGTAGGGAATTAACACCGCTGCCATCGCTACCAAAGTGACGCTATTTTGCAACAAGCTGCCAGTACTTTCTAACAAAGCAAGCGATCGCCCGCTCGCCCCATCCCGCGCTCGATCAAGTTTGTCATTATACTCTGAGTATTCGTAATAACCGTAGTCTACAGCAACTGACTGCTTGTGTATCAAAGCAGTCATATAATCGTGTATTAGTTCTGACTGCGCCGTGCGAACCCATTCCCCCGCAGCATTTAACAACTCCATCACCACCACAATACCTGCCATCAATCCTACTGGTGTAACAATTTTCTGAATACTCTCAGAAGAAAGACCAGCACCAGAAACTGCAACCAAATTATCCACAGCCTCACGCGTGAGGGTGATAGACATAGCCGGAAGCAATCCTTGCAGCAACAGCATCACCATCCAAGCTAAAGTCCAGTAACCAGATGCAGCCCAGACTAAGTGAAAAGTTTTTATTAAGTGTGAAAGTGTAGTATTGACACTGCGAAGTTTGCTAATCAAAGTCATCAAATCCTATAAATTCATTAAACTGATAAATATTTAATTGACAAATTGAAACAGCACGCAGCATAAAGTCAAAAGTCTAAACTTGTTTACTTTCCACTACTAACTATTTCCTAAACCCTTATCTATAGCAATGTGTAATGCACTTCGTTTTTTTGAGAAACTTGTGCTAAATCATCCTCAATTAATTTCAATAGTGTCGGTAAATCTTCTAGAGAAGGTTTGCGCGTAAAGCGACAAAAGCTGACATTTTTGATAAGTTCGCTACAAAGATGTAAATGATCTGCGATAAATTCCTGTTCGGTCATTGAGCTAATAGCACGAGTATGACGCACCAGTTCAACGAAGGCTTCTTGGGGTTTAATTTTGGTAATTTTGTGTTCGCTTCCCTTGTCTAATACATAAATATGATGCAATGGAAGGGGAGTTTGTTGGAAACCACGAGAGAGTTTGTAGGCTACTTTGAATGAGTTTTGAGAAACAGGCAATAAGCTTTTCGTATCTTGTCCTAAAGAAGTTGCTGCTTCCGGCCAAAGTTTAAACTGGGGATAGCTGGGAAAAACAACAGGTTGACCTGTCTTAATTTGGATAGGCAGTACATCATCTGTTAAAACATTGTAGCCGTGATTGTGAAAAGCAGTTGCCAAAGTAGACTTTCCCCAACCTGAACCACCCATAAACGCTACACCCTTATTATTCATATCAATACAACTAGCATGTAAAACTAGCAGCCCCCTTTGTCGCAGCAGTACGCATAATATAGGACCTAGAAGTACAGTGCGAAGAAGAGCCTCGTTCACACCTGGTAGAGGATTCATCAGAATTTCCCGTCCATCGTGAATAAAAAACTCACCTACTTCTGGTATTTCTCCCACAAAATTTTGACCGCTATCGTGTTGCATTGCGGTTGCATTATCTACTTTGCCAAACCGCACAATTGCATCTGGAGCACCTTCACTTTCAATCAGTTCGGGAAGTTGTAATTCGGAAGCAATGCACAAGTTGTAGGCTTTATAAGATTTCATATCTTAACTTTATTTAGTGCAATGAAAACAGCGATTTCAAACAAATTCACCGACCGTCTTGTGTCCGTATTATTACGCTTGCAGATAGTAAATAATTGTAGGTTAGATAAGAGGGTATTTAAACCCAAGCAAAATCTGTTGAGTTTCCAAACCCTAACCAACCTACAAAATTGCGCTTTTTGCTCTCTACTTTTAAAGCCTAAGTAAATGGACATAAATAAACGTAATCATGTCCGTCACGAAGGTCATGACATGAACCACTAGTTTCTTAGAGCAGGCGCTATGTGCTAAACACACACTTCATGAAGACAAACACTTCATTCACTTATTAGAACCTAGGATCGCAGTCGGGTCCTTTTGGAGTTGTGCCAGAGCAGATGTCCTTTGAACCGATGTCATTACCACCGGAAATAGGGGTGCCATTGAGAAACACAAAATCTTGCCTTGTTGTATCACCAAGAATTTGTGTGATCTGGGCAACATCACCGTGAACAGTAAGTTTGGGAGCAGTGTACGAACTTTTCATGATCTATTTCCTGATTTTGAGTCTAAAGTTGATCTACTAGTTGTTGAAGGTAGTGCCCCATAATTGGACTTACGGTGTGACATGGTTGTCGTAAATACGACAGACAATATTACCAGCCATAACCTGCCAAGACTGCTGGACTTACGGCGTCACTTGCTTATAGTCGAACCACAAAGCTAAAGTAACTGCCTGCCAAATTGGTGTAATATCCTCATCTCTGACTTCGGTTCCTGATATCAATCGCTGATAAGCTGCTTGCAGGAAATCTGAATCAATGTACTTTTCCAAGTATTCAATCTGATTGGACATCACCTCATCCAGAATTTGGCGGTTGCGATTCAACAGTCCATCATCGAAATTGGCTGTTAAATCTGCTTTTCCTCCACGCCATTGAACTTTTTCTGGTAGAATTCCTTCTAAGCCACGACGCATCACCATCCGTCCCCATCCTTGGTAAAGTTTTTGCTCGGAGGGTAATGCTAAACAAAATTCAATTAGTCGCTTATCCATAAACGGATGACGCGCTTCTAAAGAAAACATTGCCGCATATTGATCCGCTCGTTCTAAGGTATAGGGCAATACACCTTGGGTAAGACTGCGCCAATGTTGTTCTCTCACGGTGAGGGGTTCTTCATTCAATGCATCCAACTTCTGAATTCGCTCATCCAAACCAATACGTTCTGCAAAGTTACGCTTGACAAGGGGAGTCTGGGAAACAAAAGGATTGGCAAATTTTCTATGTTTGTGCTGCCATTGCCGTACTTGTTCCAGAAAAGGTTTAATTGCGTGATTTCGTATCAACAGTTTGCGCGAAACACCAAAATGTTTATGGATTAGCTGTACTCCTTGAAAGAACGCTATCCAACGGAACTTCTTTGCCAATTCCTTAAGGTGTGGCAGTCCATAATTGCAAAATGCGGCGTAAGGTGAGACATTAAAGTGTGGCGAAAATGCTTTAACTTCTTGTATACATGTTTTCCAATTTCCTTGACGTGCGAGTTCGGTAAGCCTAGTCACGCCGTGGCAAACTGTGGTGTCCCCATCAAAACCATCCAGGGAAATCCGCAGTCCCAGCTCCTTAAGAGCACGGTTTACAATCCAAGGATAAAAATGACTTGGACCCAAAAGAGCTTCATCTTCGTACCGAAAAATATGGTCTAGGTTAGATAACGGACCAAACTCGTCACCCTGGACGTAGTGAGGAATAAATCCACCCTGTTCCAGCACTGCATTGATGAAAGGGCGCTCGTCACACTCAGTAATTTTATCAAAAATAGTGGAGATAGTGTGTAGCGAAGTTTTCTTTGTTTCCGCAAGTAAATCCCGCGCCACACAAGTCACAGCCGAAGAATCTAATCCACCGCTCAACTGGCTGGCGATAGGGAAGGCACTACGTAAGCGACAACGTACTGCCTCGGTAAAAATTTCCCGAAATTTCTCTGCGTAAGCCTCGTCAGAATCCATCTTAATCTCACAATGGGGGTCAAGTTCCCAGTAAGACCACATCTTCATTCCTGACTGACTGACAACCATACTGTGAGCAGGGGGAAGCCGCAGAATATCTTGGTAAATAGTGATGGCTTTATCTTCCATCATCAATGCTAAGTAGTCAGCAATTCTCACCTCGTTGAGTCGGCGTGGTACCTGCGGTAAACGAAAAAGAGCTTTCATCTCCGAGGCAAACACAAAGGCTTTATCAAGTTGGTGGTAGTAATATAAAGGCTTGACCCCAAAATGGTCTCTAGCGCAGAAAACAGACTGTTGCTGCTTATCCCAAATGGCAAATGCAAAATCACCCAAAAGATTCTCTGGACATTGCTCGCCCCATTTTTCATAGGCAGCTAATATCAACTCGCTATCCGTAATTTTTTCAGGGAGAAAATTATCAAACTCTAACGTATTTATAAGTTCATCTCGGTTATCTATGCGAGCATCAGACGTGATGACTAAATTACCAGTCCCATTAGCTAAAGGTAATTTTTCGAGCTTTGATTCAGGAGTCGTCCACAGCATCCGATGCCCGAAACCGACAGATCCGTCAACCCAGATATCTGCACCATCAGGTCCCCGGTGTGCCAAGATATCTACCATCCGTCCCAAATCTTCCGGATCTACAGGGCAACCGTCTAAATTGTAAATGCCCATGATCCCACTCATAATTTTACTCCTTCGAGAGATGGGAGTGGAATAAACCGGGAAAGGTCTGCAAGGTTCCCAATTGCAACCCGTCCCTCATACTCAATCCAAGCGTGAGCCTCTAATTGTCCTCCCTGTTCTTTAGCAACACCTATACGTAGTTCAGATGAGTAATGATAGCGGTTCATGAGAAATTGAGTCGTCAAAGCGCGAGCCAGACACTTTGCCCCACCAGGCATATAGCGTGTTGTTACGTTAACAGCCCAAACAATTTTGCCTACTGAAATTTGACTTCCATGATTCTCAAATGGGAAACGAATATTTTGCTTATTTATCTTTTGCAAGAGCTTTAGTAAATTCCGAAAGGCGAGAAAAAACAGCCCTAATCTAATTGCTCCTAGCAAGAGAAAAGTGATTGCTAAAAGATAGCGATCGCTCCCAGAAAGTTTCAGAAAGTTACGCAACTGTTTCATTCTTAACTTCAACCAGTTCTACAGCTTTCAATTCTTCCAACAGTGTCAAGATATCTGCCACGCAAACTTCTGGTTCTATTTCATATTCTTCCAGAAGCTTCTGTTTAATATCTTTCACTGCCTTGGGTTGCTGAATGAAATTCCAAATTCTTGCTCCTACTTCATTGAGTCCGTGATAGACTCCTGATCTGAGATTCAGAATAACTGCTTCGCCACCAAGATCAGACGATATCTGCTCTACAGCAGCTACTATTATCGACGACTCTGAGATTTTGCCGTTCAATGATTTTGAGGTCATGATTACAGGGGTTTCCTTTTGATGCTTGATTTTATTCAAAAAGTTATTTGTAGAAATTGATTTTCAAATCAGTAAAGACACTGGAAATCTCTCAACAGGTACATTAATTATTAAAATTTTATGCAACTTGAAATAATCAAGATGAGTGATTGACACACAGCAACTAACTCTATGCTATTTCTAGGGTTTTACTTGTCTAGTAGACTACTCGAACTATACCAATTCCTTGAGTTTCCAAAGCTTTACTCTGATAAGAAAAACTGTCACAGTCTTAACTGTTAAGTAGGTAAGCGGGAAAATTTTTCAGTATATTATTGCGAGTGGAACGTAGACCCCGGAGAGGGCTTTCCGCAATCTGGCGCAATCGCAATAGTTTTGACCACTTTATATTATGTTACGTCGTTAGGTTTACTTGTGTCTACCTACTTATAAACTGTCCCTGATCTCAAAACATGCAATCATCTAGATTACAAACTGGATTTTTTATCTGTAGTGGTAGATGGCTTTTCCAACAAACTTAATTGTACTCAAGTTTGTATATGCTTATTTCAACGAATGCTTACCTGATATTCTACGATAATTAATACAAGATCATGCAAGTAACTTTCCTAAAGTTCATAAAAACAACACAATACTGTTAAGTATGTGTCAATTGACATATCTAATCTTTGCAATGACTCAAAAGAGTCTCTCAATTAAAAAAAACTGTATGTTTCTCAACATAATTATCGCTTTTGTATTTTATATGAAAAAATAAATTCTCACCTTTGTCTTGGAATTCACAGAAAGAATTTTAAAGTTCAATAAAAGGAGTCAGAATCCAGAATTGGTAGAGTCAGGAGAACTCCACTTGCTAAGCGATGGAGTTTCAATCTATTGACAGTCCCACAGACATGATATATTGGTGCGCACATGGAAAGACGCGCCGTGGGCTTTCTGCTTTAAATCCTAGAAAAATGAAAATCTCTACTATTCAAAATCAACTTCTTGAAGTAAAGCTATCCACATATTGGGTGGCTCAGAGTAGTAATCAATGTCCTCAACCTGATATCGACAAGTACGAGAACTGTGACATAAAATGATATAATCTCCGCGTTTAATACCTGTACCTTGTCCAGTCATATAACCTTTTGCCTGATTATCAATCGATTCAAATATATAGTCACGTCCACTAACATATTGAGTGTAGTCATAAGTTTTACTATGTTTTTTTTCTGTCTTCCTTAATATAAAGTTATAGAATGACGAAAAAATAATATTAAGGTTGATGGCTGACCTGGTACGAGACATAAGCGATTGGCAAAGAAATAAAGGCGATTGGATTTTTAGGGGACAATGCCTCACCTCTATTATCAGGGCGATTGCGCAAAGTAACAGACGCATAAAAGCCTATCGCCAAGCTATCAGTTGGCATAGGTTGCCGGATTTTTACACGTTTAGACCCAAGCCTCTGGGCGAAGAAGGGCGATCGCTCTTGGCGCGCCCTACCTTAATAATTGTGGATAGCCACATTGCCTAGGGTGCGTCTGACAAGCAAGATACCATAAGCTAATGGTTCGCTACAATAGTGCAGGTGTCCACCAAGCGGTGTTTTTTCTACCCACATGAGCCATCAACTCCAAGAGTACAATCCCAGTGGCATAGGTCAAATTAATGGCAACCTTTTTGCTTTACCATTTGATTACGAGTCTGCAAACCTGATTATCTTCGGCGTACCCTGGGAAGTGACCGTTTCCTATGGCGCAGGAACTGCTAACGGACCACAACGGGTTCTGGATGCTTCGCCGCAACTGGATTTGTTTGATTTCGATAATCCTGATGGATGGAAACAGGGAATTTTCATGGTAGAAATTCCCCAAGATATTTTAGAGAAGAACGAATATTATCGCACCTTAGCGGCAAAAATTATCGAGCGACTTGAGCAAGGTAAACCCCTGACAAATACACCAGATTTAACAGCTGTGTTAGCAGAAATTAATCAAGCTTGTCAACAGGTAAATCAATGGTTGTTTGAACAGTCTAAGCAAGCAATTGAAAAAGGTAAACGAGTTGCTGTGATTGGTGGCGATCACAGTTCACCATTAGGTTACTTCCAAGCATTAGCAGCCAGTTACGCAAACTATGGCATTTTGCACATAGACGCACACGCAGATTTACGCGACGCCTATGAGGGATTTGAGTTTTCCCATGCGTCCATCATGTTCAATGCGATGAAGCTACCGCAAATTTCCAAGTTAGTGCAGGTAGGCTTGCGTGATATTTGTCATGATGAAGTGCAAATGATTAACCAATCTCATGGTCGAATTGTCGCTTATTATGACCCAGCCATGAAACAAAAGCTGTATTCGGGAACGACTTGGATGGACTTATGTCGAGAAATTATCAGTCATTTGCCTGAATATGTTTACATTAGCTTTGATGTAGATGGTCTAGATCCAAAATACTGTTCAAGTACAGGAACTCCTGTTCCGGGTGGACTGGAATTAGAGCAAGCTTTTTGTTTGTTCCGTGAATTGATAAATAGTGGTAGAAAAATTATTGGTTTTGATCTGTGCGAAGTTGGTGATGCTGAGTGGGATGGTAATGTTGGTGCGCGGATTGTTTACAAGCTGGCGAATTTGATCGATTTATCTCAGCGACGATCAAGCGCTTTTATACAAGATTAGTACTGGGCGACATTAAGAGGGAACAGGGAACAGGGAACAGGGAACAGGGAACAGGGAACAGGGAACAGGG
>NZ_QMEB01000429.1 GCF_012912135.1 Brasilonema bromeliae SPC951 | reverse complement strand
CATTTACAGGTGACGAGCAGAAGACGCACGAGCCGCCTCTCCACTCGCAGCAGGGCATGCAGGCTCAGTCGCCCGGGCAGTTGCAGGGACAGCCTATGCAGCAAGGTGGAGTGCCTACAGCTCAAACGCCAGGTCAGCCGGGAGTAGGCACTGGTTTTACACCACAGATGGCTACTCAATTTGTCACCGTTTGGCTGCAACGTGCCATGGATTACAACATGCAGACCTGTCAGACCAGCCACAAAGAAGCGTTTGACTGGATGACGCCTAATACTGTGCAAGCTTTTCGCCAGGGCTATTGGACTCCCGACATCGAGCAAGCCGTGATGTCTGGGAAGGTGTCTGCGGCTTTTCAACCGATCTCGGTGCAAGCGACTTACATGAATCCAGACGGCGGAATTATCGTTGCAATGACCGGGTCGCTTGTCATGCAATCGGCGGGCACATCACCAGCAACTCAGCCCTTGGCTGCGGATTTTCTTGTCAAGCAAGACAATGGAAATGTTCGTGTAGTTGGCATTAACATTCATCCGACCGCGCAGCAGGGCTCTCCGTACTAAATCTTTAATTGAGTTCTTAACCTGCGTTATTACGCACGAATTCGTTGTGGTATATTGGGTTTCCGCCTCAATTGCGAAAGCAATTCAGAGCCCCTTGCCGAGGTAGCTCAGTCGGTAGAGCAGAGGACTGAAAATCCTCGTGTCGCCAGTTCAATCCTGGCTCTCGGCAAATCATTTAAACGGCTCTCCAAAAAATTGGGGGGTCGTTTTTATTAGACGTTTTGGCACTTTCGTAATGTTTTTTCGGTCGATTACGTCATGCCACCAGAAAAAGCACGCAAGCCATCCTACCTTGATTTTGACCGAGCAAAGTACGCTTGGAAAGCCGGAGTCGACTACCGAGCGCACCCCGAGAAATATCGCGTTGGTAAGGGGGAGCAGGGCGTGTTGATCTGCGAACCGTACAAGTCAGAGATTGTCGCGCACTGGCAGTTCAAGACTCCTCAGATCGCCCGCAAAAGCAGTCGTACGATATTCAAAATGTTCAAAGACTATCTAGCAGAAGGAGACTTTGTCGGCGCCGACATGGCACGCAAATTTCTGCAGATGGGATTCACGCGTGCGCGGCGATACACAAATTGGAAGGGTGGCAAGAAGTACGATAAAGAGCATGACTACGCCCTGAATGAGAAAGGCACCGGCGATCCAGAGAAAGCAGAAAGCGCCGAAATATTCTTCAAAGCGTGGAAAAAGGCAGAAGCTGTTGCGGAGTACGCTGAGCGAAAGCAGGAATGGCGAGAGCAATATGGTTAGCGGATCAGCTTGCGAGAGCAATATGGTT
>NZ_QMEB01000070.1 GCF_012912135.1 Brasilonema bromeliae SPC951 | reverse complement strand
TTATGAGGTTTTTCCTTACCCTGTCAGGTATTAATTCCTCTCTCTCTTCAAAAATGAGCGAACGTACAGTCACTTGGCGACTGGCGTTCGCGTAAGCGCAAGCGCACGCTAAGAGCGAACGCGCAGCGTGTCCCTTTGGGACTCAGCGTCTCCGTTCGGCCTCAAGCCGTGGCGTTAGCCATAGGGCTCAGGAGATACCCTCCGGGCGTCCGGCTCTGCCGACTTGTAGACGCCCGGAGGGCGGCTTCCCGTAGGGTAGCAACTGGCGAACCCGAAGGGTTAGTGAATAACTCGTAGCTCTACCGAAGAGCAGCGACTAAAAACTAACCACTAAAAATGAGCTACTTTTGAAATACTCACCTGCCTAAAGGCGCGGTGATTCTTGACGCTTCGTTGAGGTCTGCTGCCAAAACAGTCTTACGTCCTCTGTGCGTCCGTTTAGAGTCGTGGCAATTCCCTATCCCGACTTTCTCTATATTTTTGGCAGCGTTTTCATCTCTATCGTGAGTAGCGCTGCATTGTAAACAAGTTACGGTTCGCACTTTAAGATCTAGTTTGCCCCAACGGTAACCGCAGTCAAAACAAGTTTGGCTGGTCGGTTCCCACCGGCTAATTACCTTAAATGTGCGACCGAACTTGTCAGATTTCGCTTCACACAATACTCTAAACTCACGCCATCCCTGGAGACTAATAGCTCGGGCTAGTTTTCTATTCTTGACCATGCCTGAGACATTAAGATCTTCTAAAACAATGGCTTGGTTTTCACGCACTATTTTAGACGAAAGTTTATGCAGAAAATCTTTTCGAGTATCTGCAATCTTGTTATGTTTTTTTGCAATTCTTAAACGTGTTTTATTTCTTCGCTTAGAATCCTTCTGCTCGGGTTTTGGTTGGACAACTCCGGTACGTACATGAGAACCATCTAACTCAACTAATAGCCTTGAAACAGTCTCCTCTTTTTGTTGTATTGGTTCGTCAGAAGCTGATTCAAGACGTTTCTCTACATAATCTAAAGCCGTGGATGCAATAGCTTCTACCTCTCGACGTACAGAAGCCCGTTCGACTTCCCAACCGTAATGTTCTACAAAACGCTTTGATGCTTGACCAAAAGATTCTTCAATACCAAAATCTGTTAACGCTTTTTTAACAGCCTTTGAACGTCCCCCATGTTCAATGCCTAAACTTTTAGGAACGGGACAAAATCCAGACTTGGCTTTTTTATTCCACAAATAAGGTGAAGGAACTTCTAGCTCTCCAAATATAACAGCATATTTTATTTTTTTGACACGATGGATAACTAGCTCTTTTGTCTTAGCTTCTTGGGTCACTTGATGGCTTAAATTATTCAGCAGCTTTGACATTAAACATAAACCACAAGATTGAATAATCTTGGCTGCGGTTGAATCAAAATCACAAATCAATTCTTGTAAAGACTCTTCCCTTTCTATGATGGCATCAAACAGAATTGAACTAATTTGTTCAATAACATCAGTATAATATTGACTCATGGCAGTATCGAAATTTTCTCAAACGTCTTTTTTTAACACTGCCATATTTCCTACACTTCAAGTCTTATTCGAGTAACTATTTTAATTGTATTTATCCATGTATCACACGGTAAGTTCTACCCCGTTTTTTTCCTAGTCTAACTATATAGACATTAAGCCCAGTTGCTGATACTGACTTGAAAATAAATTCCTATTTGTCCTAGTGGGCGATCGCGAGCGCCAGGGCTGCTGGCGAAATCGTAAAATCCCACGTTAGCTGCTTAGTTTAACAATGAAATGATTCAGGGCTTTTTGAGCAGCTTTGTAACCAGGAGCTTGTTTACCTAACTTCAGTTCAAACAAAACTTGGTTGCGTAAAGTTTCAAGTGTTGCCATCTCAAGCAACGTGCTTGTTCGCTCTCTAACGATGGCATCTATTACTGGATGTTCTTCCTAACGTGTATTACACCGATGAAAGTCAATATCTTGGTAAGTATTACATGGAGAAAGCGCTAACTTTACCCATGTAATACACTGCTCCCCGACCCGGACTTATCCAAGTATGACATGGTATTTCTGAGATTCTTTGCCTCCAGAAAATCATGAAGCTTCTCTATGATTATCATTGTCAGTTATTTTCTCTGCTTTGTCTAGTATCCCTTCCGGGTGCTGGCAACCAACCACTTTTGACCACACCCCTTTGCGGTCATGCCGTGAATAGTCAGGACTCTTGAAAGTTTCACCATTACTAAGTACTGCAAAGGTTTTCAGCCCTAAATCAATTCCAATAGATTGGTTAATCGGCTCTATTTGAATTGGTTCAACTTCTACAACAAAACTTACGAAATAGCGATTAGCGCAATCCTTAAGTACGGTTACAGAACTTGGTTCCGAAGGCAGTTCCCTAGACCAAATTGGCTTTATGTTTCCGATCTTGGCTAGATATACTTCATTGCCAGTTATTGAAAAACCTGTTTTCGTAAATTCAGCAGATTGTGCATTCGTTTTTTTCTTGAACCTAGGGCAACCGACCTTTTTACCTTTATGCTTCCCGTTGCGAGAATTAAAAAAGTTTTTGTAAGCTACATCCAGATGTCTAAGAGATTGTTGCAAAGGAACGGAAGACACGTCTTTCAACCAAATCCGGGCTTCAGTCTTTTTAGCTTGAGTTAATGCCAAAGAAAGACTGTTATACCCTGGCAACTTTTCGGAAGCCTTGCACAAAGCGAGCGCGTCATTCCAGACAACCCGAACACAGCCAAACAACTGTGCCAAAGCTTGGCGTTGTTGGTCTGTTGGGTAACATCTGAACTGATAGCGTGCTTTCATTGCTTATGTTAAAGTGAGTCTGTTAGTCATTATAAGTTGGTCGCGACAAAATGGCAACACGGCTATTAAAAGAAAGACACAGCGTTTCAGATTTAAATGTTCACTTGGTCTGTGTCGTAAAATATAGACGTCCTATACTCACAGCAGAAAGTCTATTAGTCATAGAAAAATCGTTCAATGAAGTTTCCGAAAAAATGAATTTTATTGTACAAGAATTCAACGGCGAAACTGATCACGTTCACGCGTTGATTAAATATCCGCCCAAACTTTCTATTTCCCAGATAGTTAACTCTTTAAAAGGAGTATCCAGCAGAAGATATGGTCAAGGTGGTTATCCAAAACCCTACGGCAAAGACGCTCTGTGGTCACCTAGTTATTTTGTATCTTCCGTTGGTGGAGCGCCGCTTGAAGTACTGAAGCGTTATATTCTCGATCAACAAAAGCCGTCCTAGAAGGACGGGGTTTTAGACCCAAAGTTTTTGATAAGGAGTGAGTCATGTCTGATTTGTCAGCTGCTCAGACGAATCCGTTGCTTGGAACTTGGACGCTAATCAGTGCGAGCGCCATCAATCCTGATGGGACAGTGACTCCTCAGGTGTATAGTCCTAACCCAATTGGCTACATCACTTATACACCCGAGGCGCGGATGATGGTTATCTTTTCAAGGAGCGATCGCCTACCCTTAAGTGGAGATATTCGCTCACCATTCAGCAAAGACATTCGCTCTTTACCGACTGAGGAATGTGTACAGGCGTTTTCTACATTCAATGCCTATGCAGGGACATACACGTTGAATGGAAACAGCGTCACTCATCACGTCGAGGTAGCATCGATTCCTAATCGGGTTGGTAAGGATTTAGTCCGAACGTTCACATTGAATGGGAATCGAGTCACACTGAAAACGCCACCGACCAACACTGATGGAGTCCTGAAGGTCTTTGAACTGGTGTGGGAACGTGTGGAGCTATAATGATATCGACTCGTATATAAAGCGATGGCACGGAGTGCCCGCACACCGTGCCATCGCTTGTCAGTTGTCACAAGCATACATCATATCTTGCACCTATCCGTAGAAAACCGTATAAGCTAAAAAGATGTAAGGGTAAGCTACATAATTTTTCTTGGCTTTTCTCGCGCTCATAAAGGATTTTTGGTTTAATACTGAGTGATCTAATACAATAAATTTTTATTGGTGCAAAATGTGAGATACCAAACTTTCAAGAGTCCACATACGCTTAATTTTCTGCTCACGGCAAGCGCAGAAAGCTTTCCTGTGGAGAAGACCGTCAGCCCCTAAGCCCTGTGGACACACTACGTGTATGCCTACGGCACACTTTGCGCTTACAAAGTTCACGCATTCAAGACCCCACGCTCCCGACCAAGAATTCAAAATTCAAAAATTTTAAACCTTAACACAAAATTAGGTAGCAAATATGGATCTTTTGATAGATGACCTTTTAAAGAATCAAAAAATTGATGGAAAAGATCTAACTATTCTCGGTTACTTTCTCCGCAGCACAGCACCTATCAATATAGAAGATGATGAGTCGAAAGTGGATGAAACTTTGCCCACAATTGATGATGTTATAGACCATCTTTATCGTCACAGTCAATCTGACACAGAAGAACTAGGACTGGTTATTCAAATTCATGGCTTTAATACTGGTGTGAAGGACGGACAAGAAGACTATGTACGCGAAGATTGGGCACGAGTTTGCAAATATCTTAATCAACAAGACAAAGCTCTTAAAGATAGAAAAAGTAGCTTTGTTTATCTAGGTTATCGATGGTCATCGGAAAGTGTTCCTTCTAACCTAAAAAATGCATTTTATTCTTTACCGAGTTTTCTACAATTTTTACTATATAGTGGCTTAGCAATTACTGCTCTTGGTATTTTCTTCTTAATCCTATTCTCGTCTCCTTGGTTTTGGATTTTTATTGTGCTAGGTGTCTGTTTAGCTTCTTTTATTGGAACTTTATTTATTTTGAGAGTTATTGTTTATTTTCGAGATGGATATCGAGCAAGATATTTCGCTGTACCAGACTTAATAGAATTTATCAGACAATTAGACCAAGGTTTAATCCAGCGTTCAAAAGATGTTTTAGGTGATGCTCAAAAAGCCCAAGAGGAGTGGAACCAAAAAAGAATTAAGTTGACATTTATTGGTCATAGTATGGGTGGATTCATCACAACAGAAGTTGTGCGAGTTCTCTCTGACGCCTTTGACCCAGAAGCGATTGGGAATGTTGATAATTTGAATAAACGACCATCATCTAATATTGGTCGTGTTTTCAGTTTAGGTCGTTTAATTTTGGTTTCTCCAGACATTCCAGTAAATACTATCCTTTCAGGACGGACTAACTTTTTGCGCTCTTCTTTGCGTCGTTTTGAAGAAGCTTATCTCTTTAGTAACGAGGGAGATGTTGCATTACGCCTTGCTTCAACAGCAGCTAATTATTTCTCTTTTCCAGCTAGTACTCGTACTCAAGGATATCGACTTGGTAATGTGACAGTTAATTTGCCAGATACAAAGGTTTATGGAATTGTGAATTTAAAGCAGATATTGTCGGCAGAGCATCAGCTATTTTATTCTAATCAAAAATTTGATCACCTACTGAAATATCTTGGAGTTAAGGTTTTAAACAAGCGTCAAGAGCGAAACCTATTACAGAATAAGAAAGATCCAGAATCTTTAGTCCCCAAAGGTAAAGATCCAGAATCGATTGCTGATTTGTTTACCTATTTTGATTGTACAGAATATCAAGATGAAACTGACTATCCAGGCCGTGAGGGCAAAACAATCAATGTTCTCATTTGTCCGAATCAAAAATCTCCCTTGAACTTTTGGCAGTACATAAAGATTCTCAAGGCTTTCTTTGACTCTTTTAGCAACAGTCCAACAGGGATAGATGTTCATGGCGGTTACTTTCACGGTTCTTTTTGTAAATTGGTAATTTACCGTCTGGCTTTCGTGGGATTTCAAGGTTTACTAGACTCTTTAATATTAGAACAACCTAATGAATTTAATCTTGTAGCACCTCCTGATTTACAGGAAAAGCTCAATCGAAGTGGTGAATTGAATACGGTGGAAAAACATAAAGTTGCTCTGGAATATTTTTCTTGGATATGTGAGCAAAAAAGTATTCAAGTTGCAGCTTCTTCAGAACGCTACTATGTCGATGTTTTAAATGAATCTCGCGAAAAAGTTAGATGTGAATTCTTATCACAACAAAAAAATGACTGATAAAGCGACTCAAGCTAAATTGGTTTTTGAAAACGCTTTGCTTAGAAGTGCAGAAGAATCCTCAACCTTTGATTATCAAGTTGGGGGTAGTTTACCGATGAATGCTCCTACTTATGTGGTACGATCTGCGGATTGTCTCCTTTATCAAGCACTCAAGCGCGGAGAGTTTTGTTACATTCTGAATGCACGGCAAATGGGTAAGTCAAGCCTTATGGTATGCATAATGCATCGTCTCCAGCAAGAGGGGTTTAGCTGTGCAGCAGTAGATATCACTCGCCTTGGTACTGAAAACGTTACTCCTGATCAATGGTATAAGGGATTCGCTGTGGAGTTATGGCAAAATTTTAATTTGTTTGGAAAGGTGAATCTGAAAGCATGGTGGAACGAGCAAAAAGATTTATCTTCTATTCAGTGCTTGAGTCGGTTTATAGAGGAAATCATACTACCTCAAGTTGAGAGTGAAAAGGTATTTATTTTTGTCGATGAAATTGATACTGTTTTGGGCTTAAAATTTCCTGTTAATGACTTTTTTGCTCTTATTCGCTTCTGCTTCAATCAGCGTAGTATTAATCCAGAGTATCGACGTTTAACTTTTGCTCTGTTTGGAGTCGCAACACCTTCAGATTTAATAACTGATCATCAAAGAACGCCTTTCAATATTGGTCAGGCTATTCAACTCAATGGCTTTCAAATCCATGAAGCTCAACCTTTGCTTTATGGATTGACAGAGAAAGTGAGTAATCCACAAGTTGTGCTCAAAGAAGTGTTAGCCTGGACAAGCGGTCAACCTTTTCTGACTCAAAAGCTTTGTAAACTCATACGCCGTTGCTCATCTCCTATCCCCACAAACGGTGAAGCGCAATGGGTTGAAAATTTGGTGCGAAATTATGTGATGAAGAATTGGGAATCTCAGGATGAGCCAGAACATTTGAGAACGATACGCGCTCGCATTCTCAACACCAAGCTAAAATCATCTCGGCTACTAGAAATCTATCGACAAATTTTGTCTCAACAAGAAGTTGTTTCTGTTGATAATCCAGAAGAAAAAGAGTTGCTGTTGTCAGGTCTTGTCGTCAAGCAACAGGGTTTTTTAAAAGTGCATAACCGGATTTATCAATCAATATTTGATCATACTTGGATCAGTGAGCACCTCTAAACAAAATTATCATAATACATAATATAGGATTTATATTTGATTTTTGAACAGAACTCCGTACAATTTATGTTAACCAGTTATCAGTTATCAGTTATCAGTTATCAGTCATCAGTCATCAGTTATCAGTTATCAGTTATCAGGTAGGAAACGGACTCGTCCACCCCTTGTTCACTGCGATGCACTGAGCGTGGTCGTTGTGTTCACTGTTTACTGTTCCCTGTTAAGCGTTCCCTCTTTACTTTTGAAAATCTGCCTTTGCGCTTCGTACAACATCAAAGCGGCGGTCATTGCTACATTTAAAGATTCTACCCCCGGACTCAGGGGAATTTTTACTTGTAAATCTGCTGTTGCTGTCAATTCTTTTGACAAACCAGCACCTTCATTCCCCAACAAAATTAAACTGGGTTTGCGCCAGTCTACATCCCAATAAGTCAAAGTAGCATTGGGTAAGGTTGCAACTACCTGCATTCGTGCTTCCCTACTTTGCTGGACTGTCGTTTTCAAATCAGGACTCATCGCCATTGCTAGGCGGAACCACTGTCCAGCAGAAGCACGTAATACTTTTGGATTGTCTAAATCCACACTGTCTTCACTCAGCCACAACCCAGAAGCCCCAGCGGCTGCAGCAGTCCGAATTATTGTACCCAAGTTGCCTGGATCTTGTACAGTTTCCAACGCTAGCATTATACCAGTAAACGGCAGTTCCCCAACGCGTTCCCTTCTTTTTGCCGTCGCAACTACGCCATCTGGTTGTACTGTGGTGGCGATCGCCTTTAAAACCTCTTCACTCACAATTTCTGCTCGTTCGCAAAGATCACATGCTTTTTCCCATAGCACAGCATGGCTGTCTTGCCATTCTGGTGTACTGCACACTGCTTCCAATGGGTAATTCGCCGCACAAGCTTCCTCTAACAGGTGCGTCCCTTCTACCAAAAACAACTGCTGCTTGTGTCTTTCTTTTGAGGAGTGGAGTTTGCGAATTTGCTTGACTAGGGGATTTTGTAAACTTGTTAACATTAAAGGTTCTGGTCATAAGTGGTGAGTCAAAATACTGATACTCACGAGTTAAATGTTTGGCCCACAAAGAAATACCGTCTTTTACTCGTTACTCACCACTTCTCACTCGTATGCGGAACCCGGGACTTGAACCCGGAAGCCTTTCGGCACTAGAACCTGAATCTAGCGCGTCTGCCAATTCCGCCAGTTCCGCGAATTGATTTTTGATTAACAGCTTTTTATTATTACTCAATTCTTTTGATTTGTCAAGCCCTAATTTCTGACATCAACGGTTTCTTTGCTTTTAAGTATTTATTGTTACCAGTGTTAAGCTTTTCTGAAAAAAAATTGTATGATAAATTGTTGATTCATGACAGTTTATGTTAAGCGTTAAGAGTTAAGCGTTAAGAGTTCCCTGTTCCCTGTATCTGCTCTTAGACCAGACATAAATGAAATTTATCAATTTCAGTTCAAAAATGTAGACAATCAAAAACTATCGTGTAGAATCGAAACCAACTTCAAACTTATACAATCAACAGTTTTTTTGGAGGGTAAGTTTATTATTCCTTCTGGCGGCTTACCAAATGCCAAATCTTCCTCGACAGCAGACTCCTCAGTCCTGCAAATATCGGGTGGGCATCGTTTGCAAGGTCATGTAAAAATTAGCGGAGCCAAAAATTCAGCACTGGTAATCATGGCTGGAGCGTTGCTCTGTTCAGGCGAATGTCGGCTCCGTAACGTGCCGTTATTGGCAGACGTGACACGGATAGGTCAGGTTTTATCAGCTTTAGGCGTTCGCTTGAAGCAAACAGGAGACATTTTAGAAATTGATGCTAGAGTTATCAAAACATCAAAGGCTCCCTATGAACTGGTGACACAGCTCAGAGCAAGTTTCTTTGCTATTGGTCCGATCCTAGCACGACTGGGAGTCGCGCAGATGCCTTTACCGGGAGGCTGTGCTATTGGCGCAAGACCTGTGGATCTGCATGTCCGAGGACTGCAAGCAATGGGAGCTGAAGTACAGATTGAGCATGGCGTTTGTAATGCCTATGTTCCTGGTAGCAGTCGCCGACTGAAGGGAGCAAAGATATACTTGGATATTGCCAGCGTGGGAGCAACAGAAACTTTGATGATGGCGGCTACTCTTGCAGACGGCGAAACCATTATCGAAAATGCTGCACGCGAGCCAGAGGTCGTTGATTTGGCGAACTTCTGTATTGCAATGGGAGCAAAGATATACGGGGCAGGAACCAGTACAATTACGATTGTCGGTGTTCCACAATTGCACTCAACTGAGTATACAATTATCCCTGATCGCATTGAAGCAGGAACGTTTTTGGTCGCCGCAGCAATTACTCGTTCAGAACTGATTCTCTCACCCGTGGTACCAGAGCATTTGACACCAATCATTGCTAAGCTGCAAGATATTGGAGTGCCCATTATTGAGGAAGCACCGAACTGCTTACGAACTCTGAGCGCAGAAACCCTGAGGGCAAGTGATATTGAAACTTTGCCTCATCCAGGTTTTCCTACAGATATGCAAGCGCCATTTATGGCTTTGCTGGCACTAGCTGAAGGTGATAGTGTGATTAATGAATCTGTATTTGAAAATCGTTTGCGCCACGCTTCTGAGTTAAATCGCTTAGGGGCAGATATTCGCGTTAAAGGTAACGTTGCCTTTGTTCGAGGAGTGCCGATGTTATCAGGCGCACCCGTACTCGGAACAGATTTGCGAGCATCAGCAGCGTTAGTTTTGGCAGGACTCGCGGCAGAAGGAAAAACCATAGTTCAGGGATTGCAACACTTAGATCGGGGCTACGATAGACTTGATACAAAGTTGCAGCAATTAGGAGCAAGAATCCAGCGGATACCACTAGCACAGGTCAATGCGGAAGTTGCTTCTAACCCGACAGTTGAGGAACTGCCAACCTCTGGGGCAACAAATAGGGAAAACGTGCAATCACAGTAGATAGCGCTTTGGACTTCTTCAGGTGACTGTTGGAATCCCCAACCTACCTTGCACTCTTAGTTGGGGTAGATGTTAAACTGGTGGAGAAGGGCTGTTCAAAAGAGCAGTCCTAGATTATTTTTCAATCCCTTATATCCCCAGCAAGATTCCGCCATGTTCCCGCAAAAGACTCAACTGATTGGTCTCAAAGCAGATTCATTCCGTCATCCGCTAGATCTAGACGCAACCAAAGCACTGAAGCAGATACCTGGTTTGGATATGATGGTGCGGAATCTTTTGGGTCCATTGGCGGAGCAGATTTTTTATGTAGAAAATATCGCTTCTAGTGTTCTGGTCGGCGAAAAACAACTGCCCCATCTTCATAAGTCGCTGTTAGAAGCCTGCAAGATACTGGATATTGAACCTCCCCAGCTTTATATTAGGCAGCATCCAGCACCAAATGCATACACTTTTGCTATGCGGGGAAAACAGCCTTTTGTTGTGCTGCACACCTCCCTCATCGATATGCTGGAACAAGAAGAAATCCAGGCTGTGATTGCTCATGAATTGGGACACCTGAAGTGTGACCACAGTGTTTACCTAACTCCAGTCAATATATTGATATTAGCCGCAGCAGTAGTACCTACCGTCGGAACAGTTCTCGCTCAAGCAATACAGACGCAACTTTTGGAATGGGTACGCTGTGCTGAGTTTACATGCGATCGCGCCGCATTACTGGCAACCCAAAACCCGAAAGTTGTCATGTCGGTGTTGATGAAACTTGCAGGTGGTTCGCCCACCCTCGCACCGCAACTTAACCTTGATGCTTTTATTGCCCAAGCTCGTGCTTATGATGATATTAGCAAAACCGAGATGGGTGAAATGGTCAAAGCTGCCCGCACAGCTCAGTTAACTCACCCAGTACCCGTTCTGCGTGCCAGAGAAATTGACCGTTGGGCAAGTAGCCAAGATTATCAAAAGTTGTTGCAAAATCAAAAAATAGAGTATAATAGTGAAGTTGCACCCAAGGGCGGGTGGCGAAACTGGTAGACGCACCACACTCAAAATGTGGCGACCTTGCGGTCATAGGAGTTCGATTCTCCTCCTGCCCACTTGAAATCAGTGAACAGTGAACAGTGAACAGTTATCAATTCCTTGATAACTGATAACTGATAACTGATAACTAATAACTGTTAAACAACTTAGTAGAAGCTACCTTCTTAAGCTGCGAGGATCTAAAGCATCCCTCAGTCCATCACCCAGCAAGTTGAAAGCCAACACTGTGAGAATAATCAACGCAGCAGAAGGCCAGATTAGCCAAGGTTGTAATACTAAAATTGAAGCATTAGTTGCAAGAGATAACATATTACCCCATGAGGGGTCTGGTTGTTGAATTCCTAACCCGATAAGACTGAGTACTGCTTCTGCACCAATAAAGCTAGGGACAGCAAGTGTAGCAGAAATAATGATATAAGTGGCGGTTTGCGGCAATACGTGACGCACGATAATGTAAAGTGGATTGGCACCCATTGCTTTTGCTGCTTGGACGTATTCTCTTTCTTTAATAGAGAGGACTTGTCCGCGAATAACTCGTGCTAATCCAGCCCAGCTGATAAACGAAGTAATCACGACAATCAGCAAAAAGCGTTCGGTACTGGATAACCCTGGCGGTAGTACCGCACCTAAAGTTACCAAAAGATAAATACTGGGAAAAGTCATCAGCACTTCGCTGAACCGCATAATAACACTGTCAAGCCAGCCACCGAAATAGCCAGAAATTCCCCCAATCAACATCCCTAAGGGAAAGGTTAGGGCAACCCCAATAATACCGATAAACAGACTTATACGACCACCATACAGCAGGCGACTGAGTTGATCTCGACCTTGGTCATCTGTACCTAAAACGTTAAACTTTGCCTCACCGACAGCACCAAACAAATGTATATTCAGCGGGATACCACCAAATATTTCTACCTCGTCCCACTTTGGGGGTAGAGGTAAATTCAACTGAAGTAGACGATACTCAGGTCCAGTGACAAATAGTCTTAGGGGAGAAGGCTTTTTATAGTCTACGATGATTTGGCGATCGCCCGTTTCTAAATTTGTGTCTCCCTGAGTCGTTGGATAAATGTGAGGACCAATAAACTGCCCTGATTCTTTAGAAACCCAGTAAACACGCGTTGGTGGTAGTAGAGAACCATTTGGTTGTGAGGTGTAAGGGTTGTAAGGGGCAACAAAATCAGCCAAAATGACTGCTATATAAAAAACCAACAGTAAAATTGCCCCAAACCTTGCTAAAGGATTTTTCTTTAGTCGATGCCACCAATTCATAGTAATTACGAGTTATGAGTCATAAATGATGAATTATAAATTATAATTGATGAATTGTGAAAGCTTTTTCGTTGTTGATAATTTATAACTATCAATTTTTAAGCACGAAGTTTTTCAATCAGGTACAAATGCTCTTCTTGAAGTTTTTCGTGTTCTACAACAAACACATTTGAGTAGAGATTAGCAACAATTTGCTTTCCTTGCTGTGTAAGCGAGAGATAGCGCAATGCATCCTTAATATAAGGATAGACAACATTCCAATAGAACTTGGCATAGTTCTTCCGTAAATCAGCAGGGTTTTGATAACCCAACACCTTATTCATGCCAGTCTCCTCAAACTCATAAAATAAAGAGGTAATCTTGTTTAAATAACGTGGATCGCTCAATTGTCCAATCAAATCGGCAGCACGTACTAAACCAGCAAAATTATTTGTATCTTGGTGGTCATCTACAGCTGGCACTGGAAACCGAGTCAATTCAATATTGCTCTTAATGACTTCTGAATCTATCAATTTGTGACCGCCAAAACGCTCATCAATAAAAAGTTTTGCCCGATCAACATGATTTGGTGTCAGACTCGCATCAGAAGCTCCAGAACGAAGAGAAATCATTTTCCCATCTTTACCAGTAGCGTACAAACCTTCCTCCTCTCGGTCTTGTCGGCAAACTCCTTTGACATAACCAATATCATGACAGACCAAGGATATAATAAAATGCAACCAATCTTCATTAGAAACACCTCCTTCACGGATATGTTTGCCGCGCAAAATTTCTTGTCCAACCAAAGTAACTAGGATAGAATGTTCTACGTTATGATAAAGGGCGTCACTGTTGGCAATATTTTCCAACGCCATATTGCCTGCCCAGGCTATAATATCTTGGTAATCGTTTTTCAGGCAGCCGTAGGTGCGACGGTATCCTTCACGAATTTGAGCGACAAACGCATCAATCAAGATTTCAGTGGCATTAAACATATTGGTGACTCTGTTATATACCAAATTATGTATTATTGGTTTATCTCAAATTTGGATAATTTGATGATCGTTGGAGCACTCAAATAAAGGCAAATAACTCTTTATAACTGTTTATAGTTTAAGCATATCTGCTACCAATTGGTGTATGCAGGGTAAGCGCAAATTTTTACGAATTGAGCAAAACATCAACCATGCCTTCGTAGTTATACATAGCCCCAAACGACTACGGAAGTGGTGATACAGGTTTGTCTTTATTACCTTTACCCCTACTTGACAAAATCGTAACGATAGTCATGCGTAAATTTGAGGAATATTAGAACTCGCAGCAGAGAAAATACGTCATAGTTAATATACATTAATTAATTTAAAATTTTCTTAAGCACAACTGCTTAATGGCGGTTGGGAAACTGGAGGGACAACTGTGGTAAAGGAAAGTGTTTCAGAACTTAAAGTGGAAGAACCAGTGGCATTTGAAGATGCAAACTGGCAAAAAAAAAGTGTGTATCGAAAGCGACATTCATGGTTGATACCACTGCTAGTAGGTACAGGCTTGGGAGGTATTATTGCGTTTGGGGGAATGCGTCTCTCCAGTCACAGTGTATCTGAAAAAACAACACTAGCTGAAAAAAAAACAGTACAAAAAGTTGCACCAACAATGTCAGTCACCGTCACCCCAGTAGAAACAACTCGTGTTGCGCGAACCCTCAGTACGAAAGGGACTGTTGCAGCACGCGATTTGACTCCAGTTTTGCCTCAGGCAAACGGCTTGCAGATTAAAAAAATTCTTGTCAATATAGGAGAGATTGTCAAAGCAGGTCAAGTGATGGCTGTGCTGGATGATTCGGTACTGCAAGACCAAATTCGGCAAGCAAAAGCGGATGTGGAAGCAAAGCAGGCAGATGTTGCTTCAAAACAAGCGGATTTGGCATCGAAGCAAGCAGTTGTAGTCTCAACTCGGGCGACTGTGGTATCAAATCAGGCGATCGTCCAACAAAAACAAGCAGATTTTGCTCAAGCGCAGGCAAAATTACGAGATGCCCAAATCAATTTCCGACGCACTCAAGAACTAACATCTCAAGGGGCGATTAGCCAACAACAATTGGATACTGCTACCACAAATTTAGCCACAGCAACAGAAGCAGTAAGCCTTGCCCAAGCGAATATTAAAAGTGCCCAAGCTAATGTCAGTAGTGCCCAGGCAAATATTGGTAGTGCCGAAGCTAATGTTAAAATTGCCCAAGCCAATATCAACAGTGCCCAAGCCAGTGTCAAAAGTAGCACCGCCAAAATGGAACAACTGAAAACTCAGCTGGGACAAACATTGCTTCGTGCCCCAGTTTCGGGAGTTGTGGCAGAGAAATTGGCAAGAGTGGGAGATGTCACAGGTATTGCACCACAAACACAGATAGCAACTGTGGTTGGTGGAACACAAAAGCTATTCTCGATTATTCAGGATGGAAAATTAGAGTTACAAGCACAGGTTCCTGAAATTCAGCTTACACAGGTAAAAATTGGCTCCAAAGTGCAAGTCACCTCTGATGTTGATAACCGTGTGAAGTTGCAAGGACGCGTCAGAGATATAGAACCTATGATCAATCAAGAAAAACGTGAAGCCACAGTCAAAATTGACTTGCCACAAACAACTTTACTCAAACCAGGAATGTTTGCTCGTGCTGCGATAAGCACTGTAACCACAATCGGTTTAGCCGTACCCCAAAAAGCAGTTCTACCTCAATCAGATGGGAGTGCAATTGTCTTCATCCTATCAGGTGTAGACACCGTTCGCGCTCAGAAAGTAGAACTAGGAGAAATCCTTGTTGGTGGCAGAGTGGAAATCAAAAGTGGATTGCAGCAGGGTAATGCATCCCGTGTCCGTGTAGTCGTTGACGGTGCAGGATATGTCAAAGATGGTGACACAGTACGAGTCGTCAACACTCAATAGTTGATAGTCAATAGTCACTCTTGACTTTGGACTTTGATTCTTAATTCATCACTCAAATTCTTGATTCATAACTCATAACAGATTGCATGTCCTTCAATATTTCAGCTTGGTCGATTAAAAAACCTGTTCCAACAATAGTTTTATTCTTGATTTTAACTGTAGTCGGTTGGTTTTCCTTTCTTGCTTTGGGAATTGATACGAACCCAAATATTGATGTTCCAGCAGTACAGGTCAGGGTAACACAACCAGGTGCAGGTCCTGCGGAATTAGAATTCCAAGTCACAAAAAAAATAGAAGATGCAGTTGCTGGGTTGGGTAATATCGATGAACTGCGATCGACGGTTATCGATGGTGTCTCCACAACCACAATCAACTTTGTCTTGGGAACAAACACTGACCGCGCCACAAACGATGTTCGTAACGCAGTGGCGCAAATTCGCCAGAACCTTCCACAGGACATAAACGACCCAATTGTGCAACGCATAGAATTTGCCGGGGGTGCAATCATGACCTACGTGGTAAAATCTGACAAGCGTTCTGTAGAAGAATTAAGTAACCTTGTTGACCAAACCATTAGCCGCGCTTTATTGGCTGTTAAGGGAGTATCACAAGTTAAGCGTGTCGGTGGGGTTGACCGAGAGATCCGAATCAACCTAAATCCAGATCGTTTACAATCTCTAAGTATCACCGCTACCCAGGTTAACGACCAAATACGAGCTTTTAACATTAACTTACCTGGTGGACGTGCCCAAATTGGCGGTAGTGAACAAAGCATTCGTACTCTTGGTAGCGCCGCAAGTGTAGAGGTTTTAAAAAACTATGAAATCGTCTTGCCTAACGGTGGTTCTGTACCCTTGTCCAGCTTGGGAACAGTCGAGGATAGCTTTGGTGAAGTTCGACAAGCAGCAAGTTTGAACAACCAACCCGTGGTAGCATTCCAAGTGTTGCGTAGCACAGGCAGTGTTATGGTGACAGTGGAACAAGGAGTGAAAGCAGCTGTAGAACAACTGCAAAAAACTCTACCGACCGATGTCAAACTGGAATTAATTTTTACCAGAGCAACTTTTGTTGAAAAATCATACCAAAGCACTATAGATGAATTAATTCAGGCTTCGATACTCGCAGTCATAGTCATTATGTTGTTTTTGCGTGACTGGCGAGCAACATTGATTACAGGAGTCGCGTTGCCACTGTCAATCATTCCTACCTTTGCTGTACAGTATGCTTTAGGTTATACCCTCAACAACATGAGCTTATTGGCATTAGCACTAGCAGTAGGTAACTTGGTAGATGATGCCGTCGTAGAAATTGAAAACATGGAACGGCATATGGCAATGGGTAAGTCTGCTTGGCAAGCTGCTTTTGACTCATCTGACGAAGTGGGTTTAGCAGTGATAGCCAGTGCAGCAACAATTATCGCCGTATTTATGCCTGTTGCTTTTATGGGCGGTGTTCCTGGTCAATTTTTCCAGCCCTTTGGTGTGACTGTTGCTGTTTCCACCATTTTCTCAACCTTGGTTGCACGGATGATTACGCCGATGATGGGCGCGTATTTACTCAAGGATAAGCAGCCAAAGCAGGGGAGAGAGGAAACGAAGGAGATGAGGGAGCAACATATTGCTACTGGGCCCACTTCTGTTCGTCGTCGTTTTCAACCCTATAAATCTCTCCTCAAATGGGCGTTAACTCACAAGTTGACAACTTTGGGTGTTGCTGTTGCTTTCTTCATTGCTAGTTTAATGCTTGTTCCCTTCATTCCTAAGGGGTTAGTTGATAGTAGTGACATTGGAATTTCCACTATTTCTATGGAACTTCCCCCTGGTTCTACTTTGGAAGATACCAAGAAGGTGGTTACTCAAACAACAAATATCATTAAGCAAAATCCCAATGTCGTCAGCGTACTAGCTACACAAGAGGTAAACTCTGCGACGCTTGTTGTTAAACTCAAATCTAAAGAAGAAGGACGAAAAATTTCTCAAGTAGAGTTTCAACAAAAAGTACGTCCTCTATTTGCGCAAATTCCAGGGACAAGAATTAGTTTCCAAAGTGCAGGTTCTGTTGGTAGTCGCAAGGATTTAACAATACTCCTGCGCAGTGATAACCCCAAAGCGTTGACTCAAGCAGCAGATGCACTTGAAAAGCAGATGAGAAGCATACCCGGACTTGTGGAACTGTCTTCTAGTGCGAGTTTGCTCAAACCAGAGATTTTGGTCGTTCCTAACCCACAACGGGCAGCAGATTTGGGGGTAACAGTCCAATCAATTGCTCGTACAGCCTCCCTTGCTACAATAGGCGATAACGATGCAAATTTGGCGAAATATAATCTTTCTGACCGCCAAATCCCCATTCGCGTGCAAATTGACCCCAAAGCACGTCAAGACATTAATACCATCAAAAATCTCCAGGTTCCTAGTCAAAATGGTAGCTTGGTTCCTCTGATTGCAGTTGCAGATATCCGCTTTGGTAGTGGTCCTGCAACTATAGATCGCTACGATCGCTCCCGTCAAGTTTCCCTAGAAGCCAACTTGCAAGGCATTTCTTTGGGGGATGGACTCAAAGCAGTCAATCAACTCCCAGCTTTGCAAAACTTACCGCCAGGAGTCAAGCTGCAAAACTCTGGTGATGCCAAGATTATGGCTGACATCTTCAGTCGCTTTGGTGCTGCATTGGGACTCGCAGTCATGTGTATTTATGCTATTCTTGTCTTATTGTATAACAACTTTCTTCATCCCCTGACAATTATGGCAGCGTTACCTTTCTGTTTAGGTGGCGCACTCATAGGCTTGATGCTGGCACAAAAAGCTTTGGGACTATACGCCCTGATTGGTATTGTGCTGTTGATGGGGATTGTGACGAAAAACTCTATCCTCTTGGTAGACTACACAATTATTAACCTTGAGGAAGGCAAAACTCAACGTCAAGCGTTGTTAGAAGCTGGAGTGTCTCGTTTACGTCCAATTATGATGACTTCCCTTGCAACGATCGCCGGTACCCTTCCCTTGGCATTGGGAATTGGTGCAGGTGCAGAAGTTCGTCAGTCGATGGGTATAGCCATTTTAGGAGGTTTTACAACCTCTACGTTGCTCACCCTGGTAGTAGTACCCGTGCTGTTCTCTTACGTTGACAGCTTCCAATGCTGGATTCTAGATGTCGCGAAATACGGCTTTGGCAAGAAACCGCAGCGCAAGATTGCCGAAGACAAGGAAGTTGTGAATCTACCACCTGCTAGTTGAAATTCAGTTTTGCCTGTTTGGGGCGAAGTGTTATGGGTTTGGGGTTGGTCTATCGTTGGAGGTGCAATTGCTTGGCGCTTTCGCTCAGGATTATATCTCATACTAACGGGTGGAGGCGCACTCTTGATTTTATACGTTCTTTGTTTAGTCTTCTTGTGCTCTGGCAGTTGGGTTCCTCTCGTTCCGTCAGCCTTAGTTTTAGTAATGACTGGCGGTACTGTGGCGATTTACCGAGAACAGGGTGTAAGGGTGTAGGGTGTAGGAAGCCGTGGCTGTGGAGGGGATAAGCGGCTAGCAGCCTTAGTGCCTGTTTATTCAAATTCAGAATTTGTTTTTGGAACAGCGATCGCCTCGCATCCCACTTTCTGGTTTTATGTTCCTTATCAGTCGTCATTTCCAGCAAAGTTTGTATTGCGGGATAAAGAGGGTAAGTTAATCTACCAGATTGATGTTACGCTACCCAAAACACCAGGAGTTACCAGCTTCTCGCTTCCGTCTACGGTAGCGCCGCTAGAAATGAACAAGCAGTATCATTGGTATTTCAAAATTTATTGTAAGGCGCAAGAGCCACCTGCTTTTGCTGATGGCTGGATTCAAAGAACTTCACTCAATCCTGCCCTCAAGAGTCAGTTAGAGAAAGCGACACCACAACAGCGCGTTGCTCTTTATGCCACCAACGGTATTTGGTTTGAGGCGTTGAGTACCGCAGGCGAATTGCGTCGCCGCAATCCGCGAGATACTTCTTGGGCGGCGCTGTTCACTATTTTTGTATAAATGTCAAGTGCTTGTTGCCAAGTATTTAAGGCGTCTTCGGCTTTGCTTTGAGCCAATTGCAAACGACCTTTGATATCTAGGAGTTGGGCAAGGATTTGCGATCGCTCTTTTGTGTTTATGTTTTGGGCGTCAAGCGAAGCTATCGCAAGGCGAATCGCACTTTCTGCTTCACTCCACTGTCCCAGTTGCTGAGTTGGGCTTCATAGTTTGAGTCGATGGGGACTATTTTTTTACGTGTAAGACCCCGTGACCACGAAGTCTGCACCGTGTATTACATGAAAACACCTAAGTTCCCTTACTCCATCTAATACACGATGAGGCGGGGTCAGCTTTTTCCCTGTAATACACGGGTTAGGTTTTAGCAGATCCACAATCGTATTGAAACCTTACCCTGTCAGACATTAATTCCTCTCACCCTGACATTCGGGAGCGAACGTACAGAAGTGAGGGAGAGCCGTCATTCGCGCTGGTCTCACCAGATACCAAGTGAGGGAGACCCTCATCAAGTACTGGCTCCCCAACGCACTGGCTCACCATTAACCACTAAAAACTCATAATCAACAACCAATGACCTTCCAAGCTCTAAGCCGCATCTGTCTGTTGGTCGGTCGGTTGTAGCACAAAGTCAAACTCGGCTGTATAGAAAGGTTTGCTTTGGTTGTATGCGTTGAGTTTGTCGGGTGCTTCGTGTTTTTGCAGCTTGAGGATGGCAGATCTGACCGCGAACGTTGTATCTGAATCGAGGTGCGGATCTCCATCAATATGAATTTGTGTAGTCAGGGGTATATAGCCTGCAGCACTCAACTTAAAATGGATATGGCCTGCTCGCAGGGTATGTCGTCCCAAAAGCTGCAACATTTCACCGCACGGTCCGCTTGATGGAATAGTGTACCCTATTGGCACAACCGTTTCAATGGAGTAGGAGCCGTCCGAATTGGTTCTGAAACGACCTCGGAAGTTACCCTTTGCCTGGGATGCATCATGAAGGTCATAGAGTCCCTTTGAATTTGACTGCCAGACATCAAGAAGCGCATTGGCAATTGGTTTGTTGTTCAGGTCTAAGACGCGTCCTGATAGGAAGAGCGTATTACCGTCGGGATCGATTCCGAGGCGATCGCCCATGTTGCGCTCTGGCGCATCCGCTACATAGACAGGACCCTCCAGATTACTTTCAGTAGCTGTGCTACTCTTGTTATGCAATAGAACCACTAGCTCTGAGATTCCCAGCAAGTCGAGCAACATATGAATTTCCCCATTCGGTATCTCTTTTGTGTAGCGATCTGCCCGAATGAGAAAATCGCGCAAGAGCGATAACTCCTGTTCCGTCAGATTTACCTCCTGCACGAAGGCGTGCAGATGTCGAATAAGGCTGGTATAAATCTCATAAAGGCGTGGATGAGTCTTGCCTCCATCCCCGTGCTCAATCACGGCTTGAGTGATATTTTCGAGAGTAATGTTTTTCATCTTTATCTGAAGAGTGAAACTTATCCATAGTTGACTACTTTAGTTAGAGTCTAGTTTTCTAAGTACTTTTAGCATGAATCAACTCATTTTACAGACTAGTTTGGTGTTTACTTCCTACTGCTGTATTTTAATGATAAGTCTTTAACCGGACACGATATCAGGCATTGCTGGATACCAGTTCCCTACCTTCGGTGCAGCACTACCTCACCACGCGGCTGGCTCGGGTTTTTAGCTTGCACTTATCTCACACTTTAATTGAAAATACTCTTGATACAACCGACAACTAGGTGTAGCTAGATTGTCATCCAACTTAATCAACCCCATACTCCTTAACTTATGAGCAAGAACAGGTTCTAACTTTACAGGTTTGGTAGCACTCATAACTGCAGAAAGAGCAAATGCTAATTCTGGCTGCACTTTCAAAGTTGCCCAATAAGGCTGGATATGACGGTAATAAATGCTTGTGGGTGTGGGAGCACTTTGCAGCAATTGTCCTAAAGCAACCTCTCCACGACTGAGGTGATAAAGTGTCAGATGTACTAATGCAGGATGACCTCCAACGATGTCCATGAGAAATCTTGCTTCATCATCTGTCCAATTGAGTCCAAAGCGCTGGGCTAACTCTTGCACCTGCTCTAAACTGAAATAGTTTAGCTCAATCGGTAGTCCGACATTAAATGGAGACTGATTCAGCTGGAGAGGAACATAAACCTCAGTTGAGTGAACCACAATTAGGCGCAGCTTTTGCCAAATAGGTTGTCTTTTGGCATCTTCGTACCAGGAACGCAACAAGGGTAAGAATTCTTTTGCCACTTGCGGCTGCTCAAAAATCTGGTTGACTTCGTCCAACGCCAAAACCACAGGAGAATCAATCTGCTCTAACACATAATTTCGTAAATAAAGCGAGCAGCTCACTTTGCTGCCAATATCTTCATCCCAAAACTCGTCTAATCTTGGTTCAAGCTCAAGCTGACAAGAGATGTTAGCACATAACCAACGCAAAAAACGATTCAAATCGCTCAAAATTGCTCGATCAACTTGCTCCTGTAAGTTTAGACTCACTATATGGTAGCCCATGCCGTTGACATACTCAAGAATCCTCAACAGCAGCGAGGTTTTACCCATTTCTTGAGGAGCTTTAATGCGAATTAAGGCTCCTGGTTTAATAATTTCTTCATAAACCTGTGTCGCAATCTCTGGTCGTTCAATGTAATAGGGAGAACCAAGCGGGACTAAACCACTAGGAAAACGAGGTGACATTTCCTGCTGGAAATTGGGAAAATCTTTTACGGGGGGATGTTGTTCTAGGGTTGTTTTTAAAGAAGCTTGTGTAGTCACATACGACTCTAGTAGCGTCCGACAGTTTTTTTTAGTCACACGGTTGCCGATCAGATCAGACAATTTGTGGCATAATCGTGGAGCGACAGTCTTAGTAAGGTAACTAGTACTATAGCCGCCCTGTTGAGCAATTTGGTTGTAAGTTTGACTTTGCCAAATACCTCGTAAAACCAAAATTTCTGTATGATTAAGGGGAAGATTTTGGTATTTCAGCAGGTTGCCATTGAGCATCTCAATGAGTGAATCGAGAGCCGTTGTTTTGGAGAGAGCTGAAGTTGCTACTGGCAATCGGATGTTTGTTTGCATACCTCTGGCTTGGACGGTGGAAACCAGCATTGAGGAATTTTTCTTCTGTTTCCGTTTAGTCCATACACTTTGCTGGGTCCAAATCATAGACGGTTCAGCCGGATTCTGGAAGATGATTGGTAGCCAAGTGGCACAGGGATATTCTCCCTCTAATCCTTGCAGTCTTTCGCGTGCAGAACGCACCGCAGTGTATAAAGACTTTCCACTTGAAAATTCTGCCAAAAAATACTTTAAAAATTCTTGAGCGACCACATCCGGTACAGGCTCACGCATGACAATCACTTGTGGAATTTGCAAATCTTGAAGTTCCTGCGCCAACCCTAAACCATCACAGGAGTTGAAAATCGCTAGCTTCAACCCACGACTAATAGCTTGTCTCAGACCATATTTTAACTGCTCAAGGGTAATCGTATCTGTTTGATTAATTTGCAAAAAACCTTTTTCTTGGCTAAAACTATGACCTGCAAAAAAGAGAATATCCGAATTTTGTTGCCATAGCTGCTCGTTTAAACGACCGATATTCGGCTCGATTAAAAATTTAACTTCTGCTTGAGTTGATAGTTGATCTAAAAGAGTTTTATCCTGGCTAATATCAATACCCTGACTATTCCCAAAAATTGCCAAAATTCTCACTTGACTTGTGCGGTTATTTACCAGCAATTTCTTCGGCTTTTGATACTCTGGTGCACTCAACGCCACTTCTGCATATGGGTAATCCTCAAAAAATTTCCACAGATGCCAGGGAAGTCGTCGCAGTAAATGGTCGTTGGTTTCAATAATGAAGCGAATCTCTTCAGAGGGTTTTAATTGTGTACGTAACTGCTGGTCTATTTTGCGAAACTTTGTTGAGTTGAGCCATGTATTTATTTTTTTTGACAACAGCTGACACAAGTCATGAATATCAGCCTCTGAAATATTAGTGACAGAATCTTCTTCGATTTCAAAATTATCATCTATTTCGTTATCCAGACGCCAACTCAAGCGTTGATAAAAAGCATAATAAACTAACTGCCATTTTTGGTAGAGTTCATAAATTTTTGGTGCGGCTGGTAAGCTGGCAGTCAATTTCATCCGGTAGGGGTTGTCTGCTTCTCCAAGCTGAGCCGTCACCGTAGCACACCCCTCGTGTAGATTTCCTTGACCTAGGCTTAAAACAACTAACCTACTCATAGGAGTTTAATCAAATAAAGGTCAACTGTAGACGTGACGAATCGTTGGCAAGGATGGAGAGAATGCAGCGTACATTATCTTACTTTTAGGACGGTTTCCTTTAGCATAGAACGAAAGTCTGTAAAATGAAGTAAATATTTTTACAGACTTTTTACCTGACTTTTCATCCTTTTTTGGTCACAATAACAAATCTATCGATTTTTACGAATCAGTTAGGCACATTGGTTATTTTAATAGAATTTGATAGAAATATAACATTGTTTTGAAAGTTTCTTATAACAATTCATAATTTCTTATATTTGTAGAAAATAGAAGCGTTAAGTTTATTTAAAATATTTTCTTGTAGTATACTAAATTTCGACAACATCGAGCAAGATTTGAAGGGCGTAACTCCCCCCATTCATCGCTAGAGAATGAGTAATTACCCCGAATGGGCATTTGCACATCAGCAAGAATGAAAATATTTCTCTTTCATCTGCCTCACCTGCCTCATCTGCCTCACTCTTCAAGGGGAAAATATAGCGGTTCTCATTTGAATCAAATACACCACCATGCATAATGTAGAGCACGTAAATGTGAGTCCAGCGCTGCGGGAGGGGAGCCACTGCGTTGGACGGGTTTCCCGGCTTGAAGCAT
>NZ_QMEB01000069.1:16545-24454 GCF_012912135.1 Brasilonema bromeliae SPC951 | reverse complement strand
GGCGCTTTGTGGCGGTTGATTCTAGTGCTTTCAACCTGGTAGCCGGAGACACCAACTACAATATTAGCGATATTTTCTTAGCGACCTTGACTGGTGTTGATAGCACTACCCTGATAATTTAAGTTATTTTCAAGCCGCCCCTTTTATTAAAAGCCCGGATTTTAGTGATTGATTATACTTTTTACCTCCATGAGCGCAGATGGGGGTCTTGTTCTCAAATGTCCAGGGGGCGGTCAAAATGTATTTTCCATTAACTCGGATTTCGAGTCATTAGTAGGGGCGCAATGCCTTGCGCCCCTACGTACGTATTTTAAAAGTTTAGTGTTTAATCATACGTCGGACTATTGACCAATGACGGCAGGACTAAGACGGTGAGGTGATTCATCCCCGCACTCTTATGGGACGGGGCTTTCTCACCGTCTTCCTATAACGAGGCGACACGATTCGGACATTTTAGAATTGAGTCTATAAACTTCCATCTTTATCTATTCATAAAAGAAAGGAATCTTTCTAACCCTAGGTAGAAGCGGAAAAATACTTTCATACCATTATAAAGATTTTACTTAACTATAAAAGCAAAAGCAAAAAAATTGACGCAATTATCAAAAAATTGTTCATATCTCATTCTTTAACATTTAGATACGCTAATCTCATACCAAGTAGCATTCAAATCTAAAACTTTGCTTAAGGTTTTGACTGTTAATTGTAGGCTGTTAGTAGTCGGTAATTGATGGTTTAACCTTGTGACTTAGTTGAATGCGACATATTCATAATAAATAGGTTTGTCGGCTCGTTCCCTTTTGACAATAAGGCTCTTGTTTGAATAGACAACTACAATAACGCCCAATTTGGGACAAGATCAATATACTACTTTTTGCTTCCAAGATCTTGCATTTTGGTTGTAGTATGTAAGTTTTTAATTGACATAGTACAAACACATGATAGTTGAAAGTCATTAGTCAAAATTTTGATGCATGACTAATGAACGCCAGATACCAAGTGAGGGTTTCCCTCCTGGGCGTACTGCCTCCTAATGACTCATAACTACTTCAGAGAAATTGCGCATGATTGTTGATTCTCACTGCTACACAACTCTTGGCGGTATAAAGATATCTCGCTCCATCAGCGAAGTGCAAACAGACACAGCTCTAGACGAAATTTTGTTTCACCTGAACTCTCAGCGTGGAGGTTTACTCAAAAGTAGTTATGAGTATCCAGGGAGATATAAAAGGTGGGCGATCGCATTTGTCAATCCACCACTAGAGGTGACAACACGCGAGAGAGCTTTTACGCTAAGAGCGCTCAACAAGCGAGGCGAAGTGCTTCTACCAATACTTTTTGAGCGATTGTCAGTGCATTCTCAACTTCAGGAAGTCAAGTTAGAGAACGATCACATCAGTGGTTTTGTCAAGCCAACTGTTCAACTATTTGCAGAAGAAGAGCGCAGTAAGCAACCTTCTGCCTTTACAGTTATCCGCGAGATTCTCCATGCTTTCTCTAGTGATGAAGACGAGCATCTGGGATTGTATGGCGCATTTGGATATGACTTGGTGTTCCAGTTTGAATCAATTCCCAAGCGTTTAGAGCGTCCTACAGATCAGCGGGATTTGGTACTGTATCTACCGGATGAACTACTCGTTGTTGACTACTACTTGCAACGAGCATACCGTATACAGTACGACTTTGAAACAGCGCATGGCAGTACCAAAAATCTTCCACGAACAGGTGACTCGGTTGATTATAAAGGAGAACGCCATGTTCCCACTCTAACTTCTGACCATCAGCCAGGGAAGTATGCAAATCAAGTAGAAGTCGCACTAGATTACTTCCGTCGGGGAGACTTATTTGAAGTTGTTCCCAGTCAAAGCTTTTTTGAATCCTGTGAAGAACCACCGAGCAAACTATTCCAAACACTACAGCAAATTAATCCCAGTCCCTATGGGTTTATATTTAACTTAGGTGGAGAGTATCTTATCGGCGCATCTCCAGAAATGTTTGTGCGAGTTGAAGGTAGGCGTGTAGAGACTTGCCCAATCAGTGGGACGATTACCCGAGGACAAGATGCTCTAGATGATGCCGAACAGATTCGTCAACTCCTTAACTCTGGGAAAGAAGAAGCCGAACTGACCATGTGTACAGACGTGGATCGTAATGACAAATCACGGATTTGCGAACCTGGCTCAGTACAAGTGATTGGTCGTCGTCAAATAGAATTGTATAGCCATTTGATTCACACAGTGGATCATGTCGAGGGATTATTAAGACCAGAATTTGATGCTTTGGATGCCTTTTTGAGCCATACTTGGGCAGTCACAGTGACAGGCGCACCCAAACGCTCAGCAATCCAGTTTATCGAAAACCATGAGCGTAGTGCTCGACGCTGGTATGGTGGAGCTGTCGGTTATTTAAACTTCAACGGCAATTTTAATACTGGATTGATTTTGCGGACAATTCGGTTAAAAGACTCAATCGCTGAGGTGAGAGTTGGCGCGACTATTCTTTATGACTCCTTGCCCGCAGCAGAAGAACAAGAGACAATGACTAAAGCTGCGGCTTTATTTGAGACAATTCGTCGCGCGAAGCAGGGGAAAAAATCTGAAGAATCTCAGCCAACAAAATTGAACACCTACATTCCAAATGTCGAATCTGGTAAGCGCATCTTACTCATCGACTACGAAGACTCATTTGTTCACACACTGGCAAATTACATCCGCCAAACGGGTGCGACAGTCACAACATTACGTCATGGGTTTTCGGAATCGCTGTTTGACACAGAACGTCCAGACTTAGTTGTTTTATCTCCAGGTCCTGGTAGACCGAATGATTTTCGTGTTCCAGAAACTGTCCAGGCTTGCTTGCGTCGGCAAATTCCACTTTTTGGAGTCTGTCTGGGACTGCAAGGTATTGTTGAAGCGTTTGGTGGAGAACTGGGAGTTCTCAACTATCCTCAACATGGCAAGTCTTCACGGATTTTTGTCACCGATTCAAATTCTGTTCTCTTCAAAGGTTTACCAGAATCCTTTTGTGTGGGTAGATACCATTCGTTGTTTGCTTTACCGGAAAAATTGCCAGCACAACTGAAGGTAACAGCCATTTCTAATGACGATGTGATCATGGGAATTGAGCATCAAACACTTCCTGTCGCAGCTGTGCAATTTCATCCAGAATCCATTATGACTCTGGCAGGAGAACTTGGTCTGGCAATCATTAAAAACGTAGTGCGTGCATACACTCAAACTCAAGAGTCATTAGTCATTAGTCAATAGTTATTCTCCCTCACTCCCTACTCCCTGCTCCCTACTCCCTCATCTCACCAGGAGTCTATGAAACAAGTTGCTACTACAAATGTTCGTCCACGCCACATTCTCGAAGAGATTGTGTGGTACAAAAAGCAAGAAGTCGCACAAATGCGGCAAGATTTACCACTAGCGACTTTGCAACAGCAGTTAAATGCTGCTCCGAGTGTACGAAATTTCCTGACTGCTTTAAAGCAAAATCCCCATCAACCAAGCCTGATTGCAGAGGTTAAGAAAGCTTCGCCGAGTCGTGGAGTTCTGCGGGCTGACTTTAACCCAGTGGCGATCGCCCAAGCCTATGAGCAAGGTGGTGCAGCTTGTCTATCTGTTCTGACTGACGAAAAGTTCTTTCAAGGCAGTTTTGATAATTTGCGTGCTATCAGGGAACAAGTCGCACTCCCACTACTGTGCAAAGAGTTTATCATCGATATCTACCAAATCTATTATGCACGGGTTGCAGGCGCAGACGCTGTACTACTTATTGCTGCTATCCTTTCAAATGAACAACTCCAAGACTTTTTACGAGTCATTCATGATTTGGGGATGAAAGCTTTGGTAGAAGTTCATACTTTAGCTGAACTGGATCGGGTGCTAAAACTTGATGATTTGCGCTTGGTAGGGATCAACAACCGCAATTTAGAAGATTTTACGGTGGATATCGGACTCACTCAGCAACTTGTAGAAGAGCGACGCTCAAAATTGCAAAGCTTTGGCATTACCATCGTCAGTGAGTCTGGTTTATATACTCCTGCTGATTTATCACTTGTCGCCCAAGCGGGTGCGCGTGCGGTTTTGGTAGGAGAGTCGTTAGTGAAACAAGCTGATTTAGAGCAGGCTGTGCGAAGTCTCCTCCATTCTTAGCTCGTCATACAAAAACACTGATTACGTAGGTGCATTATCCGATGACTTCCATTTCCCAACGTTTTCAATCTTTAAGAAATAGCAACCAGTGCGCCCTGATTCCCTTCATCACAGCTGGAGATCCTGACTTAGAAACCACAAAAGAAGCTTTACGGATCTTAGACAGAAATGGCGCTGACTTTATTGAACTGGGTGTTCCTTACTCTGATCCACTCGCAGATGGTCCTGTTATCCAAGCAGCCGCAACTCGTGCGTTACACAACGGAACTAAGTTAGAGCATGTGTTAGAGATGGTTGCAGATGTGAGTCCAAACTTGCAAGCACCCATCATTCTATTCACTTACTACAACCCAATTTTAAATAGGGGTATTAAGTCATTTTTGGCGCAAGTCGCCAGTGTAGGGGTGCGGGGATTAGTCGTACCAGACTTACCTTTAGAAGAAGCGGAAGATTTAATTAACACAGGCACAGAATTTGGAATAGAAGTCATTTTACTTGTGGCTCCTACCAGTTCTCAAGAGCGAATTGAGGCGATCGCCAAATACTCTCAAGGATTTATCTACCTTGTGAGTGTGACTGGTGTGACAGGTGTTCGTTCTCAACTACAAGAACGCGTCAAAACTTTACTCACTCAGATGCGAAGTATAACTGATAAACCGATTGGTGTTGGCTTTGGCATCTCTGGACCAGAACAGGCGCGTCAGGTCAGCGATTGGGGCGCAGATGGTGTTATTGTTGGTAGTGCATTTGTTCAAAGATTAGCAAATGGTAGTCCCACAGAAGGACTGCAAGCTATTGAACAACTTTCTCAAGAATTGAAAGCCGCAATTGCCCAACCGTCTCTTCAAACGGTAGGTTCTATACAGTGAACAGTGATCAGTTATCAGTCAAAAACAACTGTTGACTGTTAACTGTTGTTAAGACTCCTGAAAATTTACTAGAAGCTAAGAGGTTATATCCAGTGGTTAGCATCTCAGATATCAATAATAAAGTTGTATCCACAACTGCAAGACCCGACTCCTTGGGAAGATTCGGAAAGTTCGGCGGTAAGTATGTTCCTGAAACCTTAATGCCCGCATTAAGTGAATTGGAAACAGCATATGAGCAATACCGCAACGAGGCAAGTTTTCAAGAAGAGTTACAAAAATTACTTAAAGACTACGTGGGACGACCGAATCCCTTATATTTTGCTGAACGTCTCACAGCACACTACGCTCTTACTGATGGTACAGGGCCGCAAATCTATCTCAAGCGGGAAGATTTAAATCATACAGGTGCTCATAAAATTAATAACGCTTTAGGTCAGGTGTTGCTGGCAAAGCGTATGGGTAAGCAACGCATTATCGCTGAAACAGGAGCAGGTCAGCATGGGGTAGCAACTGCAACCGTATGTGCTCGTTTTGGTTTACAATGCGTGATTTATATGGGCATCCACGATATGCAACGGCAAGCCCTCAATGTGTTTCGGATGAAACTGATGGGAGCTGAAGTTCGTCCCGTGGAGGCTGGTACTGGAACACTTAAGGATGCAACTTCCGAGGCGATTCGGGACTGGGTGACAAACGTGGAAACAACCCACTACATCCTTGGTTCCGTTGCGGGTCCCCATCCTTACCCCAAGTTAGTACGCGACTTCCACGCTATCATTGGTCAGGAAACTCGCGCTCAGTCTCAAGAGAAATGGGGAGGAATACCAGATATTCTCTTGGCTTGTGTGGGTGGTGGTTCCAATGCGATTGGGTTATTCCATGAGTTTGTGGATGAGCCATCTGTGCGCCTGATTGGAGTTGAAGCAGCAGGCGAAGGTGTTGACACCGAAAAGCACGCAGCAACTTTGACTAGGGGACGAATCGGTGTGTTGCACGGTGCTATGAGCTATTTGCTACAAGATGATGATGGTCAGGTTATCGAAGCACATTCGATTAGTGCTGGTTTAGATTATCCTGGCGTCGGTCCAGAGCATAGCTATCTCAAGGAGCTTGGTCGCGCTGAGTACTACAGTATAACCGACTCTGAGGCTTTAGGAGGGTTGCAGCTTCTGTCTCAACTAGAAGGGATTATTCCAGCTTTGGAAACTGCTCATGCGATCGCCTATTTAGAAAAGCTGTGTCCTCAGTTAGAAGGTAGTCCTCGGATTGTCATCAACTGCTCAGGCAGAGGGGATAAAGATGTGCAAACTGTTGCTACAATCCTGAATCCTTAGTCTTTTTAGGGACTATTGACTATTGACTATTAACCGCCCCTCCCCGCGAGTTCGGGCAGGGGTAAGGGGAGCCAGTGCTGCAGTCCTTGTTTCGGTGCTCTCACGGCGACCGGCGTGTGGGGTCAAAAAGCGTACTGCATCCAAATGAGAACCGCTATATTCAGTAGCTACTCGTTAGTAGTTTATACAAAACAAACCAACAAATAATACGGAGAATCAAAATTCATGATCATTATCGTCAAAAATGGTACACCTGCTGAGGAAATTACTCGCATCAGCCAAGAATTGCATGACACTTGGGGCCTCACTGTGGAAAAAAGTGTTGGACAGAACAAAGTAGTTTTGGGCTTAATTGGTGAAACTGCCACCCTAGATCCAATGCAGATACAGAATAACAGTCCTTGGATTGAGCAAGTACTACGAATTCAGAAACCTTTCAAGCGCGTCAGTCGAGAATTCCGTCATGGAGAAGCCAGTCAGGTTGTTGTTCCCACACCAAATGGTCCTGTCTACATCGGTGAACAACATCCCGTTGTGTTGGTTGCTGGACCTTGCTCCGTGGAAAATGAAGAAATGATTGTGGAAACGGCAAAGCGCGTTAAGGCAGCTGGAGCTAAGTTTCTGCGTGGCGGCGCTTACAAACCTCGCTCTTCACCCTATGCATTTCAAGGACATGGTGAGAGTGCTCTAGATTTGTTAGCCGCAGCCCGTGAAGCTACGGGTTTGGGTATCATCACAGAACTTATGGATGCTGCCGATTTACCAGCACTGTCTAGGGTTGCTGACGTGATCCAGATAGGAGCCAGGAATATGCAAAACTTCTCCTTGCTAAAGAAAGTGGGCGCTCAAGATAAGCCTGTGCTGATCAAACGCGGGATGTCCGCCACGATTGATGAGTGGCTCATGGCAGCAGAATATATTCTGGCAGCAGGAAATCCAAATGTGATTCTTTGCGAACGGGGTATTAGAACTTTTGATTCCAAATATGTTCGTAACACTCTAGATTTATCAGTGATTCCTGTGTTGAGACAGCTAACACATTTACCCATCATGATTGACCCTAGTCATGGTACAGGGAAATCAGAGTATGTTACACCGATGGCAATGGCAGCTTTAGCAGCAGGTACAGATTCATTGATGATTGAAGTTCACCCGAATCCTGCTAAGGCTCTATCAGATGGACCTCAGTCCCTGACCCCTGAAAAGTTTGACCGATTGGTTCAGGAATTGTCAGTTTTGGGTAAAGTCGTTGGTCGCTGGTCTACACCCGATCAACGTAGTTTGGTAGCTTTAGGATCGGTGTAGGAAGTAGAGTGTAGTATTTTGTGTTTGTAACAGAGGTACCAATACTTTTCAGTTAGGGGGAAAGGGAAAAATTCATCCTTTCCCTCTTTTCCTTTAAGTTTTCCTAAATAGCAAGGGAAATGAGTAGTACTTATCCGAAAAGTATTGCCAGAGATACTGCTATCAATGCTCAGAGAAATTTTTTCTAATATTTGGTATCTTACATCTTTCCAACGATATATTTTTATGTTGATACTTTTTATAT
>NZ_QMEB01000069.1:0-16535 GCF_012912135.1 Brasilonema bromeliae SPC951 | reverse complement strand
TAACTAAGAGAAAAATAAAATAGAGAAATCTAAAAATTTGACAAATCAATCAAAAGAATTTTGATTGATAAATTTCTTAAAATTGCTTATTTTTGTATAGACAGTAGCGTTAATTACAGTTTGACTTAAGTGATCTCTACATTCGTTGGAGAATTTCCGAAACAAAGCCATTCTTGATTTGTAATGCCCAGATAAATAATTACTAGTTTTGGCAATAACAGAGCAATAAAAAATTAAAAATATAGGCTGATTTTCTGCCTATTTTATATGCCTGTGCTTTCGTAATTTTTAACCTAGAAGTAAGAGGATTTTCTCTAATGGCAACTGACAACAATAATAGTGGTAATCAATCTAGTGGTGATCTCGGGAGTGTGCTGCAACAATCTCCCTGGGGTCGCGTGATTAATGAAGTCGCTTCTCCTGACACCGTAATACAAGGCTTTAGCAATGCTACTGGTGGTGGTACCATCGGTGGCGCTCCCAGTGGTGCTGGTAGCGGTAGCCCCTTTACTAACTTTGGCAACCCGAATGCCTCTGGTAGCCCGCTTACTGGTGGTATCAACCCTTGGGCTGCTATTGGCACTGGTGGTAGCAGCGCTTCCTCTGGTGGCAGTAGCACTGACGTGTTGACTGGCGCTCCCTCTGGTGGCGGTAGCACCGGCAGCTTCGGTGGCATCGATTTTGGAAGCGCAAGCCAGTCGCCATCGTTTCAAAGCAGGGCTGAGATTGACGGAATAGTTTACTCCAGCCTCAACGAAGCAGGTGTCAGTGTACCCTTGAGTGGCGCTGGCAGCTTTGATGGTGGCGCTAGCGGATTTGGTGGCGGCAGCACCGGCGGCTTTGGTGATAGCAACCAAATTGCAGGTTTTTAGCAACCTGTTTGCTTAGGGTTTCACCTTGAAAGAAAAATTGTTGGGTTAACCAATACCCATGGCAACCCAACATGATTTCAAGAGCTACTAGCCATTAACTAGCCTCCATGAAACCAAAGAAGAAAGTTACATACGAATCTAGCTTGCTTCTTTTAGTTTCCTTAGTTCAACAACATTTTTGTTCTAACGATAGGAGGATTTTTAGTTATGGCAACTTCTAACACTAACTCTGCTGCTAGTAGTGACAGTGTGTTTCCACGGTTACCATCTAATGTTAAAAGTGACATTCAGACTAACATCTCAACCTTTACTGACATTGTCAACCAATATAGAAGTAGCAATGCGGCTGCAAGTGACGATCAGCCTCTGGCACCTGTGGTTGATTTGGTGAATGCGGCTTATGGCAGCAACTCACCCTTCTTAAATGGCAATGCTAGTGGGTCTAGTGGTAACAACACAGTTGCTGGTAGTGGCAGTGTATCAAGTGGTAGCAGTCTAGTGACTAGTGGTAGCAGTGTATTTCCTTTGCGCTCATTCCCTTGGGACGGCTCCTTTGGAGCATCGCCTTCTGAGGTTTTGAAGCTGGTAGAAGCTGAGATCTCAAGCTCTTACAACCTTGGCGATCAGAATTTTGGTGTCGGTAGTCAGCTTCCGCAATCACGTTCTGATGTCTTGGAACTCTTGCACAGTGACATCACAACCTTCAGTAAAGCTATCGATTCATTGCAATCTGGGAACAATCCGCTCGCTAGTACTAGCACTCCGATTGTTTAACGTCCCAGTTTGAAATAAAAAATGTTGGGTTGACCCTTTTACGGGGAAACCCAACAACATTCCAAGAGCTACTAATCAATAAACAGCCTGCACTTAAAAAACCAAAGAGCAAAGCAATAAGGCAGGCTTTATGTATCTAATTTCCCCATTTTACGAGATTTCATTCCTAAAAATTACGAGGATTATTTTTAATGACAACTTCTACCGTTGACACCTTGAATTCAGTTATTCCCTCAGCTATTGATGTTCCCTCAGCTACTGAGCTAGCTGGTGCTGGCAGTTACTCGGCTGTTGGCAATTACTCGGCTGCTGATTATGGTGTCTCAGATCCCCTAACTAGTGGTGGCAGTTCTCTACCGGTTGACACTTATTCTCCAAGCACCTCTGCTCCTACTGGTGGTAGCAGCAACCCAATCAGTGGTGGCGCTAGTGGTAGTCTGACTCCAATCAGTGGCAGCGCTAGTGGTAGCAGCAACCCAATCAGTGGCAGCACTAGTGGTAGCAGCAACCTATTTAGTGCAAGCCAAGGTGCTGGCAGCTTTGGTGGTAGCAGCCAAGGTGCTGGCGGCTTACAAAGTCTCGGCTTAGGAACTGGCACCACAAATACCTTTGCTGGTACTGCGAACAATCCCTATGCTGGTGGTGGGGGTCAACCTTTCGGTAGTCTTGGCAACGTAGTTGTTGGTGAGAGTCAATGGATTATTGGTACAGAAATCACACCAGAAAGATTTTCAAAAGCGATAAATTATACTGTCGAGGAATTGGTTGACTCTGTCATCGGTAAACTGAGCAACAGAATATACCAGAGTGGCATTACTATTTCCTCCAGTGGTGGAAACCCATTTGCTGGTGGAAACAACCCGTTTGGTACTACCAATGCGCCAGCTCTCGATTACTTGAAACAGGCTTATGGTACAAATTTCCCCATACCTAAATCAGCTGAGAGTTTGGTGACATCCGTCTACAGTCAGACCTTGCCAAGTGGGTCTGCTACTACGTCGGGTGCTGGTGCTGGTACCTCGGGTGCTAGTGCTGGTACCTCGGTTGCTGGTACTGGTACTACGTCGGGTGCTAGTGCTGGTATCCTAGGTGCTAGTGGTGGCAACCCGCTTGTACCTACTAATAACACGGCTATTGCTCCTGGCAGTATACCTCAGCAACCATCTGTAGATATTGTGCAAGTCCTCTTTGGTCAGGACTTAAAAGGCGCTGGCGGAAGTACCTCACCCTCCGACATCTTAAGGATTGTCCAAGATGACCTGTTAAACTTCACCAAAACAGTCAACTCTGCTACAGGTAAAAAACTGTTCAGTGGTAACAATACGCCTCTGAAATCACCTTCCGATTTGTTGACGCTTTATAAGAATGACATAGTGGGTGCCAATAGCAGTATTAATACTGGTACTCAAAATGCTGGGGGTGACCCGTACAACAACGTGTTTGCTAATAGTGGCTCTCAGGCTGTTCAACCACCCACTGATATCATATCCACTGTTATGAGTGGTCTGATGCCCTTCAGTGGCAGTGACAACATTTTTAACACTCCTAATGGCGGCATACCCATTGGTTATGGCAATAAGGACTTTGGTGGTAACAACGCTGCCATCGGTAATGCCAACTGGAACTACGGACAATCCAACGCCAGCATAGGTAATGCTAACTGGAATTGGGACTCTACTAAGAACAACACAACCATTGGTAATGGCAACTGGCATTTAGACTCTAGTCAAAACAACAGAACCATTGGTAATGGTAACTGGTATTGGGAGTCAACCAAGGACAACGTAACTCTCGGTAATGGTAACTGGGATTTCGGAAATAACAACACAACCATTGGTAATGGTAACTGGGACTTTGGCAGTAACAACACAATCATTGGTAATGGTAACCATGTCTTCACCAGCAACAGCGTAGTTATTGGTGATGGCAACTGGTCTGTGATTATTGACAAATCAAACACTGCCGCTGGCGACTTTCTCGGTAAGTTGGATAATCTTGTGTTGTCAGTAGGAATCAAGGATGCTGCTGATAGTTTGGTGAATTCCCTCTTCAGCAAATTCGCTGATGCTTTGTACCCCTTAACAAGTGACCTTGGAGAATCTGGCCTCAAGACATATAATCAACTCTTCTACTACGGTGCCAACAACACCTAAATAACGCGAGAGACAACTAGCCCCAAAGTTCAACGATCAAAACCCAAAAAAGTTTTGATCGTTGAATTTTGGTGTGATTTACAAACCGAGTAGCCAAACATTAACTCTTGTATCAAATCCACCGCTGGCAAGCTTTGTTCCATCAGGACTAAAGGCTATGGCGCTTACCCAGTCAGAATGTCCATAAAGTGTCGTTATTAACTCGCCTGTTGTTAAATTCCACAGCTTAATTCCATCTTTGGCAGCACTAGCTAGGGTTTGTCCGTTTGGGTTGATGGCGATATCATTTACCCAGTTATTGTGTCCTGTTAGGGCGCGAACTGATTGTCCAGTGGTAACACTCCAGAGTTTAATTGTGCGATCGCGACTCGCACTGATAAAACTCCTACCATCTGGGGTAAAAACTATTTTAGTAACTGTATTAGAATGTGCCCCTGAAATTGTGCGGATTAATCTTCCACTATTCAAATCCCATAGCTTAATCACACCAACATTATCACCACTTGCCAGCGTCTGACCATCAGGACTAATCGCCACTGTATTAATCGAGTTATCAAAACGTGTCAAAGTCGCAAGTGGGCGCTGCTGTAGCAAATCCCACATCCGAATACCATCTAGTGCGCCACTGACAAGAACTTTACCATTTGGAGTCATGGCTAAAGATAGTACATTGCTTGTGTGTTCCACAAAGGAGCGAGTAAATTTGTAGCTTTTCAGGTTCCAAAGGTTAATAGTATTGTCATCACTGCAACTGGCAAGAGTTTGACCATCTGGGGAAATAACGATAGATTCTACTGCAGTTTTATGTGCTCTCTTGATAATTCCCTTCCTTCTGCCAGTTGTCATATCCCACAAGCGAATGATACCTTCGTTATCATAGCCACCACTGATAAGGATTCGGCTATCTGGAGTGAAGGCGAGAGATTGAATAGTCCCCGAATGTTCTGTGAATGTGTACAAAAGTTGTGGATTAGCAACGCTGCTGGGTTGAGCCACTGGTGTCACTTGAAACTCAACAGGGCTTGCAGATGGTATTTGGATGAGCGAAGTGATGGCAACAGCACCTGCTACGCTCATGAGTATCACAAAATTCTTGGCACTGGTTATTTGAGACTGAAATTCCTTTCTACGCCCAGAAAGCTTTGCATTTTGGATAAGTAAGAGGAATTTATTGTGATTATTCATATATTTCAAATATCTCAAGATAGCCTGTACCAGATTGACAGGCAGTAAAGCTCCGCCCGTCAATGATCATACTGGCGCTATAGGTAGCAAAGCATACCATGTTTTATTTTTTTTTAGCAACAATCAATAATAAATATCATGACTCAAATTTTAGAGCCAAAATCTACTGATATGGTGGCTTTTTCTTAGAAACACTCAGCATCGGTAAAGCAGCACTTGACGATCGCGAAGGTAGATAATGTTGCACCACAGGTTCCTCAGGCAAGGGTTGGCGTTGCTGAATCCGCCACCATTTGTAAGCTAGCGCCATTCCTGTTGTCCCTAAGCCAAAAGCAAACAACGACCAGCTATCATCCAACCCACCAATCAATGCATCTATGACTCCCATTGTAATCAATACACTGATAAGTGGTTCTCTACGATAGCTTGATTTTAAAAAACGAGGAAATACAGCATTCATCACAAGCTTTTTTGTTCCTGTTCACCTTTATATGTATATTTATATTTTTTGAGAGCACCTCAAGAGCAATTGACGCTTTTGTGATAGAGCCTCAATATCATTATAGTTCGGTTCCGTTCTACTACCTTATATGCTTCAGCAAAGGTTTGATGAATTGACATCCTCACCGCCCTATAAGTGCGGTGATTCCTCGCCACGCCAGCAACCTACTTGTAGTAGGATAACTGGTCGCTGAATGGGGTTGACGCTTCATTGAGAAATGCTTGGAACCAAGTCTTACACTCTCTCCACATCCGTTTTGAGTCTCGGAATGTCCGGACGCGACTAACTGACAGTTGAACTATTGAATTTTGTCTTTTTCCTTTGGGTTGGATTTATGTTTACTACCATTGCCCATCAGTCTTTCTCTACGCCTGCTCTCATCGTAGCTGTTTCAACGCGTCTTGAGCCTAGAGGGGGATTGCTAACTCCTTTGTATATTTTAGCGCAAAAGCCGCCCTAGAAGTGCGGGGCTTGTATCCCTTTATTTTTGGTCAACAATTGGGGGGAGTTGGGGAAGTTGGAGGAGTTGGAGAAGTTGGGGAAGTTGGAAGAGTTGGGGGTTTCTATTTGTATTTCCATCGCCCCGCTCATCCCACGCTGAATGAGTACATTACAGCGTGGGGCTTCTATCAGAAAAAGCTAAGTAAAAATCCTACTTAAGACCGAGCCATGATAATACTCCTTGGTTGGTAACATATTCTATTACCACCATCATTAAGAAGCCAATCATTGCAGCTCGACCATTCAAACGCTCAGCATACTCATTAAACCCGAACTTAGGTTCTTCCAACTTAGGAGTAACGCTTGGTTGTGTCGTCATTGAAAACCTCTTTTTGACAAATGAACTTTTAACTGGGTATTTGAGTGACAACACGCCTAGGCTATTTTGCAGGATTGCCACTGTTTACATTTATTTACGATTCTTAGTTTATTGTAGAAGTACTTTGGCAATCGTCAAGAGCAAAAGTTTGAACTACAGTGGTGGTATCAAAGCAACTGGAGTCATCCAGAGTATTGAAGTGTAGAGTCCCAAAGGTTAACCCCCCATAAAGGTATGCTCCGGAAGACGGTAAAACAGCGCTGCCTTCTCAAAGCTTAGTGCAGTCTTTGCACTTCAATACTTTCTACTTCAATACGAGTTCTAAAATTCGTAGTTTCTGATTCAACAAACTATGGATGAGTAGGAGTTCTAAAATTCGTAGTTTCTGATTCAACAGATTATGAATGAGACTGACAAACTATAGCTATACAAAAATTCATAAGAGGCAATAAATGGAAATTGGTATTCCTAAAGAAACAAAAGATCAAGAGTTTCGAGTTGGGTTAAGTCCTTCTAGTGTGAGAGTCTTACAAGAAAATGGTCATAGAGTTTTTGTAGAGACTCAAGCAGGTATCGGGGCAGGATTTACAGATGATGACTACATAAACGCTGGCGCGAAAATAGTCACCACCACTGACGAAGCCTGGAAATGCGAACTCGTTGTTAAAGTTAAAGAGCCACTGGCTGCGGAGTATAAGTTTTTGCAGAAGGGGCAAATTTTGTTTACATATCTGCATTTAGCAGCTGATCGAACGTTAACGGAACATCTGATTGATTGTGGTGTAACGGCGATCGCCTATGAAACTGTAGAACAACCAGGCAACAACAAATTACCTCTGCTCACTCCCATGAGCATTATTGCAGGTCGGTTATCCGTACAATTTGGGGCAAGATTTCTAGAACGTCAGCAAGGTGGTAGAGGAGTTTTGCTAGGCGGTGTACCTGGAGTGAAACCAGGCAAAGTCGTGATTCTAGGCGGCGGTGTTGTTGGTACAGAAGCGGCGAAAATTGCTGTGGGTATGGGTGCTGCTGTCCAGATTATCGATGTTAATGTTGAGCGCCTCGCTTATCTGGAAACCTTGTTTGGTTCTAGAGTAGAACTGCTTTACAGCAACTCCGCCCATATTGAAGCTGCGCTCAAAGATGCTGACTTGCTCATCGGTGCTGTTTTAGTACCAGGACGTAGAGCACCCATCCTTGTGTCCCGCAACTTAGTTAAACAAATGCGTCCTGGTTCTGTCATAGTCGATGTTGCTGTTGATCAAGGCGGTTGCGTGGAAACTGTACACCCCACATCCCATACTCATCCTGTCTATCTCGAAGAGGGTGTGGTTCATTATGGGGTTCCTAACATGCCGGGGGCAGTACCTTGGACTTCAACTCAAGCATTGAACAACAGCACTTTACCCTATGTCTTGCAGTTAGCAAATTCGGGGATAAAAGCACTGGAGAAAAACCAAGCATTAGCCAAAGGTGTGAACGTACAAGATCATCGCTTAGTTCACCCTGCGCTACAGGAGGTATTTTCTGACTTAGTTGTGTAGTCAGTTATCAGTTTAGCAGATAAGTGTTCTTCACTACTCCCCTCCTCCTCGTCTTCTTTTTCTTCTTCTGATTGTGGTGTTTTTCTTGTACCAATCAGCGGTAGCTTCACAGTAAAAGTGGCTCCTTGTCCGACTCCCGGACTTTCAGCATGAACGCTTCCCCCATGCATTTCTACGAGATAACGCACAATTGCGAGTCCTAAACCCAGTCCACCTTGGTGTCTGGTGATGCTCCCGTCAGCTTGACGAAAGCGCTCAAAAACATGGGGAAGAAAATCTGGGCTGATACCACTACCTGTATCGCTCACCCGAATCAGTGCTAAGGAACTTTTCGCCGCAGGTGACTGGTGTTGCTGAGGTTGAAGTGTTTCTGAGGAAGACTCAGCACTGAGTAACAATCGTACCTCTACCCTTCCATCTTGGGGTGTGAACTTGAGCGCATTACTCAGTAAATTCCAAACTATTTGCTGTAAGCGGTTTGGATCACCACAAACAACAAAAGAAGTGGAAGAATTCAAAGTTCCCTCTGGGGAAGAAGAGAGTGAAAGAATATTCTCCCTCTCTCTCTCCCTCCCTCCCTCTCTCTCTCCCTCCCTCTCTCTCTCCCTTCTCTCTTCCTCCTCTGTCTTAGTGTGTTCAATAATGTACTCAAGTTGAATATTTTTTTTCTCAGCTTCTAAGCGTACGCTATTTACAACAGTTGCAATGACAGATGTTAAGGTAATCTGACAGAGATTGAGCTGTAGTTTACCACGCATAATCCGCGAGACATCTAAAATATCGTCTATGAGTTGTGCCTGCAAAGTCGCGTTGCGTTCAATCGTTTCTAGAGCGCGTACAATCGCTTTTTCATCCATTTTTCGCTGGCGCAGCAGTTTTGACCAACCTAGTATTGAAGTTAAAGGTGTACGAAGTTCATGGGAAAGAGTTGCTAAAAACTCATCCTTAAGACGGTTTGCTGTTTCAGCTTCTTCTCGGGCTGCTTGTGCGCGGATGAACTTGATGTGTTCTTCTTGTGCTTGTTTACGCTCTGTAATATCTTCTATCGTGCCAACATATGCAATAACTTCGCTTTGATCGGAAAGCATAGGCGACGAGGACATATGAACCCAACGCTCAATTCCTGTCGAGGTGAGTATGCGAAACTCTCCTGTGTATTCCCTTCCTTCACCAGATATAGCATACCAATCAGCAATCACTCGCCCTCTATCTTCTGGATGAATTGTTTGTGTCCAACCGTCGCCCAAACTTTCTTCCAGCGTCATCCCATAGATAGCTTGATATCGTGGGTTAACATAAGTGCATTTACCTGATGTATCTGTAAGAAAAATGCCCACCGGCGAGCAAGCACTTAAAGAGCGAAACATCTCTTCGCGCTTTCTCAGTTCAGTATTCATCTGTGCCAATTGTGCCGCTTGTCGCTTGACTTCGACAGTTTTTTGAAACAAATCAACAAACGCGGCTACCTTGGATTTCAAAATTTCTGCATGAATGGGTTTGAAGAGGTAGTCTACGGCACCAACAGAATATCCTTTAAACACCATATTGTCACTGGTGCTAAATGCTGTGAGAAAAATAATTGGTGTGTGACGCGATCGCTCTCGCTGTCGAATCAAGGCTGCTGTCTCAAACCCGTCCATGTCCGGCATTTGCACATCCAGCAGAATCACTGCAAAGTCCTGATTGAGCAAACATCGCAGTGCTTCCGCGCCGGATGTAGCTCTCACGACATTTTGACCCAGACTATCTAAAATTGCCTCTAGGGCTAACAAATTTTCTGGATGGTCATCTACCAACAGAACGTTAACTTTCGGTTCAAATGGCATTTCTATCTGTATGCTTTAGGTAATAGATAAAAACGTTTTCACGTCTTTCTATTGACTGTGACGTTTGGGCTTATTTTATTGACACTATCTTAAGTTAGAAATTTAGTGATTCTTGAATGACAGTAGTTGAGAACTTTTGTTTATGAAGAATTCGGCAAGAACTCTCTCAAAAATGACAAATTTTCACTAGGTAAGGTGCAATATCTGCCAAAGGTAGAACTTTATCTGCGACTCCCGCTGCGATCGCCGCTTTAGGCATTGTCGCACAAATCGCTGTTGCAGGTTCTTGTACTACAGTTTTGCCACCCCGTGCTTTAATTTTTTTCATTCCTTGTGTACCATCATGATTTGCTCCTGTCAAGAGAACTCCAATTAACTTTTCAGCATAAGTATCTGCCGCAGTTTCAAATAGCACATCTATTGACGGTCGTGTATAAGTCACAGGAGCATCAACGCATAAAGAAAAACTTGGATAAGAAACTGTATCGCTTATTACTTCTACCATCAAATGGTAATCTGCTGGAGCTAAATATATATAACCGGGTAAAATTTCTTCTTTATCTTGCGGCTCAACGACAACTAAAGCACTATACTGCTGTAATGCAACTCTCAATTTTTTATCTGAAGATTTGTAACGATGTTGAACAATTGCCACAGCGACTGGGAAGTTTCTTGGCAATCCGGCGAGTAAAACTTCAAGGGCTTGTAACCCTCCTAAAGATGCACCAATAGCAATGAGTTGAATTGTCATACTCCCAACGACTCATTCTTAATTCTTATCGAATTCTACGATAAAGCTTTTCCCCACCTTCTAATTCCTCATAATCTCGCTCATGGGGAGTAAATCTCAGAGTTTCTTGCCGTCCCAAGCCCAAAATTCCAAACGGAACAAGACTTTCATGAAAAAGATTAATCACTCTCTCTTGTAAAATTTTATTAAAGTAAATTAAGACATTTCTACAGAAAATAATATGAAATTCATTAAAAGAATTATCAGTCGCTAAATTATGTTGTGAAAATACCATGTTTTCTTTCAAACAAGAAGAAAATATAGCATGGTCATAGGCGGCTGTATAATATTCTGAAAAAGCTTTTTTTCCACCCGCTTGTAAATATTGTTGAGTATAATCTTGCATTGCATCTAATGGATAAATTCCAGCCTTTGCTTTTTTTAAAACCATCTCATTGATATCAGTTGCATACAAACGACAACGGTGATAAAGACCTTCTTCGTGTAGTAAAATTGCCAGAGAATAAACTTCTTCACCAGTAGAACATCCTGCATGCCAAATGCGAATAAAAGGATAAGTTCGTAATATTGGAACCACTTTTTGCCTAAATGTTAGAAAAAAGTTGGGGTCACGAAACATAGTCGTTACGTTAACCGAGAGACTACACAAAAATCTCTCCATACATTCGGGATGATGGAGAACTTTTTCTTGCAATCCAGAAATAGTGGTTAAACCTTCGGCTCGAATGATGTTCCAAATTCGTCGTTTAATTGAAGCCAAGGCATAATTTCTAAAATCAAATCCGTAATAACGATGTATACCTTCTAATAACAATTGAATTTCAATATCTTCAAGCTGCTCTTTAAGCATATATAGGAATCAGGTTTGGTTTATGAATTTACTAGTTGAGTTAGGGAACTCTTAACAGGGAAAAGTGAACAGTATCTGTAGGGGAGCCAGTACGGTGCGGGGGTTCCCGAGCCAGTGCGTTGGGCGGGTTTCCCGACTTGTAGCACCTGGCGTCCCGTTGTAGTATCTGGCGTTGTGTGAGAGTGCATAACGCACCAAATCCTGATGATGGTGCGTTAGCCAGAGGCATAACGCACCCTACTACTGTGGCGATTAGAAATCGCGACTACACAAACAAAGTCCGCCTACGCGGACTAAATAATAAAGGGGGTATTAGATCCGGATTTGGTATAGCTCGTTATAAAGTCAACCTCTAATACCAATTTTCTGTAAAGCTGTTCATTCATCAAGACTTCTGCGATATACTGGCACCATAATATAAACAATATAAATATGCTAAATCAAAAGCTTATAAAACTAGTCTCATTCAGTTTTATAAGTTTCTGCTTTTGCTTGGGTATTGGTATAGGATTATTCATCCGTGTCGAACAATTGCAACGAACAAACGCCTCTACAACATCTACTGACACACAACCAATTCCATTTTCTACACCAGAGTATACATCTGGTGACACCATCACGATTCAAGCTGTTGGAGACATTATTCCTGGCACAAATTACCCTAACTACAAACTTCCACGTAACCGCAATCTGCTTTTACCAAACTCTGTGAGAGCATATTTACAAAAAGCTGATATTTTATTTGGTAATTTTGAAAGTAGTTTAACAAACTACCCCCATAGCGCCAAGGATATCAGTCGAGGACAAGTTTTTGCTTTTCGCTCCCCACCAAAGTATGCTCAACTTTTTGCTGATGTTGGGTTTGATGTGATGAATATAGCAAATAACCATGCTTTAGACTTTGGTTATGTGGGGTTTCAAGACACAGTTAAGAATCTTAAAGCCGTTGGTATCGAAACATTAGGTCACAAAAATCAAATTCTCTTATTAAAAGTGAATAATATTGTCGTTGGGATGATTGCGTTTGCTCCCTATGAATTTTATAATTCGATTCACGATTTAGAAACAGCCAAAGCACTCGTACAAAAAGCTAAGACACAAGCAAATGTTGTGATTGTATCAATGCATGCAGGAGCAGAAGGAACTAATGCACTGCGCGTTCACGATAAAACAGAATTTTTTTATGGAGAAAACCGAGGAAATTCTATTCAGTTTGCCCGGACAATGATTGATACAGGCGCAGATTTAGTTATCGGACATGGTCCTCATGTTCCAAGAGCGATTGAGATTTATAATAGAAAACTCATCGCTTATTCTTTGGGAAACTTTTTAGGATACCGGACTTTATCCACGACTGCTGAAGCTGGCTATTCAATGATATTAGAAGTGAAACTGAACTCAAAAGGAGATTTTGTGTTCGGGAAAATTATTCCTGTTCACCTTAATGCTCAAGGAATTCCTCATATTGATCAGCGTTTTAGGACAGTGGGACTGTTGCGTTATTTGAATAATAAAGATTTTCCTGATGACTTAGTGAAGATTAATAAAAAGGGTGAGATTGTAGTGGCGGATAAGTAGTAGAGTAGCTACGAGTGCGATCATTGTTTGTAAGGGCACAGAGAATTGCTCATTCAGCTATGTTAATTCCCTATGCTAAAATTGTCTATAATTAGGATAAAACAGAAAAATAAACATGAATACAAAACAAAAAATCCAAGCAGAAATTGACAGCCTCAACGAAGATTATCTTGATGAACTCTATCTCTTGCTCAAAGATTTTACACAATCCAAACAACACTCTAAAAAGCCTAGTTTCATGTCGAAACTGAAGCAAATAAAGATTGATGCACCCGAAGATTTTAGTACTAATATCGATGAAAAATAAGTTAAGAAGAAGTCAAGAAAATTTGGCGCCGCCTCACAAAGAAATGGTATTAGCTTCAAAAATTTGTTGTGCCGTTAAGTTTAACTCTGAAAATGTTAAAGACTGGATGCGTTCATCACCCCGAAACTGATTAACTTGGTACTCGCCTTCGACTAGGTTGTAAATAGAAATGGTTGGTTGTTTGGGATTACCGATGAACTTTCTCGCGCCAAGAGCAAGATAGTCTACAATCCAGTATTCAGGAATGCCAATTCCTTCATAATCAGCCAATTTTTTATAGTAATCATCACGCCAGTTTGTACTAACAACTTCGACAACTAAAGGAACTGATGCGGCTTGAATAACGGTTGATTCCTTTTTCCACAGAGGTTCATTTACCAAATTAGAACGGTTTAGTATCAGCACATCTGGTGAATAACATGATTCATTTTCAGGTGGTTTGACTAACACTGTTTTGGGGATACCATAGGCTAGATTGAGGCGACTATATTCCAAAGTGAGTTTCTCAACTAAAAATAGTATAATTTCCTCATGTTCTCCTAGTGGTTGCGGCATTTTAACAATGACTCCATCATGCAATTCATAACGCCCATCCTCTGGTTTCCACTTTGCAAATTCTTCAAATGTTACTAGTTTGCGTAAGGGTTGAATCATTTTTCTCTCCCGTTCATTCTCTTGTCCGGATACTCATTTGAGGATTTTGTTGTCAATATCGATTAGCAGGCTTTGTGCGATCGCCTAGGGTTAGAAACCCCAGGCTAATAGCAAAAGTCCTCTCAAGAGGACTAAATTCTTTCGGTGATTTTATTTTCAGTCTACTTAAGTAGACTTATACTATTAGCCCAGAACTTGAGTTCTGGGCGGACGAGATTGCTCGAAGATGTCAACAAATTATCATTTCATGCTCGCAACTTCTCGATTCAAAACTTGATTTAACTTCCCACTACGAAAACCTTCCAAATCTAATGTGACGTAAATAAAACCAAACTCACCAAAAGCAGAAACAATAGATTGCAAATCAGTTTTTAAAACAAAATCTTTGATTTGTTCTGGCGGTAATTCAATTCGTGCTGTATCTCCCTCAGAACGCACCCGCAAATTCTGGTAACCCAACTTGCGTAAATAAATTTCTGCCCTACCGACTCGTTGTAACTTAGCGACGGTAATCTCTTCACCGTAGGGAAAGCGTGAACTCAAACAAGGTTGCGCGGGTTTCTCCCACCAAGGTAAACCGAGTTCTTTGGAAATTTGGCGGACTTGGGCTTTGGTGATACCCACTTCTGCTAAGGGCGATCGCGCACCTCTTTCTTTTGCTGCCTGAATTCCTGGGCGATAATCATGTAAGTCATCCGCGTTGACTCCATCCACCACATACGGATAACCCAATTTAATCGCTAAGGGTTTGAGAGTGTCGTGTAGTTCGCTTTTGCAAAAATAACAGCGGTTCACAGGGTTGGAAGTGTAATTGGGATTTTCCATCTCATGTGTTTGAATGATTTGATGACGAATCCCAATCATCGCTGCTTGAAGGGAGGCGTCTTCCAACTCTTCGCTTAACAAGGAGGGAGACATAGCTGTGACAGCTAAAGCGCGATCGCCTAAAACATCATAAGCCACCTTGGCTACCAAAGTGCTATCCACTCCACCAGAGTAAGCTATCAAAGCTTGCTCCATTTCTAAAAATAATGCTTTTAATTTTTCAAATTTTTCTGTTAGTATCATTTCCAATCTTGTCCAAATGGTATCGCGCCCCATCAATTCCATTTTAGGTGGGCAATAAAGGAATAAGGGAAAAAGATACAGCAGTTACCAGTTACCAGTTACCAGTTACCAGTTACCAGCGATCAGTTATCACTTGTCACTGTTCACTGTTAAGCGTTCCGTATTCCCTGTTCCCTGTTCCCTGTTCCCTGTTCCCTATTTCCTGCTATACAAGTTATGAATTTTAGATGTAACGACTATGAATGCACAATTCGCTCAATTAATTGTTAACGGTATTGCTTTGGGTAGCATTATTGCTTTAGCATCTGTTGGACTTACTCTCACCTACGGGATTTTACGGTTGTCTAACTTTGCTCACGGTGATTTTTTGACGTTGGGAGCTTATCTGACGCTGCTCGTGAATAGCTTTGGTGTTAATATTTGGCTGTCTATGGCGATCGCTGCAATTGGCACAGTAGCAGCAATGCTGTTGTCGGAAAAGTTGCTATGGTCTCATATGCGTTCTATCCGTGCTACTTCCACCACTCTTATTATTATCTCTATCGGGCTTGCCTTATTTCTTCGTAATGGGATTATCCTTATCTGGGGCGGTAGTAACAAAACTTACGATTTGCCCGTGGTTCCGGCTATGGATATTCTGGGTGTGAGAGTTCCACAAAATCAATTGTTGGTTTTGTTCCTAGCTGTAGCAGCAATTGTTGCATTACACTACATTTTACAAAACACTAAAATTGGCAAAGCAATGCGGGCTGTTGCTGACGATTTAGATTTAGCTCGGGTTTCTGGTATTAATGTGGACCAAGTCATCTTATGGACTTGGGTGATTGCTGGTACTCTCACATCCTTGGGCGGAAGTATGTACGGCTTGATTGGAGCCGTAAGACCAAACATGGGTTGGTTCTTGATTTTACCTTTGTTTGCTTCAGTGATTTTGGGAGGAATTGGGAATCCTTACGGTGCGATCGCAGGAGCTTTTATCATTGGTATTGCACAAGAAACCAGTACTGTTTTGCTGGGTGCTCAGTATAAACAAGGGATAGCGTTGTTGCTGATGATTTTAGTGTTGCTCATTCGTCCCAAAGGTTTGTTCAAAGGTACGATTTGAGAAATTAAGTAGCGATGATGAACGCAGTTGATGACGGCTACTTAATACCCATGAATGCAACGCGCGTGTGACCTCACCCCGGCTTTGGCTTACGCCAAAACCTCCCCTCTCCGAACTCGCGGAGAGGGGTGCCCGTAAGGGCGGGGTGAGGTTAAATCAACACCGAATCAAAGCGCTTAAACGTTCTACATATCTTAATTGGTGTACGGAATTTCTGACGACTACTTAATACTCATGAATCCAACACGCGTGTTACCTCACCCCGGCTTTGGCTTACGCCAAAACCTCCCCTCTCCTTAATAAGGAGAGGGGTGCCCGAAGGGCGGGGTGAGGTCAAATCAACGTGGAATCAAACCTTAAACGTTCTACATATCTATTTCACCGCAGCACAATTACTAGTCGGTGCTGGCTGCTTACGTTGTGGACCAGTCTTAGTCGGATCATAACCAACCAGCAACACCTCACCTTTTTCGTTATATATCCAACCCTGTGCTGGTATTATCTCTTTGACAGGTGGCTTTTGAGATGGCTGCTTTTGTGTTGTAC